>NZ_JBLIQL010000022.1:0-98158 GCF_047525655.1 Pontibacter sp. 13R65
TTAACTTCATTGAATCAGAAAATTATATTCAATTAAGCAAAGCATTAAAATAATATATCTCCGCACAACCAAGTTCAGCCTTTATGGTTGGCTCCGCCTCGCCCATCGGCTGCACGAGTACCGTTGTGCTTAACTTAAATTGATGAAAATGCTGATTTACATTTCAATAATGATTCTCTCTGTTTCTTCCTGCTCATCTGTGGGGAATGAAAAGAATCCTTCTGAATATTCAGCCATTCATCAAAGCCAGCAAGAGCTAAATTATCCATGGGATAAGGATGTAACACAAGCGGCAGTTGAAGCTATCCATCGTTCAGTTAGGAACATGAAGAAGCCCAAGAAAGAAAGAGAAAAGAATTTCCCAGCAGACCTATATAGCTTCCCGTTTAATCAGACAGAAATAAAGGAATATGAAATAGTTGGCTACAGTAATTCCTCTGTAGAGCCAGAAATTTATCAAATTGAGTTTCGTCCTGCTGGGGAAACTCGTTTCGGACCAAGGATTACAGTCGAAATGAATGTAAAGACTAAAGAAGCTTTAAGGGTGTACATGCAGGCGGACGCTTAAAAAAGCAAAGCTTAGCACAACAAGGTTTATACCCTATGCTTCGGCTGATGGCCTCGCACAAGGTATACACGAGACGTTGGCAAACAATTAAATCATTAAAAAATTAACTATGAAAATTAAATTCTTCATCACCTGTTCGTTCATTTTCACTGCCTGTACCCTTGTTTACTCCCAAAAAGTATTGGAAGTAAACATGAATAACAAAGACTGCATCCATGTGATTGATGGATTGATTTCATCTCCCAATGAGAGTACCCCCGACAAGCTTGCTCATTTTGAAAAGGCGGTAAGCCAAGAAAAGTTAGAAAAGCTTGGTTTCAGCAACAGCCAATGTGTGATGGTCAAATCGTCCGTTGACCTCAACATAGAGAACTATATCTACAGACAAGTACATGAGCAGGTACAGCAGATTGGAACCAAGTATAAGATTCCAATTGCAATAAATGGAAAGCTTACTGCTAACTATACAGACAGACGGAGCCAGCTAAGCAAGCTGAAAGCTGAACAAGTAATAAAGGTTAAGTTCTTAAATAAAGCAGAAGCACAGGCAAAGTACGGTGATAATGTCGTCTTTGGATTAATAGAAATTACTGTATAAGAAATTCGCTTGCCAACAAAACCTAAACGCCAGCCTTCGGCCGACGGCCTCGCCGTCGTTTAGCAGAGCCGTTAGGTGCAAATTATAAAAATGAAATTCATAAAAGCTGTTTTAATCATATTATTCCTTCAATTCATTTGGAGCAACGCTAAAGCATGTTCGTGCGAATACTATAAGGACATGAGCTTTCGGCAGTACAATTGGTATGAATTAGTTTTTAAGGGAGAAGTGGTTTCAATAACTGAAAATAAAGAAGCTTGGGAAAAGAAAGTCAGATTCAAAATCAAAAAGTTTTATAAAGGGAATATAGAGGCTGACACAATAACAGTTACAACGGGGCTAGACGGAGCATCGTGTGGATTGAATTTCAAAGTCGGTCAAGCTTGGATTATATTTTCATCATTCAACAAAGGAAAATATTATACGGGACTTTGCTCACGAAGCAAATTACTAAATGCCAATCCAGCGAACCGCTTGGAAGTTATTGCAGACAAGAAATTTTTAAAAAAGTATAGCTCATATTCTGGGGAAGTAGTGAATGAAGAAGTTAAGGGTGAGTTGCGTAATGGAAAACCAATTGGCATTTGGACTTACTTCAAGAAAGGGAAAGCTAGGGAAATAAACAGGTACTCTGACAATGGATTGCTTCACGGTCATTCCGAAGTATATTATGATAACGGGACTTTACACTATAGGACAGAATATGAGAATGGGGAGTATGTCCGTTCAACCTACTACAAGAAAGACGGTACTATAGATACTGTTTATGAAAAGTAAAAAATCAGCACCTAACATTGTGTAAAAATCATGCCACGGCCGACGGCCTAGCACGTTTTTTACACGAGTCCGTTATGCAGTATTAGAATTTATGAAATGGTAAAAACAGGTATACCAGCTAATGCATATTCTTTGATTCTCAAAGTAGTTGTTCTAACTCTACTATTTGAATACTTCTTAGAAAATACTCTATTAGCGATTGGTTTGGGTATCCTTTCAGGGCTTATACTGCATGTGTGGGTTAGCTACTACGACAGCGTGGTACATCTGGAAAACGGAGTAGCTAAGTTCTACTTTCTAAGACCATTCCTTTTTAAAGAAGAACATGACTTGAATCATGTGGACAAAGTAGAAGTCATCAGAGAAGACAAGGACAAAACCCAAAAAGAAATCTGGTGGCAGGCTGATATGCTTTTCCAGTTCAGCTACGATAAGATGATTCTTCACAAAGGAAGAACAGTTCACGAAATTAAGTTCAGAACAAACGAAAACGACTTACCTAAACTGGAAGCAGCAATAAGGGAAATATCTGAAAGAAAAGAAGGTGTAACTAAGAATAAAACTGCATAACAAGGTGCATAATTTAGGTTCGGCTACGCCTCCCCACATTATAGCACGAGCACGTTGTGCAACAATTGAAAGATGAAAAAGCTGCTATTTATATTGTTGTTAACTTTTCTTTCTGGATCTGTTAAATCACAGAGTTATCAGACAAAGGAAGTAATTGGAAAAGCTGAATCATATTTGAAATTGGCTGTAGGTGATGAGCTATTTAAATACTTTGAGCTTGATCCAAATTCTGATTACGAGTACAAAACCAGATTAGGAAGAAAGAATTGGAGAAGTATAAACAGGGGCAGCAAAACAAAAGGTGACTTTGTGAACGGGAAAAATATAAGGTTTATTTTAAAACATCCTGAATTTCCACATCCTACTACTGTTACTGTTCCTCTAACATCTGATTTAAGTTTAGAATCTAAAATTAACTTGGAGAGAATCCCTGATTTTCTGATGGAAGGCAGAGAATCTGATTGGTTAGGTGTTGAACAAATTGATAGTATTATAAACAAGCAGAATTTAAAGGTAGCAAAAGAGAAGCCGAGGAGGTATTTAGAGTATGATGTTAAAGAAAAGAAGTACTATTGGGCAGTAGTAAATACGCTCAAAGAAGAGAAGTGCTCTTCTGATGTAGAGATCCTTAATATAAATCCAAAATCTGGAGAAATTTTAAAACATACTGAAGAAACGCTCTTTGTATTGCACTGTTATTGAAGAAAATCGATGCACAACAAAGTTCAGCCCTTATGCTTGGCTACGCCTCGCCCATCGGCTGCACGAGTAACGTTACCCTTAATAGAATTCATGAAAACAGTTAAAGGAGACTTAGTAAAGAAAGCTTTGAGAAATGAATTTGACCTTATCATTCATGGCTGTAATTGCTTTTGCACTATGGGAGCAGGGATAGCTAAAACTATAAAGCAAGAGTTTCCTGAAGCGTATAAGGCTGATTTAGCAACAGTCAAAGGCGACAAGTCAAAGCTTGGCTCCATCAGGAGCGCAGAAGTAACTGTGAACGGTAAAAAACTGAAAATTGTAAATGCCTACACGCAGTATGACTGGAGAGGTAAAGGGGTAAAGGCAGATTATGAAGCTATACGTTCAGCATTCAGAAAAGTAAAAGAGACCTTCTCTGGATTAAGAATAGCATACCCTGCTATCGGAGCTGGTCTTGCAGGTGGCGACTGGAAGACAATCTCTAAAATAATTGATGAAGAGTTGGAAGGGGAAGAACATACCCTGGTAGTGTTTGAAAAAGAATAGAACTACTTCGGGTAACCCTGCACAGGCTCCATACTCGGCTACGCCTCGTTCACAGCCTGTACCACACCGTTACCTGCAAGTTAAAAGAATTAATAGTGTTAAAGTCAAAGATTAAAATTTCTACATTCATTATAGGTCTAATTGGAGGGGCTGGAGCTGCTATGTGCGGAATTTACATTGTATTAAATGGAAATTTAGCATCCCTTATTTTCGGACTTCCTTTTTTATTATTGGGAGCATATAGTGTTTATAGTGCTTTAAACTTTGATGTCTTGATTGTGACTCCTAATGAATTGATTATAAATTCTTTGTTTGGAAAACCAAAAAAAGTGATAACATTAAAAAAATTTAAGTCTTATTCTGCCATTGAAAAAGAAAATGCGACCCTTAAAAATAAGCTTTCACATATGGAATGGGAGGACTTAGTCTTGTTTGGTGATGACATAAGATTTAAAATATCATCATCGAGTTACATCAATTATTCTGAATTGAAATTAGCTTTGATAAAAGGACTAAAAAGAAATAAAGAATCAGAAAATAAATGGGAAGCAAAAAATAGTATGCAATGGGGCTATGGACTAGTGATTTTAGGACTCATACTGGGTCTTATTCTATTTAGAAATGGATTCTCTGAAGCTCATTTAGGAAGCTCAATTGGCTTAATTTTCATAACACTGATTCCAGTAGTTGCAGGGGTATACCTAATCAAGGAGTATAAGAAAACCAGCAGGTAACCCTGCACATAAGCTAAGCGGCTACGCCTTGCTAACCTCATGTACGAATACCGTTGGAAAGAATATTAAATTTATAGAAATGCTGGGAAATCTCTTTAAAAAGCAAAAGCCTGCAAAGCCTGAATTAAATTTCATTCAGAATTATAAAAATAAAGATCTATTTTTTATCCGGACAAATCCTTGGGGTTGGCTGAACAAAGAAGAAATTTATCTACCTAAAAATGTGGATGGAAAGCCAACAATGATAACATTTGACTTTTGGTCTCAAGAAATCTATCTGGATGCTACAGGTCAAATTACAGTTAGAGAACTGATAGAGATTGCTTGTAAGCAGTACAACGATTCAGGTATGGATATTCCAGAAGGCATTGATCAAATTTTAGTTGAGAGTCTTGAAAGCTTAGTTTATGAACTTAAAGTGGTTGAGTTCTCTGAAATAAAAAGACAGCTGCCAAAAGACATTGAAGAGCCAATAGCTTGAAACAAAGAAATAAAGTTTCCAACAAAGTATAGCAGTCATCCTTCGGCTTACGCCTCGCAATCTGCTATACCAGACCGTTGGAAAACATTAAAAGATAAATGGGAGCGGAAATTCATATAAGTTTAGAAAGCGACAAATATGATGATAAGGAATTAGCGCCATTTCTTGGACGTGATTTTTATTTTGAAATAACACGCGGTGCGATTTGGGAAGGCAGAGAGCCTTTCCTTAATGAATTAGAGGTTAAATTACTCAAAGCTCCATATTATGAAGAGTTTGAAGATGAATCTGTAAAGCTAGTAAATCCTGTTAAGCTGAGAATTGTACTTGAAAAAGTTAAAAGGTACTTAGATAACAATCGAGACTCTTTAGCTTTCGAAATTGATATTGATTTTGAAAGAATGAAAAAAGAAGGTTTAATTACCGATTTAATCATAAATGAAAGCAGATGTTGGATAAAAGGAGATTCTTTTTATTATAATGTGACTGATAAAGTTGAAATTGTCAATTACCCAATGGAACCAGCAGAAATTAGTATATGGATAAATTATTCAGAAGAGATTATAATTAATAACAAAAAATACTTTCTTGAAAAGACAACTCGCTTCGAGAAATTTGCAGCGATTATAGATAAGGTTATTGATTTCTGTAAAAATGCTGAGAAAAATAATGAAAGAGTCTATTGGTTATATAGCCATTAAAATATAACGTTTGCCAACACAATGTATACCAAACCCATGCTTCGCAGTAGGCTTGGTATACATGCGGTCCGTTAGGCATAACTTCACCTAAGCCATAGATTTATTAAATTGGAAAGTGTGTCTCTGTTCCTTTTATGGCCTTACTTATCCAGTTACTTTTTTGCTGCAGCAACTAAAATTAGGAAGGAAGCAGGAAAAATCTACTTATTTCAGATAATTCATTAGTAGGCTGGTTTTTAAAATATGGCTATTGTGGAACAAATCGGGGTTAGGAAGTGGCAATAACTGGCGCTGTGGCTACATGGGCATCCATAAAACAGCAATAGTTACTGCTTCCTCTATCAAATGCTACTGTTTAGTATTTAAGAACCTATTACAAATGACTACGGAGACCTTACGATCACCTACGGTAGCAAGCTTACGGTAGCTTACGGAGCAGCTTACAGTAGCTTAAGAAAAAGCATTTATAAACTGTTATTGTAAGTGGTCCATTTTTTGGACAGTTTAACTGAGGTGTTTTTCTTTGCTTACTACCACTTCTGCTTTTCAGTGGCCACTCACTTGGTGTCCGATTACCCAGCGCCTCATAAGACCACCTGGTGTTGTACTCCTGTATCCATTTCTGGGTTAGCTCCCTGCCCTTCCCCAGCTCAAGAAATAGGTAAGCGTCCAGTTTGTTCTTTCGATAACTCCCGTTGAAGCGCTCGATGTAGCCATTTTGCATCGGCTTGCCAGGCTACGTGTAGTGCAGCTTAATTTCTTTCTCTCCGCACCAATTAACAAAATTAGAAGAGTTTTATTGCCTTTTGTAAAGGTCATATCTCCAGATTGACCTTCCCCTGTATAAGAAAAGTAATTGTTTTCATCCCATCCATCCTCCTAGCCATGCGCTTCACCAGCTTTACCAGTAAATATACAAATGTAAGGATGGTTAGAACAATTGGCTATTCCTCCTTGTCTGTTGCCCCCAAATTGGTCATGCAGCGTGCTGCGCTTATAAATTTTACCTATCTCAAACATGGCTTTAAAAGTATAAAGAAAATACAGCTGTTATTGATTGAAAACATCAAAATTCATTCAAATGAACCAAATATTCAACCTTTCAATTCTCTTTCTCTAGATTGAAACTATTCATATAATTATAATACCACTAAGGCTGTATATCTTTGAAACTACATCTGCAGAATAACCTTTTAAGAATACAATTATAAAATGCATATTGAAAAATACCTGTCGCATACATTCCAGAAAAGCAGGGCAAGCAGTCCTTACCAATTAATATTAGACAAAGAAGAGAATGCTTATGCCGAAGATAATAACAGTATAAGAGAAGAATTGATCAGTAAATATGCTTCTTTTCTTGGAAGTACAGAATTTGATTTTGAAAAGAAGTATGCATTCCTCAGTTACCATGAAGCAGCTTTCAAGGGTCAGTCAGCCTTTTATCTAAACTTTATTAAGTGGACTTACAAAGAGCTGTGGCATGAGAACCTTGATCCAGTAACGCTTGAATGGTTTAGAAGAAAAATAAAACCTGTTGCAAAGGGCTGGCTTGAGTCTAAAAAAATTGACTTCAACATTGCAGGCGGCCTACAGAAGCTTGATGAGAGAATTACAGTTATGGATGCAAGAGGTAATCCTATCCCAGTGGCGTATATACAGTTTTGGTTTGAAGATGAGCTTCTTTTTGAGGATAAAAATAAAGATCAGAATATGGATCCCTATGACTTTGATTTGTTTATGCGATCTTGGTTTAGCGGAACAGGCGAAATGGCTGTTATCCCAGGAGACAAACTGCTAAAGACAATTGTAAGCGGTGAATATCTGAAAGATATGATAAAGCGTTTTTTTCAGAAGTATGGGAAACATACACACAACAAGGGTTTACGTGACAGAATGATTAATCTTATGCCAGTTACATTCGAAAAGCTGAAAAACAGTAGGTTAGATGTACTTCGTAAAACACTTTGATCTTGCCAGCAACAATAGATTATGGCAAAACGCATAAAAGTATATGGTAAATGATTTATTTCATATGGTAAAAAAATAAGGTGCTTTTTTATTACTTGTTTTGGCCATTGTTCAACATTTATAATATAAACAATGGAATATTTTTATCTTTTCCCAGTGTGGGGAATGCTTGAAGCAATTATTAAATGCATCATTAAGCTTCGACGCGCAGCAGCCCTGCAAAAACGACAAACTAGTAATGCGAAGGTGCGGATACTGCAGCCCAGTAGCGCTACAAGCACATCACATGTAGCACCCTCCTCAGAGTGTGCCACAACATGATCCCTACAGTTAGTTTATTTAAAAACTTTAACCAAGTACAGGAGAATCAGCCAATCGGACAGATTCTCCAAAGTATCAAAAGCGGTACTTACAAACAGCAGGTAGAACAGGTACGCCTATTCCTTCAAGAAGAAAGAATGCAGGAGTACGAGCGGGCAAAAAAGAACCTGCCTGCCTTCACACCCTGTGGAGAGTTCCTGGGCGGCCGCAAAATGGAGCACCTGCAGCACTACGCTAATTTGGTGGTGCTGGACCTGGACAAGCTCCATGTTGACGAACTATCTGCAGCAAAAGAGCGGGCAAGCAAGGAACCTTATACCTATGCCGCCTTCACCAGTCCGTCCGGTAACGGCTTGAAAATACTTGTGTGCGTATCCAGTGCAGTCCAAGAGCATAAGCAGGCATACAGTCAAGTAAAGGCGTACTATGCTAGTCTGCTGGGGCTAAAGATAGATGAGTCCGGCAGTGACGTGACACGCCTGTGCTTTGTTTCCTATGACAGCGATCTATATCTAAACGATTCTGCGCTTATTTTCCCTATTGAGCCTGTGTTGCCTATTGTTGCTCATGCAGGCAACATAGGGCAGCATACTACAAGCAACAACCAGAATCAAGGCATATTACTACATGATGCACAGGATTTATACAAGCAATGTGTACTGCTGACCGAGCGCAGGTACACCTTTACGGAGGGAAGCCGCAATAACTTTGTGCACCAGCTGGCTTGTAACCTCAACCGCTACGGCATGTCACAGGATGAGTCGCTCCAATTCGTGAGCACTGACTACAATTACAACGAGCAGGAAGTCACCGCTGCTGTAAAAAGTGCCTACAGTAACTTGGAGGAACATGCCTCGCTTGCCTTTCGGGCCTCTAGCAACAAAAAGCAACAGCCAGTATCAGCACCACACAGGCAACAAAAAGTAACAGTGTCTGAAGCTGCTGACAACAACCTTCTTCCCACTAGGGAAGAATCAGTCGGCGGCACCCAAATCGACAAGATAGAAGCGTTCCTGCTGGATCGCTATAGCTTCCGATTCAATAGCGTCACGAGCAGAACGGAGTACAGAACAAGTGAAAAGGCAAAGTGGAAAGCGCTGACCGACAGAGCCGAAAGTACGATGCTGCGCGAACTGAAAAAGGCCCAGGTGCGGGTAAGCCAGGCAGAGCTACGCTTTTTACTTTCATCTGACTTTTGTCCGCTTTACGATCCGTTTAAGGCCTACTTCAAAAGCCTGCCTCCCTGGGACACAGCGACTGATTACATCGCGCAACTGGCTGCCACCATCACCACCACTGATGCTGTGCAATGGCAGCTGTGCTTTAAGAAGTGGTTTGTGGCCATGACAGCCGGTGTGCTGAATGAGCAGGTAGTCAATCATACTGTTATTGTACTTAGCGGCGGGCAGGGGCTGGGCAAAACAACCTGGGTATTGAGCCTAGTACCTGCGGAGCTGAAAGAATACCTCTACTCGGGCGAGATTAACCCTAGCAACAAAGATACGCTGCAGCAACTCTCGGAAAACATGCTCATCAACCTTGATGAGCTGGAGAATCTCAACCGCAGTGAGATCGGAGCCCTGAAGGAGATGGTGACCAAGAGCGAGATAAAAGTACGCAAAGCCTATGGACACCACCACGAGAAGATGCCCCGCCGGGCAAGCTTTGGAGGCTCGGTGAACACAGCGCAGTTTCTCAACGACACCACCGGTAGCAGGCGCTTTCTTTGCTTTGAGGTAACAGACATTGACTACCAGCACCAGGCAAACCTGGAGATGGCCTATGCGCAGGCACTGCACCTTTACAAGGAAGGCTTCCGCTTCTGGTTCGACAAAGAAGAGATCAAGCTCATTACCTCCAGCAACGAGCGTTTTCAGGTACTCTGTGTAGAGGAAGAGCTCTTACTCACTTGGTTTGTGAAAGCCGAAGCAGGCCAAGCCTGCCTGTTCCTAACTACCTCGCAGCTAGTGGCCAAGTTGGCGGAGAAGGCAAAGATCAATGTCAGTGACGCCAGCGCCAATAAGCTGGGCAAGGCTCTGCGTAAGCATGGCTTTGAGCGGAAAAAGCGAGGTAGCAGCTACGGCTATCTGGTGCGGGAGCTGACTTATGACCAGGTAGATTCTAACAACAGTCAGCTACCTATCTATGCACCAGATGTAGTTCCTCCATTCTAACAATAACGAGCCACTAAAAGCGGGTAAGATGGGTAAGCAAAGTTCGGGTAAAAAAGAAAAAGAGCTTACCCAGCCCTAAAGCAGCAGGCAGGAATAGGAAAAAAGCCGCTGTAGCCTATCCCAGCGGCTTTTCCTGCCTACGCACTGCCGCCCATTCAGAGCGGGTAAGTTTTTTGTCAAAGTTTGCTTACCCATCTTACCCAACACTTTTGATCAACTGAAAAGAAAGGAAAACTAAAGAAAAATTGCCGTACGATCTTCTGAATATTTTATTACCTTTAGGTAACAAACAAAAAATGACACAAGAACCAGCCATAGAATTAGTAGAGACGACTCTACAAGCGACTCTTTTCACTTCCATTAGCCTGCAAAATCCAGAAGAGGCTGCAGCGTTACAGGAGCGCTTTCATAGCAGTATCTTCTCCGTGCGAGAGACGGGCATAGCACCCAAGCGCTTCCACGACTGGCACCGGGCGGGACTGCTGCCTTTCAGCATACCAGAAGGCAAGAAGAACCTGCTTTCTTTCCCGGACTTTATCTGGGTGCGCATGATTGACAGGCTGCGCTCGCTGGGCTGCCCGCTGGGCTACATCCGGCCGCTAAAGAAGTACCTGTTCAAGGAAATGGACGTCGCCAGCTTCTTATCCTCTGGCAACACGGAAGTGATTGCCATAATACGCCAGGTCGTAGAAGATTTGCAATTGCCCGAGGAGCAGCGGGAAGAAATACTCGATGAGCTGGAAGCAGAGCACCCTTTTGCGCACCTGTCTGGCACAGCAATGCCGCTCCTGGAAATGCTGTTACTCTACCAGTTGATGATTCCCGATGAGACAGGAGTCATTATTTTCCCAACAGGCACCTTTAAACTTTGGTCAGAAGCCTCGGGCGAGGAAAGACCAAACCAGACACATCTATACCTTTCTATGACGGAAGAAGTAGCTGCTTTCCGGATAAACAGTACGATCCACAAAAAGGTACAAGACCTGGATCTGCCAACTCCGCAAGAGTGGGAAGTGCTGCGTGCTATCCGCGACAAGAAAGCCAAGGAAGTGACGATCCTGTTTGTGGACAAAGGAGGTGAGCGGCACATGGACCTGGTAACCAAGCAGGAGGAGGAGCTCGATGTGGAAACAATGCGCCAGATAGTGGAAGTTCTCAAGCTCAGGGGCCATACGAATGTCAACTTAAAAACAAACAGAGGCGAAGTAGTGCTCTCTGAACGCAGTAAAAGAAGACGTCTGCAGTAAGGCAGTAGTTAACTAAAATAGAAACAGTCTGCTCTTAAGTTTATAGCTGTTTAAAAAGCCTTAACGGCAGAAGCAACAGAAGGCAACGTGAAGCAACAGTAAAAACGCCCTATGCTAGCCCCCAGACAACATAAAGCAACATGCTGCAGGAGGCAGAAAGCAGTTGGCAACAAAGCGCAACAACTAAAAAGGCACTGAAAGCCTCAGGCCAGGATACAAAAAAGGCAACTCCACTGGATAAGCCAGGCAGCTGCGGAACCTCATCATTCCGTGGAAACTAAATTAAAACAACAAACAAAAACACGTAGCAACAAGCAAAGCACTAATAAGCAACAAGTCCAGGGACTCATTCAACAGGTAAAAGATACTTCCGCATCAGCAGAGGAGCAACCGGAAGAAGGACTTTACAAGCTGGTAAAACAAGATGAGCAGCTGAATGCCTATCATGTGGCAAAACTTCTGGAGACGCCAGGATACAGCCGCCTAACAACAGCGGAAGCAGAAGATATAGTAGCGCAAATGCTTCAACTATCCTGCCTGCTGCACGAACTGGTAGCAGAAGAAGCAAAATAACAGCAAATAGTGTTGGCGCCCGCTATTGCTGCTTAAAACTTGGGCTTGGGACAAAAACAAAAAGCAACCACCGTAGCAGAGATAAAATAAGACGATGAAGCAACAGAAAGCAACACAAAGCAACAGGTTAGCAACACAAAGCAACAAGGATCTGAGCATCTTTGCTTCCTTGCAACATGGCAAGAAAAAGAATGGCCGTACCCGCGAAAGAGGCAAAAGAGCTGTTATCTATACCCGCGTTTCTACCAAGGAACAAGCCGAGACAAACCAAAGTCTTGAAACGCAGCTGGAGCGGTGCAGCATCTATGCCGAGCGCCACAGCTATGATGTGGTTGCTTCCTTTGGCGGTACTTATGAGAGTGCCAAGACAGATGAGCGGAAGGAGTTTAATAAGATGCTCGACTTTGTAAAGATGAGCAAGCAACGCATAGACTATATCATCGTCTACAGCCACGACCGCTTTTCCCGTTCCGGCTCGAATGCCATTTATATAGCTGACCAGCTTTCTCAGCTGGGAATCTCTATTGTTGCCGTCACACAGCCAGTAGACGCCATGACAGCTTCTGGTAAGCTGCAGCAGGGCATCCAGTTCCTTTTTTCGCAGTTCGACAACGACCAGCGCAGGGAAAAGTGTATGGCAGGCATGGAGGCTAAGGTGCGCAAAGGTTATCTTCCTGGAAAGGCACCGATGGGATATGACCAATACAAGCTGAACGGCGAGCAGGTGATCAAGCCAAACAAAACCGGTAAACTCATTCGCCTGGCTTTCCAGCTAAAGGCTGAACAGGGCTTGAGTAACACCGACATCATCAAAAGGCTAAAGGCGCAGGGGCTCACGCTCTACAACCAGACACTTACCAAAATATTCCGCAATCCTTTTTACTGTGGCCTTATTTCTCATGGACTGCTGGCAGAAGGAGAAGTGGTAGTGGGCAAGCATGAACCGCTTATATCCAGAGAAGTTTTCTTGCAGGTGAACGGCCTGCAGGCGCAGAATGCCCACGGCTACACCCAGGTAAAGGAAGATGCGCAACTGCCGCTGCGTCACCACATCCAGTGTGGGGCCTGCCATAAGCCACTCACGGGCTATGAGATGAAAAAGAAAGGCATCCACTACTACAAGTGCAACACCAAAGGCTGCTGCCTCAACCGCAATGCCGGAAAGATGCATGAGCTTTATCAGGATTTGCTAAAGCAGTACCAGATTGACCCCATCCTCTTGCCACAGGTACAGGAGATGATGAGCCAGGTGTTCAACAAGCTCAGCCAGGACCACGAGCAGGAAGAGAAGCGGCTAAAGCTGCAGCAAACGGAGCTAACAAAGAAGCTGGAAAGATTGGAGCGGCGATATGCTTATGAAGAAATTGAACGGGAGATATACCAAAAGTTCAGTACAGAACTGAAGGCAGCGTTGCAGGAACTGGCAGCTAACCTGGAAAAACTGTCAAGTCCTTTATCGAACCACAAAATGCTGCTGGGGAACGGGCTGAAAATGATGCTAAGCCTCTCATCTTCATGGACTAAGGGGGATGCAGCAAAGCGGAGGAGGCTGCAAGCGTTGGTGTTTCCGGAAGGGGTGCAATATGACCGTGAAAAAGAGGCTTATCGAACCACCCGCGTCAACTCTTTTTTCAGCCTTGCCAGCGAGATTTCGCAGAAAATGGGTCAAAAAGAAAGAGGGAAAAGTAGTTGCGAAACTAACTTTTCCCTCTTGGTAGTCCGTAGGGGAATCGAACCCCTGTTGCCAGAATGAAAATCTGAAGTCCTAACCCCTAGACGAACGGACCATTGTGTCGTATTGTGTTGCAAATATAGAGGGTCCATTTTAAATACCAAACACCTAACGCTAAAATTTTACAGATAAAATGGGGTGGCTTACGTAAGTGTCTCATTTTTAAAAAGAAAAAATTAAGATTTCTTAAAAATATACTCACTCCGCTTTTAACGATTGCACCGGATCGGCCATTGCTGCCTGAATGGCTTTGGAACTCATCGTAATTAGAGCTACCAGCAAAGTCGTGATACCTGCCACCAAAAAGGCGCCATAGTTGATTTCGATACGATAGGTGAAATCTTCCAGCCACTTGTGCATAAGATAATAGGCTATAGGAGCAGCTATTAGAAAAGCTAGCAAAACCAGCTTAACAAACTCTTTGGAAAACAGAAATGCAATATCGAATACAGATGCTCCTAACACTTTTCGTACGCCAATCTCTTTAGTACGCTGTGCCGACATAAACGAGATGAGGCCATACAAACCAAGGCAGCCAATCAGGATGGCTATAAAGGAAAACACTTTGAACAAGGCTTGCTGCCGGGTCTCCTCTTGGTAAAAGCGGGCAAAGGTCTCATCATAAAACTCGTAATTAAAAACATCGTCGGGGTAGGCTTTGCTCCACACTTTTTCCAGATGCCGGATAGCTACTTCGGGTTGGCTCATGTCTATTTTAGCGGCCATATTAAAATAAGAATCGCGATGACTTGTAATAATAGCAGGCTCAATAGTGGAATGTAATGAACTCTGATGAAAATCACGTACAACACCAACAATGGGCCCTTCTTTACCGCTGAGGCTCAGTTTGCTGCCAAGTGCCTCGTCTGGATCTTTAAAGTTAAGTTTGCGGCGCATGGTCTCATTAATAACGAATTCCCGGATTGTATCGCTTTTAACGAAATTGCGGCCGGCAACGAAAGAAATACCAAACAGCTCAAAATAATGTTCGTCGGCGTATTTGGTGTGCGACCGGAAAGGCATGTTTTCTGCAGACCCATTAAAACGAAATCCTGTTTCGGCAGTGATATACGATGCCGGAGGGGTTAGGGTAAAGCTTACACCTTTTATAAATGGTTTGTTAGTAAGTTCAGCTTTATAGGCCATCAGCTTATCGGCATTGCCCATCTGTAGACGCAGCAGCACGATAGCATCTTTATTAAAACCAAGCGGTTTATTGCGGAAGTAGTTCATCTGCTCACTGACTACAAGCGTGCAGATAATGAGCACCTGGCATATAGTGAACTGCAGCACTACCAGTGCCCTCCGTAGCGATAGACCTGCCACCTGCTGTGTGCCCATACGACTTTTTAGAGCGGCTATTGGTTGAAACTTAGCCAGAAGAAAGGCCGGGTACAAACCAGACACTAGCGTAACCAGAATAGTTAAAACGGCAAAGAAGAGCAGCAGAAGAGGATCTGAGAGAAAACTGAACGTTATTTGCAGCACCAGCAGCTGGTTCAGGAAAGGAAGCGAAAGCTCCGTAAGAACAATGGAGATTAGCGTAGCTGTGAGTGTGATAAGGAACGTTTCGCCCAGGAATTGCAACATGATCTGGCCAAAGCTGCACCCCAGGACTTTGCGCATTCCTACCTCTTTGGAGCGTTTAATGGCCTGTGCTGTAGCCAGATTTATAAAGTTAATGCAAGCCGCTACAATAAGTAAAATGCCAATAAGCCCCATGGCCCAGATTACCTCCATTGGCACTACCCGATCAGCGTAGTTAAACAGATCAGGATTGTGGTGCAGGTCACTCAGGGGTTGTAAGAAAAAGCTCTTGAGGTCGTTATGCTTCTCTGGTACATGCGGCACAATTACCTTATTTATTTTGGCCTCCATTGCCACCGGATCTGCGTTGGCAGGCAACATGACGTACAGGTTCTGATGGCTGACAACGGTGCCCCACTTTGTTATATCGTAGTGTGAAAAATCTTTTACAGTAATATAAGAAATAAACAGGCAAAAAGGGAAACTAGTATTTTTAGGTAAATCCGGAATAACTCCCACCACCTGCAGCGTGAGCTTGTTGTTGAGCCTTAGAATCTGGCCTACTGCTTCCTCGTTTGGGAAATACTTATCGGCAAGCGATTGGGTTAGCACCATGGTGTTGGGCTCCCGAAGCCGTTCCACAAAGCTGCCATTCCCGGTATCGAAGCTAAACATTCGGAAGAATTCAGGCTCTACAAAGCCTATGGGGCTAAGCTCCCGGTAATGCCTGGCCGGCAAATTCCCCTGCGCCGGCACCGAAATCTGACCGTCTTCTTCTCCAAAAACTTGTGTAATCAAACTAATGCCAGGGTTGTTCTGGCGTAGAATATCGGTAATAGGAACCGGCATAGAGGCTTGTACGCCTTCTGTGCCGTCTTCATTGGTGTGAATACCTATTCGATAAGTTTGTGTTCTGTTTTCATGGAAATTGTCGTAGCTCAGCTCAAACTTAACCACCAGGAAAATAAGGATGCTGCAGGTGATGCCTAAAGCCAGCCCCAGGATGTTGAGAAAAGTGTAGCTCTGGTTTCGGAGCAGGGAGCGCAAGGCAGTAAGGAAATAGGTCTTCAGCATGATCAGCGATGATTAAACTCCGGAATTACACAAGAGCCAGCGGACTGGTGTTGCGTTCGGTAACCACCTGCCCATCGAAAAGGTTGATTATCCGATGCGCATATTCTGCATCTGAAGAGGAGTGGGTAACCATCACAATAGTGGCACCTTGGGTATTCAGCTCAGAGAGCAGGAGCATAACTTCGCGACCATGCTGCGAATCAAGGTTACCAGTAGGCTCGTCGGCCAGAATTAGGCTGGGTTTGGCAACCACGGCGCGCGCAATGGCTACTCGTTGCTGCTGCCCCCCTGACAATTGTTGTGGGAAATGAGCGTGACGATGCGCGATACCAACACGCTGCATCGCTTCCTGCACCCTTATTTTGATTTCGGCTTTGGGTACACCCTGGTAAAATAAAGGCAACTCAATATTCTCCTGCACGGTCAGCTCATCTATTAGGTTAAAACTCTGGAAAATAAAACCCAGGTGCTGCCTGCGCAGGTTAGCTCGTTTGCGTTCTGGAGCCTTCGTCACATCTTCTCCTAAAAAGCAAAGCTTCCCGCCAGTGGGCATATCGAGCAGGCCGAGTATATTGAGTAACGTACTCTTCCCGCAGCCAGACGGCCCCATGATAGCCACAAAGTCTCCATGTGCAATCTGCATTTCCACACCGGTAAGTGCGGTGGTTTCTACGGTATCTGTCATGTATTTTTTTTCCAGCTGAGATGCTTGGATGACAATGTTTTTCATAGATTTATTTTGTACAACGGCGAATCATATATATCTGCTACCAAACTAAGCTACTATACCTATGCCAAGAGCTGTGCCAGTATGCAAAACTGCCAAAGCTCCTAATCACAGCCATTCTTAAAGCAATTAATTGTCCAGAGCTGAACACACATTGTCCGATAGTGAACAGTATAACAGTGGATTTTAATTGAAATATTTTTAAATTAGAGAAGAATTAGCCTGGCACAATATTTTCTGAAGGATGCGGCAATGATAAAGGCAGAAAAGACTAATCGGGCTGAGCCAGGAGAATATGAAAGAAGTAGAGAGGGAGTCGCGACATCAGAAGATTATATTCCCACATTAAATACTTTCTAACTGGGGTGAAGCCAAACAGAAGGGGCTGCAAATTACGCGGTCTTGTAAAGTGTCTTTCAGCATAAACAGGTAAAGGATACTAAACCTCACAATTTAATCTTTATTAAAGAGCCATGGAAGAAAAAAGCCTCGGGCGTATTCTGGTTATCGATGATAACGAAGACATTCTTTTCTCCTCGAAAATGCTGCTCCGAAAATTCGCCACTGAGGTGGTGATGGAGAAGAATCCTAAAAAAATTCCTTTTCTGGTGTCGAATCAAGAGTTTGATATTATCCTGCTGGACATGAACTTCAGCCATGATATTACAAGCGGACAGGAAGGCTATTATTGGCTCAAGGAGATATTGAAATACGACCCCTCGGCCGTGGTGATAATGATTACTGCTTTTGGCGATGTGGAGATGGCGGTGCGGGCTCTAAAAGAAGGTGCCACCGATTTTGTTTTGAAGCCCTGGCAGAACGAGAAACTTTTAGCCACCCTTACAGCCGCCTCTAAACTTCGGCATTCCTTGAAAGAGGTAAACCAGCTGAAGGAGGTAAACAAGACACTGGTAGCAGAGCTGAGTACAGCGGCACCTATTATAACCGGGCAGAGCGCTGCCATGCGCCAGCTGTTTACGCTAATAGATAAAGTGGCTAAGACCGATGCTGATATCCTGCTGCTTGGCGAAAACGGCACCGGAAAAGAAGTTATAGCCCGTACGATACACGAGCGCTCCTCCAGGGCCGACAAAATATTTGTAACCGTAGACATGGGCGCAATAACAGAAAGCCTTTTCGAAAGTGAACTCTTTGGCCATAAAAAGGGCGCTTTTACCGATGCCAAAGACGATCGTGTTGGCCGTATTGAGGCAGCAAACGGCGGAACACTTTTCCTAGACGAAATAGGAAATCTTTCGCCCTCACTGCAGGCGAAACTGCTTACTGTTTTGCAGCGTCGCGAAGTGATTAGGGTTGGGACCAACAAGCCTATACCAGTAAATGTGCGCCTGATCTGCGCCACAAACATGCCTCTGCGCGAGATGGTTCGCCGCCAGGAGTTCCGGCAGGACCTTTTATACCGCATTAACACTGTGGAGTTAAACCTGCCACCTCTTCGCGACCGAACCGATGATCTGCCTTTATTTGCAGACCATTTTCTGAACACCTACGCCCGGAAGTACCGGCAGCCGCACAAGGTGCTTTCGCAGGCGGCACTGCAAAAACTACAGCGCTACAGTTGGCCTGGCAACGTGCGGGAACTGCAACATGCTCTGGAGCGTGCTTCCATTCTTAGCGACAACCGCGAGTTACAACCCGAAGACTTCTTTTTTCTGCCCGAAGAAGGTCATCATAATACCCCCGAGACCGCTGTGGTCGAAGCGCCAGCCGAAATTCAAAGTCTCGACGACTTGGAGCGTGAGGCGGTGCAGCGGGCAATGCAAAAACACGACGGAAACATTTCGAAAGCAGCCAAAGAGCTAGGGTTATCGAGGGGCGCGCTGTACAGAAGGTTAGAAAAGTATGCTCTTTAAGAACTTTCGGCTGCAACTCTTATTGCGCCTGCTGCTGCTACTGGTATCGGTATATGTGTTGGCGACGATGGAATTTACACAGGCGTATCGCAGCACCTACATTGGTCTCGTTCTTTTTATTTTGCTGCAGGGGGTGCTGCTGATCCGGTTTCAGGAAAAAACCAATCGGCAGGTGCTTCGCTTCCTGAATGCCATCCAGTTCGATGATTTTTCGGAGCAGTTTAAGGCTGCCGGAGAAGGAAAAATTGAAGCCGAGCTTTCAGTAAAGTTAAACGAGGTGATGCGAAAATTCCGGGAGGTTCGGGCTGAGAAGGAAGCTAACCTGCAGTACTACGAGGCTATTGTGCAGCACATCGGCACAGGCATTATTACCTATCAGCCAAATGGCACTATTCTGCTGATGAACAATGCGGCCAAAAAATTGCTGCAGGCCAACCAGGCACGCCAGGTGCAGGACCTGCAGGTAGAGCCTGTAAGTAAGGAGCAAACTACTGGCTTCCTGGATCTGGCACACGGCGACAAGGTTTTGTTGCAGGTGCGGCAGGAGGGGGAGCTAGTGCATTTGTCGGTTCATGTGATGGAGCTCTCTATGTTGGGCAACACCATCCGGCTGGCATCGGTGCAGAACATACAGCCGGAACTGGAGGAAAAGGAGATGGAGGCCTGGTATAATCTGATAAAGGTGCTCACTCACGAAATTATGAACTCTGTAACGCCTATCTCCTCATTAGCGGCGAGTGCAGGCGAAGAGGTGAACAGCTATACCGATACGGCTGCCACAGAAATTACCCTGCTCAAAGAGGAGCTTATAGAA
Organism: Pontibacter sp. 13R65; assembly: GCF_047525655.1. NCBI lineage: Bacteria > Pseudomonadati > Bacteroidota > Cytophagia > Cytophagales > Hymenobacteraceae > Pontibacter > Pontibacter sp. 13R65. The sequence goes on from NZ_JBLIQL010000022.1 coordinate 19,715, forward strand.
ATTGGGATGTGCCTGCAAACGATCAGCAGGCGCAGCGAAGGCCTTATTCATTTTGTAAGCGACTTCCGGAACTTAACAGCGGTAAAGCAACCGCAGCTACAGCTATTTAATGTAGGGGATTTGCTAAAAGAACTGAAAATTCTGCTGCGCGAGCAATTGGCAAACCAGCAAATACACTTTGACCTGGAGGTGGGGTCTCAGAACCTTCTTCTCACAGCCGACCGCACAATGGTGGAGCAAGTGCTCATAAACCTGGTAAAAAATGCCATGGAAGCCACGCACGAGCAAGCCGAGAAGCTGGTAAGCGTAAAAGCGTATGTAGACGAGCGCAGCCGCATTAGCATAGAAGTAGCTGACAATGGCACCGGCATGACAAATGAAGCGATGTCCAAGATCTTTATTCCGTTTTACACCACTAAAAAAAGCGGCTCCGGCATTGGCCTTAGCTTATCAAGGCAAATCATGCGCCTGCACAAAGGCACTATTTCAGCTCAATCGACACTAGGCAAGGGCACTACCTTTATACTACGTTTTTAAGTTAGTTAGTTTAATTATAAAACTGTGGAAGAGAGGCACCTGTTGCAACGGGTTCGCTGTACCTATGTTCCATGAAGGCCAAAGTTTACAGCCGGGCTTGCCGGGTGCTGTATGAGCGGATGGTGGCGGCCGGAAAAGCAGAGAGAGTAGCCTTGGTGGCCGTGATGAATAAGCTGATAAACAAGTATGTGGTATGGTAAGGTCTAGAGCGGTTTAAGCTCTAAAGTGTTGAATCTGGCACCTAAAAAAGCTTCGATGTTGTTGGTTATAAAATAGGTGGCTGTTTTACTGCCCATGCAAGCTAAACGTTACAGGAGCTGGTAGTAGCTGAGAGCCTCCTAGCAAGAGAATTTCAGGCGCTAAGGTGGCAGGAAGAGGGTTTATGATCTCACCTACATCAGTACCACGAAAGGCTGGCTGTTTTCAGGTACATCGGTAGCTCCCACAACAGGAAAAGGATAAGCTCTTGGCAATCTAACTCCTAGTCAGCATAAAAATCTATTCTACAAAAAGTAGTAGCTGCCTGATAAAAGTCTGCAGTAAAACATTTCAAATCCAAATGCAAGCTGTCTATTTTAACGGTGATTAAAAAAGGCCTTATGACAATTAAATAGTAGTGTTTAGTAAGTCCAATGCCAGGTGGAACATAAAAGAATATATTTCAAAAAATCCTGTTGTTTTTCATCATGCTAAAAAGGTTGAATTTTCTTTTTCAACATATTTGAATCAACAACTTCATGAAGGTTCTGTATGATGTGCGTATCGTTTTTAATTACAGCTGGAAATAAAAACAGAAGAGCCGCTGTATAGCGGCTCTTCTGTTTTTATAAAATAATATTTTAGAAAGAATAACGGGCTCCTATCTGTATCTGGTAAGGATTACCATTTAGGCCGGATACACCAGCCGATCTGTTTACGTTGTATTTGAATTGTTCAGTGGTAGGGTCAAAACCTGTAATGGTATACAGGTTTTGCTTATTAAGATTGTGTCCGACACCCCACTTCCTGTTCAGTAGATTTCCCACGTTGAAAACATCAACTGAAAATTCCATGCCATGATCGCCGCTTATTTTGAAACGCTTGGCAAGCCTTACGTCAAATGCTCCGTAAAATTCATTGATACCGCCGTTGCGTTCTGCCATTTGACCCATATTACGACGAATATAATCTTTAACGCTTTGCTCAGCATTCGGATTGTCAAGGATGGCCTGAATTCCTGTGCGCAGATATTCCGGCACTTCAGGATTATTAACATCGTAGATGTAGGCCAGGTCATTTGAAGAAACAAAATCTCCGTTCATGTTGCCGTTTACAGCCATTGAATAGCGTGTTCCACCAATACCTGAATAGCGCAGACTGAACGTGGTGCCCCAAACGCTTGGTGCCGTACCATAGATTACCACCTTGTTGCGGAAATGGTTATCGGCATAATTCATCCGACTTAAGTCTCTGGGGTCGTCATTTACCATCAAAGCTAAAGTAGCTGTGTTGGCTACGTTTCCATTGTAAGAGGTATTGTCTCTAGAGTCGTTCCAGGTATACGAAGCCGTAATCTGTCCGTCTCTGAAATATCGGTAGGTTCCATCTATCACTAAGGCGTACTGGTTTTTCTTTCCTTCACTGTTCAACTCCAGCACACGCCCTACCTGGGTGGTTTGGCGGCTGTTCAGCCAGTTAGTAGCCCCGTTCTCGGTATCTATGGTCGAAGCTGGGACATAAACGCCACGATTTCCTTCTGCTTCAATCCTGAAATATGGCTCTTCCACCATATTGCGGTCAACATACATGTAGTTGTTACGAGCCCAGGATGCAAATCCACTTATACCTACCCGCAAGTTGTCGTTGAAAAAGTGGTTGAGGGAAAAGTTTGTTTTATAAATAACCGGTACCTTAGTATCTTTGCTATTGGTGTTAATAGTCAATAATCTTTCAACGCCGGAAATGTTAAACAACTCGGCACCTGGTGCGGTGGCTGGGTTTTCGCGGTACCCAGGAAAGTTTGGCGCTGGTACTAAGGGGCCCCGAATTTCAACGGAAGCCACCCTGGTACCGTCAAACAACATGTTGTTGATCATGGAGTAAGGGTTTAGAGCCGAACCAAAAACACCAGCTCCGAAACGGATGATGTTTTTGCGCTCCTCATTCACGTCCCAGGTAAACTGTACGCGGGGCTGCAACTGGGTAGTTTTGATTACATTATCAGTACGTATACCAAGTTCATCATAAACCACTTGGCTGAAATTAGCTTTATTCAGGTAACGGGTGTCGTCCAGTCGCAAACCGGCTGTCACATCCAAACCATGCGCCAGTTTGGTTTCCATTTGAGCGTATGCTCCTGAACTCAAAGAATTTACCACGTTGCTAGGATCCTCCAGCAGGTTGATTTCTCTGGCATAACGGTATGGTGTCTGGTTGTTGAAGTTTTCAAGACCGGTGAAGTAAAAACGGCCATTCATTTCACTTCCGTAAAGAGAATGCATCCGGTTGTACATCAGATCGAAGCCAAAAGTAAAATGGAAATTACCAGTACTATAATATAAATTGTCTACCAACTGTAATACGTCGCCTTTAAACCATTCCGGAGAAAAACGTTGGCCACCAATCTGAATGGAGTTATAGTAAGTATTTGGGCCTGCAATAGATTCTACGTTTTCAACAATCGCACGCGGGATACCGGCAGCAGGAAGTTCCGGGCTTGGAATTACGGCTTCATATTGGTGGAAATGCTGTACTTTCAGTTCATTCGTTATTCTAGGGTTCAGGCTGGTTCGCAGTGACAGCATTAAACTGTTGTCAAACTTCTTCCGGTCGATGTACGATTCCAGGGCATTAATACCGGAGTTGTCGCCTTCCGATAACATATCATTTTCGCGAACCAAGTTGTTTCGCACAGTCAGCAGATTCTTGGAGTTCAACTGCCAATCGATTTTTGCAAAAAAGGCGTCTGTTCCTTTCTGTTTCCCGAATTGACCAAACTGCGGATTGTTAGAAACACCGTATTTTGACCGGGCAATATCCAGAAATCTATCCAATGTTTCTTGCGTTACACGGTTAGCAGCTTCATCTGCGGGCGATTGAATATTGCCAATATAAACCGGTCGAGAGTCGGCCTGATGGTCCCATGCAACAAAGAAATGCGCTTTATCTTTTATGATAGGTCCACCCAATGAAAATCCATATTGGTTAGTGGAGAAATCTTGTAGTCTTTTATTTCCTCTTAAATCGTAAGGGCTCGACAGCCAATCGGTACGTGTGAAGTTGAATGCGCTTCCTGACAGTTTGTTTGTACCAGATTTGGTTACTGTGCTAATGGTACCGCCCCCACTGCGACCCATCGTCACATCATATTCATTGGTTGCCACCTTAAACTCCCGAATCGCTTCCATGGAAATAGAGTAAGCACTCGAAGTACCACCACCTGCAATTGTACCGCGCGACGTCATGCCGTCAACAGTAAAATTAGTTGATGAGGCCAGTTGGCCGCTCAAACTCGTTCCATTGCTTAAGGGCGAAAGATCTATTAATGAGGTGAAATTCCGGCCGTTAACAGGTAATTTGGCAATATCTCTGGCGGTAACAGGAGTAGAAGCACCTAAGTTTGGTACGGTATTTTTTAAAGCATTTCCTGAAACCTCAACCATCTGCAGATCAGTAGAGCTACTTTCTAGTTGAAAATTTAGCCGCAGTTGGTCCCCTAGGTTGAGGGCATAACCGGATTTCTTTTGTTCACCAAAACCTATATAAGATACGGTAATGGAATAAGGCGAGCCTAAAGGCAGCTGTTTAATAATGTAGTCCCCGTTTACGTCGGTTACAGTACCGGCTTGAAACCCGGTAGATTCATTTCTGACCAAAACCCTAGCACCAATAATAGGTCCCGCTTTTACTTCGGTAACTCTCCCAATGATTGTTGCTTCATTACCTTGTCCGTAAGAAGGTAAGTAGGAAGAAATTAGTATTGCAAGCAACACCATACATCCAGTAAATAATTTTTTCATTTCCTGATAGTTAAGTAAGAGATAGTTTTGATAAAATAAGGTTGAATTTTTCCTTTAACACCCTTGAAATTCCGGTGCAGAGGTTTTGGTAAAGTAGGGTTTGATTGACTTTTGGCCCGAATGTTTAAACACCATCAAATAGTACTTCCTTGGAGTGTATCATTGAGCACTATTCAAAATAAGATCAGCGATGTTTTTTATAAATTGAACCTGATTTTGATGCTTGCAAAAGTAGGTCGGCTATATTAAGGCTGTATCAACCACTAATTAACTTACTATTATTTAACAGCCGGTTTCTGGTCAGTTTCACTATGCTTTGGTGCCTGTATGGCATCGTGTACCAACAGGGGTGAATGCGACTGGAATGGATGAACTATTTTCTTTCGCAGGTTTAAGGTTACACCATTTGGGGTGATACTTTATAGTGGATATTGATCCAGGTTTATACTACCTCATTCCGTCATAGAATTCGTCTTGGGAATTCTCGTGGCAAGAGAGTTCCGGGCGCTAAGACCGGCAAAGAAGTGAGGCTGAGATCTCACCTGTATCAGGACCAGGGAAGGCTAGCTTGAAGTGGACTTGGCCTACAGAAAAGTGGTAGGGTGGGCACTGGGTGAGACGATGAAGGCGGAGGCAGCCGCAGGGGCTGTTCTCCAGGTGGCCACCAGAAACAGGCCTGTATTTTATACCTATTGTTTCACTCTGACCGAGGAGTGCAGTAACGCCTGAAGTGACTTCGGGGAGCAGTTGGAGAAGGTGCCGGTCGTGCAAAGTATGAGCCACAGGGGAAATTGCTGAGAGAACGCCGTAGTTGAGAGCTTCTATAAGACAATAAAGAATGGTTGCCGCCACGAATTTGCTACCAGACAGTAAGCTGGATTAACCGTATTTAAAATGTTGAAGGTTTCTAAACCAGGAAGAGGAGGCATTCAGCTCTGGGCTACCTTACTCTTTGCCAGCATGAAAATCTATTCTGCAATCAAACAGTGGCTGCTTGAAGAAGTCTCCAGTAAAACATGGCAACTCCACTCTTTTTCATAAACCTTTAATAGGACTTTTTAACCCACGCATCCACTTAAATTTAAGCTATAAAATGTGTAGCCCCTGCAAAGGTCTCTAACATTATAATGAACGAGACCCTGAACTTTAAATCTTGTTTTTGCCTCTGGAAGGCCATTTTCATTAGAATCATTTACTTCGCCGCTCTTTTTTAGCATCTTTTAAAGCGGTTTTGTTTCCTTCCCTGTCTGTTATCGTACTATAGTTGAAGTATTTAAACACGGAGGTGAAATGGCGAAAAGTGAAACAGTAATTGTAAGTGCCGACAGCTCAGCCGGCTATGTGGCCGATATAATAGCAGGAGCGAAGGCAATGAAAATAGACGAATCTGCCGTAGAAGAGGGACACAAAACTGGCCCAGACCCAAATGATTTTATTTTAAGTTCACTGGGAGCCTGCACCGTAGTTACCCTGCACATGTATGCCAGCCGCAAAAACTGGCCGCTGGAACGTGCCGAGGTCAGGCTGCAGCACGAATATGTAACCGTGCAAGACCCCGTACAGCCAGAAAAGCAGGTGAAAAAAATGTTGATTACCAAACAGCTGATTTTAGTTGGCGACCTGAACGAAGCACAACGGCAGCGGCTGGAGGAAATATCAGGACGATGTCCGGTGCAGCGCACCCTGGAGGCGGGGGTGCTGGTAGAAACCTATCTGGACCCAGCTCTGCCTTTTCCGGATAAGCTTTAAACTTTTTGTGTTTCAAGCTCGAAATATTCCTCCAGGGTGAGCACGCCAAGCGGTGGCGCTAAAAAATCTTCTTTGGTAACGGCAATCAAAAAGGCAAGCTTATCATATAAGTTGCGCTTCAGGAGTTTTACAACCGGGAGTGCCGCTTTAAGCGCAAAATAAGGAATAATAGGTACGAGGCCCTTGTGCCCGGCCGTTTTGCATGACAGCCTGATAAGCTTGGAACGGGTATAGATGCGCCTGCCTCCAATTGGGATTACCTGTGATGGCAACCCAATAGCTGCTACAGCAGCGCGGGCAACCTCTCCTTCATAAACCGGGTTTACACGCTTGTCGCCGCGGCCAAGGTGACCGATTATGCCTTTAGATGCCATCGCTACTACTTCTCTGAAGGCGGCAAATAGTGCAGTTGGCTCCAGAATAGTATGGCTGATCGGGCTTTGTTTCAGGGCTTCTGCAAAATCGGCATGCGCTTTAAAGTAGGCCAGGTGTGGGTAATGCGAGGCCGAGAAAGCAGAAATGTAAAGAAATTGGCTTACGCCTGACTTTTCTGCCTCGCCGAGTAGGTTCAGGTTCGCCAGAAAGTCTATTTCTCTAAACGAGGCTTTGCACCTGTCTTGCAGGCGCAGGCTTTTGCCAATGGCCGATATGACAACATCTACTCCTTCGCAGGCACCTTTTAAAGATTCCCGGTCAGTGGCATCTGCCACTAAAATTTCGTCAGGTGCAGGAGTAAGCGCCTCAGCTTTGGAATAATCGCGGGCAAGAACTTTTACAAAATACCCTTGTTGTTTGAGTTCCTGAAACAAGTGCATCCCCAGGTTTCCGGTAGCACCAGCTAAGAGAATTGTTTTCATAGGCTCCTAAGAGAGTATTGGTTAAGTAAATATATGAACTAACGTTTGTTGGTGCAATTACTATGAAATTCTATTCTTTAAAGCGTTTACTCCTGCCATTTACCAATGCTATTGTTCAAACTCCAGCAAGCGAGACAAACTTGCTCTGCTACAGCGTAAACATGGTAAACTAAAACTTGCAGGTATTTATTAGCCAGCTAATGGCCTGCCTGTCGGGTCAGTAAAGATTTCCCTCTGTTCTTTCAGAACAATTTTTGTATTCAGAAACGAAAAATTAAAGTGGTCTGCCTATCTTAGTACATCCAACTAACAAAAGGGCAGAAGCTGTGGCAGGTGCTGCTATGCTAAACCCTGTTTTACTACATGTTTAAACAAAAAGTTTTTTCTCTGCTCTTGGCGGCAGCGCTGGCAACGGGCATAAGCGCCTGTGTACCGCTGGAACAGCAGGGGCAAGGGTATGGAGGCAGTGTGGCACAGGCAACATTGCGATACGAAGATTTTATTTATAATGAGAACATACGCTCGGTGCAATGCTACCGGGCTACCGGCACACCTGAGGAGGTGCTAAACCCGGCGGTGCTGCCATTGAGCCAAGAGCAGCGCGTTGTGCTGAAGTTCGATAGGTTGCAGGCGGGGCCGCAGCGCCTGATCGTGAAACTCCATCATTGTAATGCTGACTGGTCGCCGTCTGGCTTAAACGTAACACAGTATCTCAACGATTTTAACGAGTTCTTTATAACAGATGTGCAGAACTCTGTCAGCACCCGTGTGCCGTATGTGCACTATACGTTTCAGGTGCCTCGCGTTAAAATAAGTGGCAATTATGTAGTGGAAGTAACTGAGGAGGGTGGTAATGTGCTGCTTACCCGCAGGATGCTTGTGTACGAAAATGCGGTAGCGGTTGCCGCTAAGTTAGGTGCGCCAGCCGGACCATCAGGCCGTTTTTCGCGACAGCCAGTTGAGTTTAATATATTCTATAAAGATTTTCCGCTCGTGAACCCAGCCCAGGAGGTTAAAGTAGTTATGCGGCAGAACCACCGTTGGGACAATGCCAAATCGTATGCCCGCCCTACTTTTGTCCGCGACGAAGCTAGGAGGCTGGAGTATGTTTTCTTTGAACCTAAAGACCATTTTTTGGGCCTGAGTGAGTTCCGTGTGTTTGATACCCGCAGCATCAGGTTCAAAGGGCTGGGCGTGCAGGGAATAAACCTGGAGGCTACTCCTATTATGATTAACCTGCAGCAGGACAAGAGCCGCCAGGGAGCTGCCTACAGCCAAGACCCCGATGCTGATGGCAAGTTGCTCTTCGGCAACCGCGAATACGGCAACGGCGATGTAAACGGCGACTATGCCTGGGTGGAGTTCGAACTAAGATCGTCGGAAGAAGTGAGCGGCCAAGTGTACCTACAAGGTGCCTTGACTGACTGGCGCCTGACGGAGCAGGCGAAGATGCGCTATAACCAGGAACGTGGTGCCTACTTAGGCCGCATGCTCCTGAAACAAGGCTACTACAACTACTACTATGCACTTGCCGGAGCAGGCAGTGCCGAGGCTGATGCCAGTTATTTCGAAGGCAGCCATTTCGGCACGGGCAACACCTACGATATTCTGGTGTACTATCGCCCCCCCGGTACCCGCGCCGATATGCTGATTGGCTATGAGGAGATTGGGTATAACAGGAAGTTTTAGGAAAGGCTTCGGGCATTTTGTATTTGAGATACGGTTATTGTGCGACCTGTAACTCACACAAGTCTTAATTAGTCACGAATTGAATTAATAGCTATGTCAGCATTTGTAATAGTAGAAATTGAGATAATAGACCCAATCGCTTACGAAGAATACAAACTTTATACTCCTGGCTCCATTGCGGCCTACGATGGTAAATTTGTGGTGAGGGGCGGTAGCATGGAGAGCCTGGAAGGCGATTGGAACCCGCAGCGCATTGTGGTGCTGGAATTCCCGACGGTTGAGCGGGCAAAGGAATGGTGGAATTCACCTGAGTATGCCAAAGCGAAAGGCATTCGGCAACGCGCTGCTCATACCAAAATGCTGGTAGTAGAAGGGTTTGAAGGGTAACTTGTTTGGTGATTACCTCTCATCAGAGCGATCGAAAATATTCGATATTTTCTCTTCACATATCTTATTTATCATTTTGTAGAGATCTTGTGGGCGAGAGCCAAGAGCATATTTAGTTTAAGTTCGCATAGTTGCTGTTTACCTCTTCATCAGGCTGAAGCTGTTGTATTGCTGGAGTCTTTGTTCTTTTTGTCTTGATACAAAAAGAACCAAAAAAATCAAGACAATTTTAAACTCGCTGAACGCTCAAACAAAAAATCGTCAATAGGTGCATCTGGCTCAGGTGTTCTCTTCGTTGCCTCCTGCCGCAATACATTGTCTTCTAATGGATATTGTAAAAATTTGAAATTATTCTAATGAAGATGCCTTTCTGGAGGAGTTTTAAAGAAGAGAGGCCTTGGGTATTTATATGTACTCTTGCTGGCAAACATTTCTTTAAAAGAGAAGGGCAGCCTTTAAGCTGCCCTTCTCTTTTAAAGAAATGTTTATCTAGTTTCTATAATCTAGCAACTAATTACTAAACGTTGAAACGGAAGTGCATAATGTCACCGTCTTGTACGACGTAATCTTTTCCTTCTACTGCCATTTTACCGGCTTCTTTTATCTTGGCTTCTGTTTTATATTCCTGGTAATCTTTCAGTTTGATAACTTCAGCCCGGATAAAGCCTTTTTCGAAATCAGAGTGAATAACGCCAGCGGCCTGCGGTGCTTTCCAGCCTCTGCCAATGGTCCAGGCGCGAACTTCTTTTACACCGGCGGTAAAGTATGTTACCAGGTTCAGCAGTTCGTATGAAGCACGAATAAGTTTGTTCAGGCCAGACTCTGTAAGACCATATTCCGCCAAGAACATTTCTTTTTCTTCGGGGTCGGTAAGTTCTGCAATTTGAGCCTCAATAGATGCGCTTATCAGCACCACCTGCGCATTTTCGTTCTTTACATGTTCTTCCAGCGTTTTAGAGAATTCGTTGCCGGAGTTCATGGAGTTCTCGTCTACGTTGGCTGCGTAGATTACTGGTTTCTCTGTCAGCAGGTTCAAGTCTTCTACAGCCTCTTTATCCTCGTCGGTTGCGTCTAAAGACCTAACACTCAGGCCTGCCTCCAGATGCGCTTTGTATTTTTCGAGACTGGCAAATTCTTTTTTGGCTTTGGCATCGCCGGCTTTGGCAGAGCGCTGTACCTTCAGTAACTTCTTCTCTACTGAGTCGAGGTCTTTTAACTGCAGCTCCGTATCTATAATTTCTTTATCGGAAATAGGATCTACTTTGCCGGCAACGTGAACAATGTTCGGGTCTTCGAAGCAGCGTACCACATGTATAATAGCATCTACCTCCCGTATATTGGCCAGGAACTTGTTGCCGAGTCCCTCGCCTTTGCTGGCTCCTTTTACAAGGCCGGCAATGTCTACAAACTCAATAACGGTAGGCAATACCCGCTCCGGGTGTACCAGTTCTTCCAATATATCCAGGCGCTCGTCGGGCACGGTAATCACACCCACGTTTGGCTCTATGGTACAAAAAGGATAGTTGGCAGATTCTGCCTTGGCATTAGAAATAGCGTTAAACAAGGTAGACTTACCAACATTTGGCAGTCCTACAATTCCGCATCTGAGTCCCATTGAAATAATCTTTTATTATCAGGGCGCAAATATACAACAATTTAACAAGCATTGCAGATGCCTGCCCTCTAAAAGGCAATCAAGAAAAGGCTGCTTCATGCAAAAGAGCAGGAGCCTTGCCAGCTAGAACTAAATTATGCTAATGAAAAAGGCCTTCCGGAGGCATATTGGGCCAAAAAGGCCAAGGAAAACCAGTCTGTGGAACCATAACCTGAGCAGCATCTAAAGGAGAGAGGAAAATAACACCAATGTCCTCCACAGCTGCTCAGAAATTGTAGGTCACTACTGCACCCACGGCTAAATGTGTCATTATTTGGTGCAAAAACAAGAAAAGCTTACGCGTTAACGTAAGCTTTTTCTATTATAATGTCAGGCAAATGCCTATTCCCATTTCAATTCATCATCAAAAGATGGCTCTGTTTCTGCTACCGGTGTCTCAAGGGCGGCTAGAGCTTCTTCTGTTAACAACTCCGATTTAACGTGATCGATTGTTCCTTGCAGCGCTTCCATGAACTTGGCGAAATCCTCTTTGTAAAGGAAGATTTTGTGCTTCTCGTAAGAGAAAGTTTCATCCTTAAATTTCCGCTTGCTCTCCGTGATGGTCACGTAATAGTCATTCGAGCGTGTTGACTTCACGTCGAAGAAATACGTTCTCTTTCCTGCTCTAACTCTTTGGGAAAAAATTTCTGCTTTTTCGTTGTTCTCTTCCACCGTTTAATAGACGTTAAATTCCACTTTAATGAACCTAAAAGTAACATATTGTTCTGATATATAAAAACTTTTGAATTTAAAATTTGATAAAAAAAATTATACTATATTTGAGACGGACCAATTATAGTATAGCATGAATATAAATTCGATTATACTAGTATTTGTTTTTCTCTTTATGACTGATAAAGTGGCGTATGTAGCCGATGGCAAAGCATCGTTTTACTCAGACCGCATGCAGGGGCACCAGACTGCCAGCGGCGAACGCTACGACAAAACACAGCTTACCGCAGCCCATGCTTCTCTTCCGTTTAACACCCGTGTGTTGGTGACCAATGTGCGGAATGGCAAAAGTGTGGTGGTGAAGGTAAATGATCGTATGTCGCGCTCACGCCATACTATTATAGATGTATCGCGGGCTGCAGCGCTGCAACTCGACCTGGTGCGGGAAGGCGTTGGCCAGGTGCGCCTGAGAGAACTTACAGACGAACTTGTGACACAACAAGATCAGCCTTTAAGCGTTTCAGAAGCTGAAGCCGCAACCAATAACTAATACCTGCTCATGAAAAAGCCTCTTACACTAGCCGACGTACAGAAATTCGAGAATATGGAGTTTCTGGCCAAACAGTTGGTAGAGGGGTTTATTACCGGTCTGCACCAGTCGCCTTACCATGGCTTTTCGGTGGAGTTCTCGGAGCACCGCCTCTACAACAGCGGCGAAAGCACCCGCCACATCGACTGGAAAGTATTTGCCCGCACCGACAAGCTGTTTGTGAAGCGCTACGAAGAAGAAACTAACCTGCGTTGCCACGTGCTTCTCGATGTGTCGCCTTCTATGTATTATCCCACCGAAAATAACGGCAAAATTACTTTTAGTGCCTTATGTACCGCCGCCCTGGCTACCCTGCTCCGGCGACAGCGTGATGCGGTAGGCATTGTTACCTTTACTGATAAAATTGAGCTGCAGACACCGGTGCGCTCCACGGCATCGCACCTGCACACGCTCCTGCTCCTGCTTCAGAAACAGCTGCAGGAAAAACCAGTAGCAAAAGACACAAATGTAGCAGAAGTTATTCACCAGATTGCTCAGCAAATACCCAAACGCTCGCTGGTGGTTATCTTTAGCGACATGCTCGGCCGCCACGACAACACAGAAGCCATCTTTTCTGCGCTGCAACACCTGAAGCACCAGAACCACGAGGTGTTGATTTTCCATGTAATGGACCGGAAAACAGAAGAGGAGTTCGATTTTGCAGAGCGCCCCTATATTTTTGTGGATGTGGAATCGGGGCAAGAGCTAAAGCTACAGCCTTCGCAGGTCAGGGAGCAGTACAAAGCTGCCGTCGAAGGCTTTAAACAGGACCTGGTGCTGAAGTGTGGGCAGTACAAAATAGACTTTGTGCCTGTCGATATCAGCGAACCTTTCGATAAAGTGCTTTATTCTTACCTTACCAAAAGGGCGAAGGTGCGGTAACTGGTTGCTAATGCTATGTAAAGTGAATTTTATCATTAAAATTATTCATCCTAGAGGTTACCTGTTGGTTAATTTACCGGATAACACAATGCTTTGGAAACCGGCTTCTGAAGGAGAACATAAGGCTATAGCACACTCCCTAATGATGCAAATGAAAACCTCCTTCCGTAGGCCTTTACTCAAAATAAAACGTTTAGTGTATTAATCAGCGTATTGAGATTTTCCTTAAGTAGCTGCAGCAGGGGCAAAAAGTCTATTATTTCGGAGCGTTATCAAGCGACTGCCACAGGTATTTGCAGGCGATGGTGCGGAAGGGGCGCCAGGCTTCTCCAATTTCCATCATTTTTGTTTTCAGCGCTTTGCCTTTTTCTTCCAGCCCATAATGTTTTTTAATGGCATTTTGAATGCCCAGGTCGTCCAGTGGCAATACATCCGGCCGCTCCAGGGCAAACATCAGCAGCATTTCAGCTGTCCAGCGGCCAATGCCTTTAATTTGCGTGAGGTGTACAATCAGTTCTTCGTCGGGCAGGGCGGCTATAGTAGCATGTTCTAGCTGACCTTCCTCAGCAAAAGCCGCCACATTCCGAATGTAGCCAATTTTTTGAAACGACAGCCCTGCACTTCGTAGCACCTCGTCGGGCATGGCCAGTACCAAAGCAGGGGCTGGGTAGGCATCCGGAAAAAGCGCCGTGAACCTTCTGAAAATAGTAGCTGCCACCTTGGTAGAAAGCTGCTGCGACACTATAGCGCTTAGAAGTCTGAAGTAAATATCCTGGGAGGGGGAAGAGGAGAGGGGTTTGCCGGAGGCAATAAGTGCAGCCAGTACAGGGTCTTGTGAGAGTGCTGCTAAAGCGGTCTCGCTGGTAATTGAGTTTTCCATAATGGTGGCGTTGGCTATCAATATGGCTATTATTCAAGAATTTTCAAATTAATACAAGCAACACAATAATTGCTTCTGAATTATTGTAATGAAAAGGGCCTTCCAGAGGCTATTTATGTGTTTTAGAGTTAAGGGTAGCTGCAAAAAGAAGGGCAGGAGCCTGGCGTTTTTAGTACCTGGCTTCTGCCCAACCTTTTTGTTTGTAAAAAGTCAATAGCTTAAATAGACCAATAGATTAGTTTTTTGTTTGCATAGGCATATAAAGTTAAGGTGTTGTGTTTGTTACTGTAACCGGTAAGTCTGGTAGCAGAGCACTGTACCCGGCTATAGGCCATACACACCCTAGGATAAAGCGTGTGTATGGCAAGGTATAAGTTAGAAGCTAAAACCAGTGGTAACTTTAAAGAAAGAGTCGTTGCCTTCCACCAAGTCACCTCCGCCGCTGAGCCTTCCAAAAATGCTGTGCTTTGGCGAAGAAAACTGTATATACGGACCAACCCACTGATACACATCTGTAGAGGCGCTAACGTTAGATCCTCCGGAGTTAACAAGATGCTCGTAGTGGGCGCCAAAAGAGAATTTAGAGTTTACCTTGTACCCAAGATTTGCCCAGTAGTGGATGTAAGATAGTGTAGTGCCGCCCTCAGCAGGTGCCTTGTCGCGCAGCGGGGCATAGTAGCCGAAATAAACTTCACCTTCTACCTTCGGCTTGTTGATATTAAAGAACATATTTGGTACAATCCCATCGCCAAAAATAGCAGGCCCTTGCGCCCCGCTCGAGAGCAGATTACCGCCAGTTACCCCTAGGCTTGGGTTAAAGCTAATGCCATCGGCCAGGTTAAAGTTGGCACCAACACCAAATTCTGTCCAGTTCCCCCAGGCACCACCTGTTCCACCTGACCACATAATACCATAAAACGTGAGCCCTACCTTAGAAGAAACACCGTAAGAACCTGAAAAAGAAGGTGCAAAACCGAAAAACTGGTCAGATGTCAGGCCAATTGTAAAAGAAAAGTCATCGTCATCATCGGAGCTTGATTGCGCCATAACGGATGCTGATGTAGAAATTAACAATAGTGAGAAAAGATGCGATAATAGGGTGGTTGTTTTAGTAAATGATCTAATCATGAATGAAGGGTTTAAGTTAAAAATATATCTGCTAATCTTGTTAAATTCATAATTCGTATTAAATCAGCTGTGGGCTCAAGTTCTTTACTCAACGTGCCTGTAACTGGTTGGCTTTGCGAGTTAGGATCTCATTCAACTATCAGGTGTTGCCAAAATGGCATTAGTAGTGTTATCTCCAAACTCAATACTTATTTCTCTATTTGCATATTTCTGCATCAGCTGCTATTTGTAAACAAAGCATTATTTAAACTGATACTCCCTGTAACTAGAGGCGTGTTTGTCTAATTTGATATAAATATAAATAATGGTGTTTATAAAAACAGGGGTCTTTGTGTAAAAATATAAAATAAAATTGATTTACCCCCTTAGTGTAAAGGTGGTAAATCAATTTTGTTGTTTTTCGTCAGGAACTCACCCTGTTTTGAGGGGGGGTTATTAAAACATGGAGCAAATGTTTCTCCTGAATTGCCTTGCGACTAAGCTGAAACAGTACATTGAGATTGGTTTAAACTCAATGGGGTTTCGGTATTTAAGTATTACTTTTTTGTTCTATGATGTCAACACTGGGTATGATGCAAACTAATTCTTTAAATAAGAACGGCCTTTCAGAGGCTTTCGAGGTATTTTTATTTAAGGGTAGCCGCAAAAACAAGGGCAGGAGCCTGGCCTTTTCAGTACCTGGCTTCTGCCTTACCATGTTGCTTGTAAAAAGTCAATAGCTTAAATAGACCAATAGATTAGTTTTTTGTTTGCATAGGCACAGGTGATTTATGGTTTTAAAATGGGATATTGATTCGTTTTAAGTGCTTATACTGGATGAGTTGACTAGTTGAAGTGCTCACTTTCTATAATACAATCGCGATCTTTTAATTGGCTAGGGGTTGAGGCCGTTGGTGTGTTTATCGAACTTATTTTGGCTTAGCTCTAGCGGAGAGGCCTTAACCAGAACATACTCCAGTTCACTACATGCACTGCCTTTTATTTACACAGGCCGAAGGTGTAGATAAAGGCAGCCCCCAATGTAGTTTGGTTTTTCTTGCCCATGTTGCCAGCTTTGTCTTCGAAAAACCCGTTGTTGGCAAAGTCCATTCTAACTTCCGGCTTCAGGATAAATTGGCTATCAGCTAATTTAATGTCACTGGTTAGGGTAAAGGAGGTTACCTCCAGGGGGCCGAAATAACGAACACCGCTTGGGTCTGAAAAGTATTCTGTGCGTAGGCCTAAACCAAACTTGTCGCTGGTGTTATAGTTCAAATATAAGGCTGCACCACCCCATGAGGCATCAGAATACCATGGATCTTGAGGAGCAGGATTTGGAGTTTCTTTGTTACCTGTCAGAAACGATCCATAAGCTGCGTTTATGCCAACTTTAAAATCTTCGGTTACCTGGTAAGAAGTAGTTAAGTCGAAAAGACTAGTGTAGGAGCCGTCCAACTCACCAAAGTTAGACGCAGTATTATGTTCGTCGCCACCAATCCAGTTCAGGTAGATGTCGAAACCGGAAACTGGGGCCAAATAGAACTGCGCAACCAGCGATTTCTCTTTGTTATAGTCTTTTATGCCATCCCAGCCCTGTACAATACCCATCATTACGCCAAATTTATCGTTAATGGCATAGTTCAATTTAGCGCCTGTGTGGTAAAAAGGGCCGTTGCCGAAAAGGTAAGATAAGCTATAGTTAAAGTTAAGTGGCGCATCAATAAGTTCATAGCCGATATGTGTACCAAACTGACCTGCCGTTACCGATAGTTTATCTGTTACATCATAAGTAAGGAAAGCCTGCTTAATAAATTTGGTATTGCCTTCATTGCCAAAGTTGCCTAATTCGGCGTTGGGTCCTATGGTTAAGTCCGCCACAGCATGAAATTTACCATAACTATAAGCAAACATGGTTTGAGCAAGACCCATTGCCACTTTATTGTGATAAAGGTCAAAAATTCTGCCTTGATTCATGTCAGAAAGCGGGCTGTTTGTATTATATTGGTAGTAAGCATCAACATAGCCAGAGAACTCGAACTTGCTCTTAGATGCAGGTGCGGGAATATCCTGTGCAATTGTTATATTTGCAGTAGTAAAGAATGCCGCAGCAGCGAGAGGTAAAAATCTTTTCATGTTCATGTGCTTTATTATTTTATAAATATCCTTAGAAAAGTACTTTGGAAACCCATTCTTCATACTGACTTAAAATGCCGTTTAAGTCAGCAGAAATGTGAAGGAGGATCTGAATGCTGGAAATGTAAGTGGTAAGGCAAGAGCACCTTCTGGTGAGGCGGAGTTTTTTATGGTAGTAAAAACAGTGGTAATGTGGTTTTCGCATTACCACTTGTTTTTAACCATCCAAGTACAAGAAGTGCGGAGGGAGTTAGAATATAGTTAGTTGTTTGCTGTTACGGTAGCTTTCTTCTTGGTTTCGGCGGTAGAGTAACCGTTTTCAAGTCGTGTAACTTCGTAGGCAGGAGCGTTAATGTCTGGGTAAGCGTGCATTTTGTGTTCATGCATATCAAGTCCTTCTATTTCTTCTACTTCACTTACACGTATGCCTGATGTTATTTTCAGTACAAACCACAGTACAAAGGCAAAGACAAAGCTGAAGGCACCAATTATGCCTATCCCAATAAGCTGGCTGATTACCTGATCTACTCCGGCCAGATCTCCGAGTAAACCTACGGCCAGTGTTCCCCAGATACCGCAGATTAAGTGAACTGAAAGCGCTCCAACTGGATCATCGATTTTTAATTTGTCGAAAAACATTACACCTAATACTACCAGGCTACCTGCTACCAGGCCAATTACAACAGAGTCTACTACGCCCATCATGTCTGCACCGGCTGTTATGCCTACCAGGCCAGCCAGGATGCCGTTCAGGACCATAGAAAGGTCGCTTGATTTAAATAAGCCGTAGGATACGAAAAAGGCTCCAATAGCACCTGAGGCAGCAGCCAAACTGGTCATTACCAGTACTCTTGAAACAGCACCCGGATCAGCAGACAAAACTGAACCTCCGTTAAATCCAAACCAACCTAACCACAGGATAAATACCCCGATAGTAGCCAATGGCATGCTGTGCCCCTGAATCGGCTTTACTTTGCCGCCAACGTATTTTCCTATACGCGGGCCGACCATCAGGATACCTGCCAATGCGCCCCAGCCACCTACTGAATGTACCAGAGTAGAACCTGCAAAATCGTAAAAAGGAGTTTCTAAAGCATCTAAGAAACCGCCTCCCCACTTCCACATGCCAACTATAGGGTAGCAGATGCCCACAAATACAATAGAGAAGATCATAAAGGCCCCTAATTTTACACGCTCAGCAACAGCGCCCGACACAATAGTGGCAGCAGTGGCAGCAAACATGCCCTGGAACAGGAAATCGGTCCAGAAAGTATAGCCTTCGTTATAAGCAGATGTTTCGCCGCCTTCTGGTAGAGGAATTCCAAAGCCTGAGAAACCAAAGAAGCCGCCAGCAAAGGCATCTCCAGGGTACATCATTGAAAAGCCCCAGAGGGTGTAGGTGATCAATCCGACAGGAAGGATCATACTGTTTTTAAAGAGGATGTTGACCGTGTTCTTCGATCTGGCCAGGCCTGACTCCAGTGAGGCAAATCCCAGGTGCATGATGAAAACGAGAAAGATGGAAACCATCATCCAAACGTTGTTTACAACAAATAATTCTTGTGACATGGGTTAGAGAATTAAGGTTATTTGATAAGTTTTGAATAGTTAGTGTAGCCTTTTATTAAAGAGCGAGCTCCCCAATTTCCCCGGTTCTGATCCGGATTACCTCCTGTACATCCATGATAAAGATTTTGCCGTCTCCCACCTTGCCGGTGCTGGCTACCTTTAAGATAGTGCTCACTATGTCATCCAATTGATCGTCGGTAACCACTAATTCAATTTTTGTTCTTGGAATAAAGCCAACGTTGTAAGCGGTACCTCTATATACCTGCGACGAGCCATGTTCAAGTCCAAATCCTTTCACATCGTAGGTGGACATGAATGGAACACCGATTTCAGTCAACGCCTCGTAGACTTCTTCGAATTTGGATGTTCTAATGATTGCTTCTATCTTTTTCATAAGGAGTAAATTTAATCTATATCCATGTTTTTAAGGGGGTATCTATTTTAATTATGATAAAGTTATTAAAGATATATTAAAAAACAATAGGGGTACCTAGTTAATTTATAGTAAAATCATAAAAGACCCCTATCTATAATAAGGGTGGTTTTTAAATTAATTGCACTGCTCTAGTTTGTAAAAAATATAGAATATGGCTAACGAGTATTTGGTAACAGAATGCATAAAATAGCATAGTAAGTGCAGCAGGAACAGCAGGAATGAGCAAATTAGCAGCTGTATACTCAGAATTATTGTATTATGGATATATTAAGGTATTCAAATCCCTTTGGAACGTAATGCCCTAAATGGGAGCCGAATATGCCAGAATTTTATTAAAATAGAAACAAAGGCAGATCTGGTTTCCTTGAAAAAAAAATCAAAAAACATAAAAATAAATTCCCCCCCCCTGTGTTTACTATAGGGGGTAATGCTTAAAAATCTAAGTTGAAAGAGTTAGGCTATATTTAAAATATAGGTATATGTGCTATACATATATATTGTATAGGACTGGCTTAAATGAAGGTATTGCGCTTGTTCAGCGGTGTTTTTGTTATTAAATTGCCTTTGTATAGTTAGCTTTTACAATGGCTTTATATAAGTTAACAGGAAAAAGGGAAAGAGGTGCGTCTGCAATAGGGGTAGAAGGAGGAGGTAGTGAACAGTAAAGGCATGAACTCCGGTGGAATTCATGCCTTTGCAGTTAAATTGTCCTAAAGTGCAGTGCCCTTAGTGGGAGTTGTTCAGTGAAGACAGCACCTGAACCGTGTGCGCCAGTTGCTCTTCTGTAAAATCCAGGTGGGTAACAAAGCGCACCAACTGTGGCCCGAAACTGGTAGCCCGTACTTGATGGCGTGCAAGCGCCTCCACAAAGGCTGCTCCTGTAAACTTTTCGTTCAGTTTAAAAATAACAATGTTAGTTTGCACCGGTAGTACCTGCTCTACATAATTAGCCTGTAGCAATACCTCTTCCAATGCCTTTGCCCGTTGGTGGTCTTCCATAAGTCGCTCCACATGATGATCGAGGGCGTAAAGGCCGGCAGCTGCCAGATAGCCTGCCTGCCGCATGCCACCACCCAAGGCTTTACGAATGCGCTTCGATTTTCGGATGAACGCTTGGCTGCCCAGGAGCAAAGAGCCAACAGGGGCGCCTAAGCCTTTGGAGAGGCAAATCGAGATGCTGTCGAAATACTGGCCATAGGCCAGAGGCTGCTCATTTGCGGCCGCCAGGGCATTGAATACACGGGCGCCGTCCAGGTGCAGAGCCAGGCGGTGCTGCCGGCAAACCGCAGAAATAGCGGCAATCTCATCTATAGTGTAATAAGCGCCTCCTCCTTTATTGGCTGTGTTCTCTAACGACACTAGTCTTGTTTCAGGGTAGTGAACGTTGTCGAGAGGCCTAATGTGTGCTGCTACTTGTTCGGGAGTCAGCTTTCCGCGTTCGCCATGTACCAGTGCTACAGAGGCAGCCGAGTTAAACATAATGCCGCCTCCTTCATACTGGTATATATGCGAGGTAACATCACAGATAATTTCGGTAAGCGGCTCCGTATGTGCTTTTATGGCTATTTGGTTTGTCATGGTGCCTGACGGGCAGAACAAGCCAGCCTCCATTCCGAACATTTTAGCCGCCTTCTTTTCCAAAGCATTTACAGTGGGGTCTTCCTCGTATACATCGTCACCTACCTCAGCTTCAAACATATAAGCCAGCATTTCTCGGGTAGGTTTTGTAACGGTATCGCTGCGTAAATCGGTAATCAACATATTTTGATAGAATAAATACTTTACTTTGTAAAAATAATAACTTACTTTTGCCCTTCAAATTAAATATTGCAACGATGGGAGTTACAAGATTAAAAAGAAAAGACCGTAAGAATAAAGCAAGAGCTAACAACAGAATTGCGAAGATAAAGCAGTTGTTATTAACGCCAGTTATCAAGAATGTTGACATGGATGAGCTGAGATCTCAGTTTGGCGAAGCTCCAAAAAACAAAGTAGCTGCAGAAGAAACAGCTGCTGAATAGTTTCTTTTACGGGAAAGTAAGTCCATCTGCCTGCCGCTGCTATTTCAGCAAATGGCGGCGGCTTACTAGATAAAGATCTTTAGAGTGTGTTTGCATAGCAGGCACACTTTTTTTATGCTCGTTTGCCAAGTTCTATTACCTGTAGCTCCTGCACCAATCCGGCTTCTATGGTAAAGCGTACCATGGTGCGCGTGGTATGAAAGCCATGCTTGCCTGCAGCGCCGGGGTTAATATGCAGCAGGTTTTGGAGTTTTTTATCCGTCATGATCTTCAGGATATGCGAATGTCCTGTTATGAACAGCTGTGGTGGTCGTTGCAGTATTTCCTGCCTGATGTCGGGGTGGTATTTGCCGGGGTAGCCTCCTATATGCGTCATGAGCACCTCCAGGCCATTTAGGGTAAAACGGTTTACTTTGGGGTGCACCTGCCGCACATCGGGCCCGTCTATATTGCCATAAACGCCCCTTACAGGTGCCAGCTGCTGCAGCCTGTCCGACACGGCCAGCGTACCAAAATCGCCTGCATGCCATATTTCGTCTCTGTCGCTAAGCAATCGGAGTATCTGATCGTCGAGGTAACTGTGGGTGTCAGAGAGAAGGCCTATTTTCATGTGCTGCTGCGTCGGGTTTGTTGAAGCGCTGAGAGGGGAGAGGTCTTTGGTGAAAATGAGAAAGACTGTTCCATACTCAGCTACTGCTATGGTTGATTAAACGAGGCCTTGAATCAAAAAGATTGAATTTAGCTCCGGAAGGGCTGTTTCATTAGAAGAATTGAAAACTTCTTTGTACTGCCCTATGCATTAGTAGAGCAGCTGGTCCGTTTCAGGCTCAAAATGTTTCTCTTTACCTGTTATTGCCATTTCGGGTGGCAATGAAGCAGGATTGCCATGCGGCTGTAGCCTTTGACACAACGTTTAGGAAGAGCAGGAGAGGCAGGGCTTAAAATAACTTTTTCAAGCCCTGCCTCTTATTTATTCAAACCGACTCCGGAAGGCCATTTTCATTAGAATAATTGGCTGCATGCAAAACTTATAACAACCGGGTTTGTTCCTGGCTTATACGCCCCAGGTTTCAGGCGCTTTGCGCCATTCAGCAAGAGTTGCCATAGCGCTTTCTGGTATATAGCCATTTTGCAGAGCTGCCTCGGTCAGCGCCTGGTAATCGCTGAGGCAGAAAAGTGGTATGCCTGCTTCTTTAAAATTGTTTTCAGCCACCGAAAAGCCATACGTGAAAATGGCGGCCATGCCCACTACTTCTCCACCGGCTGCCTGCACGGCTGCAGCAGCTTTCAGGGAGCTTCCGCCTGTAGAGATCAGGTCTTCCACGAGCACTACCTTCTGGCCCTGCAGCAGGCGGCCTTCGATCTGGTTACCCATGCCATGGCTCTTTGGCTGCGGCCTTACGTACAGAAAAGGCATTTCGAGTAGCTCAGCTACCAGGGCGCCTTGCGCAATACCGGCTGTGGCAACACCGGCAATAGCCTCGGCATCCGGAAAGTTGGCTTTAATAAGGTTCGCCAGCTGATCTTTTATATAACTCCGGATAAACGGAAACGACAATGTTACGCGGTTGTCGCAGTAAATAGGTGAGTTCCAGCCAGAGCTCCACTTAAATGGGTTGGCCGGACTTAATTTCACTGCCTCTGTTTCCAGCAGAAAGGAGGCTACCTGATGTGCAGTTTGCTTTGAATCCATAGGGCGAAAATACAGAAATATTTACCTTTTTGGGAGGCAGTATTTTCTTTCAGCAGATTTATTTATTCATTTGTGTATATTTGAAGACTACCAGAGGTACCAGACATGAACGTTTTTATAAACGATATTCCTTTAATACTAAAGAAATCTACCGAGAAGGTATACAAGCACCATTATGATGTGGTTCTGAGTGCCGATGATGAATTTTCTTCGAAAGATCTGATAGGCGATGTGCTGATAAAAGACGCTGACACCCCTCTAATAGACAAGCTGGTTCGCCTGATGGAAGTAAAGAAGCTCAAAAAGCTTGACTCGCTGACCTTGGTGGCCGACAAAATTAAGAAGATCATGCTGCACCTTAAAGACCAGTTCAAGATCGTGAAGGCGGCAGGCGGCTTGGTGGTGAAAGACGACAAGATACTCATGATTTACCGGCTCGGCACCTGGGACCTGCCAAAAGGCAAGCTCAACAAAAAAGAGAAGGTAAAGGAAGGTGCCCTGCGTGAGGTAGAGGAAGAATGTAATATAAAGGTGGAGATAGTAGGCAAACTGCCCAAAACCTGGCATTCTTACGCCTACAAAGGAAATAAAATCCTGAAGAAAACCTCCTGGTACCTGATGAACTGCACCGACGACAGCCTGATGAAGCCGCAAGCTGAGGAGTTTATAGAAGAGGTGCGCTGGATGACCATTGAGGAAGTGAAAGAGGTTTTACCCAACGCCTATACATCCATCAGTTTTATAATGAAGCATTACCTTCAATCGCTGAAATCGGGAAAGGTATAAACTCATCTACATTGCCGCCAAACTTGTGAATTTCCCGGATAATAGAGGAGCTAATGGCTGCCAGGCGAGGTGCCGTAATTAGAAACACTGTTTCGAGCTCGGGGTTCACGTGGCGGTTTGCCTGAGCAATGGTGTTCTCATACTCGAAATCGGTTGTATTGCGCAGGCCCCGTAGCAGGAACCTGGCTCCCTGTTCACGCGCAAACTCTGCCGTAAGGCCCTTGTAGGACTGCACCTGTACATTTGGCTGATCCTTAAATACTTCCTTGATAACCCCCACCATGCGATCTACGGGTATGTACCGCTGCTTGGTGGTATTGTTCCCGATAGCAATTATGATCTCATCAAACAAATGGGCACCGCGTAGCACCACATCGTAGTGTCCGTTTGTAAAAGGATCGAAAGATCCGGGGAATAGGGCTATTCTTTTCATAATTAATCGCAGAGGTGCACGCTGTAGAGCTCAAAATACCGGTGCTCGAACAAGTCGTCGAACTTATAGCTATACGCCACATCGGCTGGTTTTTTTCCAAACCTTACATGGCGCACATATTTTTGTAAAATAGAAAACAGAGTGGAGTCGTGGGTAATATCGCCAAGCACCGTTATGGTTTCTTCCTCTGGATTTAGTTTCTGCTCCTGCATCACAAAAATGACAAAATAAATAAAGTCTTCAGGGCTCTGATACTGGAATATATTGCAGAACTCCAGCCCGCTCTGGCTGATTACGAGAATGGTAACATATTGCTGCTCCACAAAAAGGTAGAGGCGGCGTGCCCTGCTGCGGCCGGTCTGGTGCAACAGGCATCGGATAAGTGCACTTGCCTGGTGCAGATATTGCACCGGTCGCCTTTGCGCAATCTCCTCCACTACCTCCCGAATAACAGCCGGTATCGAAAAAATGTTAACTGCTTCCAGGTCGGCATGCCGATAGGCCAATACCTGGTCCTGTTCGGGGTGCAGTTCGCTGTGCAGGCGCAGGTAGTCGGCCTGGTGTTCCGGCTCAAAAAGCGTTTCGGGTACGAGCGTAAAATTCAGGTTGCTGATCATTACGCGCAGGCTGCGCCAGCCTTTATAATTCAAAATAGAGCTGCTTCTGGCAATGAGCCGGAGCTGTGCCGCCACCTGTTCCGGTGTAGTAACAGTTAGCAGTTCATAGTCTTCCAGTACCACAAACTTGTTGCGTTTCAGGTCCACCACCCCCAGCCGTACAGATTTCTGGCTGAGTGCCAGGTAAAGGTTGCTGTCTGGAGCCTGCGAAAGCGCAAAAGCCTCATCAAGAATCTTGTGGGAAAGCCGGAAGTACGTACTGTTCGTATTCAAATTTTTGTGAATGAAAGATACTGAAAGCTGAAGCAAGCGATTTACTGCCTCGCATGCTGCAAGTATATAAAATTTCTGGCAAATGTGGAGCCTGCAAGCGCAACTGCCGGGTATATTCACTATAAAACAACCGTCAATGGCAAAGTTGTATGCAGCAAATTTTAAAAACGGATGGTGTTGCCTTCGTATCAATTACCGCGCAGGCCTCGTACCAAGGGGCAGGATGCAGCAAATAAATGAAGGAGGCAGATGCAGGCAATTATTTTCTGTGGAATACAGGCAAGCGGCAAATCTACTTTTTATAAAGAACACTTTTTTCAGACGCATGTGCGCATTAGCCTGGACCTGCTGCGGACCCGGCACAGAGAGCAGGTCTTTCTGGCCGCATGCCTTAAAACCCAGCAGCGCTTTGTCGTAGACAATACTAACCCAACTGTGCTGGAGCGGCAAAAGTACATAGAGCTCGCCAAAGAGGCTCGCTACGAAGTGATTGGTTACTTTTTTGAGGCCGACATAGCCCTTGCCCTTGCCCGGAACAGCTTGCGCTCCGGCCGGCAGTATGTTCCTGAAAAAGGAATTTTCGGTACAAGGAAAAGACTACAGCCTCCCACGTTTTCCGAAGGTTTCGACCAGCTTTACCTCGTAAGGCAGGATCAGGGCGGCAGCTGGCGTGTGGAATTGCAATCAGCGAACCCTGTAGCGTTTTAAAAAATAGATCGCCGGCTCCCCATCAATTCTTCTAATGAAAATCAACTTCCGGAGGTGTTTTAACAGGTTTCTATGCAGGGCAGGTGTTAGCATTTCAAATCCTGCCGGAGCTATCTATTGGCTCTGGTGCTACTGCTATTTAAAAAGAAAATCGAATTTTGGTTGAGAACCTGATGGTAGGATGGAACTGTTTTTTCTATTTTTGATTTTGATGCAGCAGCCTTGGTGCCTGACTAAATATTGACTTTCATAAATATAGTTGGTGCAAATGGAATTTAAGTTCAGACGCCAAATGTTGAAGAAGGAAGGCACCGGAATTAAAATTTCGGAAGTAATTTGTTTGCAATGCATTCCAAATGTTTAATTTTGGAAAATTTGATTTTATGATACAGCGGAGTTCGCGGCTCGATAACGTGTTTTACGAAATACGTGGGCCCATTTATGAGAAAGCGCAAGAGCTTGAGCGCCAGGGTTACAAGATTACAAAGTTGAATATTGGAAACCCGGCGCCTTTTGGATTTGATACCCCAGACGAAATCATACATGATATGATTCTGAACCTGCGCAACGCGCAAGGGTACACCGACTCCAAAGGTCTTTTCGCGGCCCGCAAAGCAGTAATGCACTATATGCAAAGCAAGTCGGTGCGCGATGTGAAGATTGACGACATCATTATCGGCAACGGCGTGAGCGAGCTTATTCTGATGTCGATGCAGGCGCTGCTCAACAATGGTGATGAAATTCTGATCCCGTCTCCGGATTACCCACTCTGGACAGCTGCTGTCACACTATCGGGCGGCAAGGCTGTGCATTATCTCTGCGATGAGGAGTCGGACTGGTACCCGGATGTAGCTGATATGGAGAGTAAGATCACGAGCCGTACAAAAGGTATCGTTATCATCAACCCTAACAACCCTACCGGAACCGTTTACCCAACCGATGTGCTGCAGAAGATCGTGCAGCTGGCAGAGCGCCACAACCTGATTATTTTTTCAGACGAAATTTACGATAAGATTTTATACGACGATACCGCCCATTTCTCTACAGCGGCACTCTCCGATGATGTGCTGTTTCTGACTTATAGCGGCCTATCTAAAAACTACCGTGCTGCCGGTTTCAGAGCAGGCTGGGTGGTTATCAGTGGCAAAAAGTCTATTGCCAAGTCTTATATAGAAGGGCTTAATGCCTTGGCCAGCATGCGCCTGTGCAGCAATGCACCAGCGCAGTTTGTAATCCAAACGGCTTTAGGCGGCTACCAAAGCATCAACGACCTGGTGTTGCCAAAAGGAAGGCTGCGCCGCCAGCGGGACGTGTGCTACGAAAAGCTGACTTCAATTCCGGGCATTACCTGCGTAAAGCCCAAAGGAGCATTTTATATGTTCCCGAAAATAGATGTGAAGAAATTCAATATCCTGGACGATCAGCAGTTTATACTGGATCTGCTGGAAGAGCAGCGGGTGCTGATGGTGCAGGGCAGTGGCTTTAACTGGAGTAAGCCCGACCACTTCAGGGTTGTGTACCTGCCTACTGTAGAGGAACTGAACGAAACCATGGAGAAACTTGCGCTATTCCTGGAGCACTACAAAGGGTCCAAAACTATATCGCTTCCAAAAGGGCTGGAGGTTGGCATGGATGTTAACTAAATTGATTCAGCCCGATTCATCTTTTTAGAAACAGCAAAGGCTCCTGCTACAGGAGCCTTTGCTGTTTCTAAACCATTAACTGTGTCGGAATTAAAATTCTTCGTCTCTAAATCAGTTCCTTAGTACTTGCCGGGGACACATTCTACTCAAATTATTCTAATGAAAATGCCCTTCCAGAGGGGTTAAGGTTGATTTTTCTCCAGGCATCAAGCTGTTCATCAGTTAGATAAACCTGAACCTAAGACTAACTATTCTCATCAAAAGCAGGTTAGGAACTTAAAACCTATCAGTGAGTTTTCACGCTACTAAAGCAGGAGGGGCCGGTGTGCTTCTGCCAAATTGGCTGTAATCAGGATCATTCCTGCAGTTTATAAATTTCGGCCCGCAATTAGTTGTTCACTATAGCACATGCATAATCAAAACAAAGAATTCAATCCAACGACATGAATAATTTTAAATTTTATAATCCGGTAAAAATCATTTTCGGAAAAGGTACTATTGCAGAAGTAGCTAAAGAAGTGCCTGCAGGAGCGCGCGTTCTGATGACGTACGGAGGTGGCAGCATCAAGAAAAATGGGGTATACGACCAGGTACTGGCTGCCCTTAAAGAACATACTGTTGTTGAATTTGGCGGCATTGAACCTAACCCTCATTACGAAACGCTGATGCAGGCAGTAGAGTTAGCTAAAAAAGAGGATATTGATTTTATATTGTCGGTAGGTGGTGGTTCGGTGCTGGACGGCACTAAATTTATTGCCGCCGCTATTAAGTTTGAAGAAGGAGATCCTTGGCGCTTTTTAGCTGAAAAACAGGCCGTAAAGGTAAAAGCTGCGGTACCTTTTGGAGCCGTACTAACCTTGCCTGCCACAGGTTCCGAAATGAATTCGGGAGCCGTTATTACCAAAGCGGAAACAAAGGAGAAGCTGACATTTGGTAGCCCGTTTACCTTTCCTAAATTCTCGGTGCTCGATCCGGAAACAACCTTTTCGCTGCCACCACGCCAGATCAGCAATGGTGTGGTAGATGCTTTTACTCACGTAATGGAGCAGTACCTGACCTACCCTGTAAACGCTCCTCTGCAAGACCGTATAGCCGAAGGTGTGTTGCTGACCCTGATAGAGGAGGGACCGAAGGTACTGGAAAATCCATCTGATTACGAAGCTATGGGCAACTTTATGTGGTCTGCTACCATGGCTCTGAATGGATTGCTGAGCGCCGGTGTACCTACCGATTGGGCTACACACATGATTGGGCATGAACTCACCGCTCTGCATGGCATCGATCATGCCCGTACCCTGGCTATCGTTTTGCCATCGCTACTGCGTTACAAGAGCGAGACCAAAAAAGAAAAGCTTTTGCAGTATGGCGCCCGCATCTGGAACATTAAAGATGGAACTGAGGAGGAGCGGATCGAAGAGGCCATTCAGGCAACAGTGCAGTTCTTTAACTCTCTTGGCGTGCCAACTACCTTACATGAATATGAGGTGGAAAGTAGTACCATTGCCGAAATTGTAGCACGCTTCGAGAGAAGAGGCGTACGCAACCTGGGTGAGCGAGCCGATATTCAGGTAGAGGATGTAGAAAAAATCCTGACCATGAGTTTATAATAACCTGCCTTCTCTGAAAAGCCGCCCACAACTAATGGGCGGCTTTTTTATGAGTGTTAGTAGACTAATGAGACAGTATAATGCGAACAAGTGCCAATACCAGGCTTATTTTCTGAACCTCCAACGCAGAAACAAGTAAACTAAATTTCACTAACATTTGCATCCAATATTTACCTGCCCCCATGTCCAATAATGATAAGTACAAGAACTTGGTATTCCATCTGGCCCGATTCGGCTGTTTTGCTATTGGTTTGGTTTATATTCTGATCGGGACTTTTGCTAACCTATCCTTATTTCGGATGGCTAGCGCATCGGCTGACGAGGAACGCATGCTTGATTTTTTGTTGGATTTTACCCTCGGTGAAATTGCTGTTTGGGTAGTGCTGCTTGGAATGGTAGCCTATATTGTTTGGCGTATTTTTGAAGCTATAACCGATCCGTATGAGTTTGGCAGCGACTTAGGTGGACTGTCGAAGAGAATAGGAGTGGCTCTAAGCGGGGTAGGCTATGGCTTTATTGCCTATTCTGCGATAGATGTGCTTCTGGGCAATGGCGGTAACAGCGAAAAAGAAAGGCAACTCTTGATTTCGCAAATTTTGTCCTGGAATGGCGGGAGCATAATAGTAGGTGCCATGGGGGCTGTTACAGCATTGGCTGGGTTGGTTCAGTTTTGGTTTGTGGTAAAAGGAGATTACCAGAAACGCATCGACATTGAGCACCTGGCTACTTATCAGAAGCGCCTGCTCCATGTATTGGCTTGGGCCGGCTATTTTGCAAGGGGAATCATTCTGCTGGTGCTTGCCTACTTTATGATAAGAGGAGCTGCTAAATCAAATGCAAATGCCATAGGAGACACAGACTCCGCCTTTGATTTTATTGGGGGAGGCTTTTGGGGCGATAGCTTGTTTTTTCTGGTCGCGGCCGGCACCATTTGCTATGGTTTGTTTATGTTTATTTTTGCCGCTTATTATAAGTTTGAAAAAGACTAAATGAAAAACAAAAGGTAGTACACTCTTCGAGTACTACCTTTTGTTTTTCATTTAAAATAGTGATAACCTCTTTTGCAGTCTTAATCAAAAGCTACTTTAGAGCATTATACAGAACCTCAATCGGGTGCAGAGCTTTGCGGCCGGTGCCATCATGAATCTGGTGGCGGCAGCTCGTGCCTGGGGCTGCAATAATCACCTCCTCTGGCTGCTGACGCACAGTCGGGAACAGCACCAATTCGCCTACCTTCATCGATACGTCATAATGTTCGGCCTCATATCCAAAAGAACCAGCCATACCACAACAACCTGAGGGTATTACTTCTACTTTGTAATTAGCCGGCAAGGTGAGCATCTGCTGCGTGTAAATCACTGACGATAATGCTTTCTGGTGACAGTGGCCATGGAGCTTTATCAGCTTCTGCTCATCTTTAAATATATCTTTTTCGATGCGCTTATTTATTATCTCGCGGGCTATAAACTCATCGAACTGCAGGCAGTTAACAGATAACTTTTTAGCGTCTTCCACTTGATCTTTCTCTACCAGGTCAAGATACTCATCGCGGAATGAAAGGATAGCAGACGGTTCTACTCCTACCAACGGCGCATCTGCTGTTATTACATCTTTCAGCAGGGCCACATTCTGTTGCGCAATTTTTTTGGCATCGCGCAGCAAGCCTTTCGACATGAAGGTGCGGCCACTTTCCTCGTGCTTCGGAATTTCTACTTCGTAGCCTAGCTTCTCTAGCAGGAGCACAGCCGTTTTGCCAATGTGGGTGTCGTTGTAGTTGGTAAACTCGTCGCAGAAAAGGTAAACCTTTTTGTTACTCTTCGGCTGATTTGCTTTTTTCCTTTTATGCTTTTTAAACCAGCTTTGCAGCGTTATTTCCTGTAGCAAAGGCAAGGTTCGTTGTGGGGCAAAACCCATCATTTTTTTAGCAATACCGGCTGTCGTCGTGTTCTTGAAAAGGAAGTTGTACATGCCAGGAGCCAGAGCAGCCAGTTTGTTCAGATTAGTGAAACTGCCCACCATACGTGTCCGGAATGGCACTCCGTTGGCATCGTAGTAGTGCTGCAGGAACTCTGCTTTCAGCTTGGCTACATCTACGTTAGATGGGCACTCCGATTTGCAGCCTTTGCAGGAGAGGCACAGGTCCATTGCTTCCTTGATCTCTACATGGTCGAAGCGGTTCTTTTTGCTGGAGTTTGTTAAGAATTCCCGCATTACGTTAGCGCGACCGCGGGTAGTATCTCTCTCGTTGCGGGTGACCATGTAGCTAGGGCACATGGTGCCACCCGTCAGGTGCGTTTTGCGGCAATCGCCGGAACCATTGCAAAGCTCGGCTGCCCTCAACACCCCATCCTGCTGCCTGAACTTGAATACTGTATCAAAATCCGGTGTCTGTTGCCCTGGCTCATAGCGGAGCGAGGTGTTCATAGACGGTGTGTTTACAATTTTACCCGGATTGAAGATATTGGCTGGGTCCCACACTCGCTTCACTTCCTCCAGCAGTTTGTAGTTTTCTTCCCCTATCATAAAGGGAATAAACTCGCCGCGTAAACGGCCATCGCCATGTTCGCCACTTAGGGAGCCTCTGTATTTTTTTACCAGGCTCGCAATTTCTTCGGCAATGGTCCGGAAGAGCTTATTGCCTTCTTCTGTTTTAAGGTTAATAATAGGGCGCAGGTGCAGCTCACCTGACCCGGCGTGCGCGTAGTGTACGCAATACAAGTTATACTGCTCCAGCGTCAGGTTAAATTCTCGGATAAACTCTGGTAAATCGTTTACGTCTACGGCCGTGTCTTCTATTACAGCCACTGGCTTGGCATCGCCAGGTACGTTTGAGAGCAATCCGAGACCGGCCTTACGAAGAGTCCAAACCTTTTTAACGTCGGGTCCGAAAACTAGCGGATAGTGGTAGCCGAGGTTGTTTTCTTGTAGTTCTGCTACCAGGGCAGCTGCACGTTGATCTATTTCTTCTCTTGAGTCGCTGGAGAGTTCAACTACCAGAATGGCACCCGGATCGCCCTGCACAAAAAAGCGGTTCTGGCTTTGCTCGATGTTTGTTTTAGTACACTCCAGCACATAGTGGTCCATAAGTTCGCTGGCGGTAGGTTTAAAGCGCAAGGCCACCAAGTTCGCCCGCAACGACTCATCTACGCTGTTGCAATGCACACAGAGCAAACCAATCTCTTTCGGAGGAAGTGGATCCACATGGAGTTTTATTTCTGTCAGGAAGGCAAGGGTACCTTCTGAGCCTGCTATCAGTTTACAAAAGTTAAAAGGCTCTTTGCCAAAAGTAAAAGGCTCTGACTCCAGCAGCATGTCGATGGCGTACCCGGTATTGCGGCGCTGTATACTTGGCTTTGGAAATTCGCGACGAATGTTCTCCTGCGTCTGTTCATGTGAGAGCATGGCTTTTGTTGCCTGGTAAATGCGTGTCTCCAGTTCACCAGAGGTGTTTTCGCCACGGCATTTTGCTTCAAACTCCGGTAAAGTAAGTTGCCCGAATTCTGTTTCAGTGCCATCGCTCAAAATAGCCTTTACCGATAGCAGGTGCTCGCGCGCACTGCCATACACTATCGAGTTTGAGCCGCAGGAGTTGTTGCCTACCATACCGCCTATCATGGCTCTGTTGGCTGTAGAAGTCTCCGGGCCGAAGTACAGGCCGTGAGGCTTCAGGAACATGTTCAGTTCATCGCGGATAACGCCTGGCTGCACCCGCACCCACCCCTCCGCCGAGTTTACTTCCAGAATCTGGGTAAACGTGCGCGATACATCTACTACTATGCCACTGCCTACTACCTGCCCAGCCAGCGAGGTGCCGGCGGTGCGGGGTATAAGCGAGGCTCCTTCTCTGCGGGCAAAGGAAATAAGGGTTTTGATGTCGGCTTCTGATTTAGGGAAAGCGACAGCCAAAGGCATTTCTCGGTAAGCGGAGGCATCGGTGGCGTACAGGGTACGCATGGTGCTGTCGAAATGTAGCTCACCCTCTAATTGGCGGGAAAGCTGCTGCAGTTTTTGTGAGTTCATGTATAGTAGCCCGGCTCAATCTGCCTGCTCTTTATAGCGGTAGCGTGCCAGTTAGAAAATCTTAAAAAAATCGAACGAAATGGTTGAAGAAATCATAAACGGCTTTAGAAGCTTACCCTGTTGGTACTGTGCAGCACGAACAAAACATCGTTCACATGTTTCCACGACCCGAAGGTAAGTTGAACACAGGTAAAGTCAAAGTGGCGCATGCAGAAAGAATGTAGTTTTTGTAAGTTGTATGCTTTATTTCTGGTATTTATTAGAAATTTTAAACTGTTTTATTAGAAATTTGGCAGAAAGATAGCATTATTAAAAATAGAAAAGGCAGCCAACATAGTGGCTGCCTTTTCAGAAAATTAAATGCTATTTTAAGTTTGTTTTAGCGCCTGTATTAGCGGATAGCAGGGTTTCCTGGTTCTCTGTCGATGTCGCTATCTCGGTTCGGATTAAGCTTGTCTACATCTACTTCCGTCTTGCGCTCAGTTCCACGAACGGTTTCTTCATGAGATTCGGTTCTTTTGCCAACCCTCACTTCTTCCACCACCCTTGCTTCTTTGTTCACGATAGGAACTTCGGCATGTTCTGTAATGCGGGTTTCGCCTTCCTTAAAGTTTTGAATATCTGCTTCGGTGGCAGGACGATTTACTGGGTTGCGCTCTACAAAAACATGTTCTTCGCGCAGTCTCAGTTTCTCCTCAACTGGTCGTTCCAGAATTCGGCTTCTCAGGTGTACACCTCCGGTTTCCTGTACGCGTTTGCCAACTTGCATATGCTCTTCCACAATCGGAATGGAAGTTTCTCCTCGCTCAAAATCACGATCTAAAGATCCTGTGCTAGCGCTTGAAGCAGTGGTGGCACCAGTTGCACCCTGGTTGGTTCTAAGGCTACGCTCCTCCACATCTACTGCTCCACAGCTATCCATTGTTTCGGCTACACGCTCTGCCTCTTCTTTAGAGTTGGCATGCACCGTTACAATCCAGCTCTTTTGCGCAGCGGTAGTATACTTTCTGGCCTCATCTTTATCGTCGAAGAGGTTATGAAAGAAATTGCTGACACTACCTGATTTGTCGCGGTTTTCATAACCTTGAGATTGCTGAGATGGAGTGGCAGTAGCACCAGGTGCAATGCCTGCAGCACCAGCGGCTGTGGCAGATGGTTGAATACTATCAGAATCGTTATGTAATATATCTATCGATGCTGGGCTAATGTTACTGCTTTGTAAACTTTGAGCAGCCATTTGCGCATCTATACCTTTATCGAATATTCCTACAACTGTTTGTGACATAATGAATTTAGATTTTAAGTTAAATAATAAATAAAGCCCAGGATTTAAGTTCGTGGGGTATCTTTAGAAACCCGGTTTACATGCAACTCTTCTTTCAAGAGGGTTACTTGCTCCGAATCGTGAGTTGTTTCCAGTTTCTTTGTTATATGTAATTCCTCTACAACAAAAAGCTTTTTTACCACCACCAGTTCTTCGCGAAGTACCGGTATAATCATGGTATCGCCTTCGTGCCGAACAGCAGCAGGGGCAGTGTCTACATATTTGTTTATTGGTACACGTTCTATGTGCACATGCTCTTTGGTGGTGGGCACGTCTATGGTAACATTGTCTTCATGCACCTGCTTAGAAATGTACACATCTCCCGTCTCTACCACTCTTTTGCCTATCTCTACACGTTCTTCAATTATTGGAATAGTGGTGTCGACCTCTTCTGTGGTTCTGTTATTCCTAATAGTTGTATCATCGTTTACCACATCAGGTGCACTAGCAGGATGTGACAAATTGTCCCGGTTTTGGGTTTGGTTTGCATTTCTTTGGAGCTTCTGCTCAAACTCATCTTTTAAATCAGTGTCTTTAGATTTATCCATGTCGTTTAAATATGTACATATTTTTATATAGACTTTGTTTTTTGATGCCTTGGGCGCTTTGTTTTTTTACGGGCACTACCAGGGAGGGTTATGACAAAAAGTCAATTGAAAGGAAGAGCAATAGTAGAAAAGGAACAAAAAGAAGAGTTTGTGTTGATATTAAATCTTTAAGTTAGAGTATGGGTAAATAACGTGAATCTTTAATTATAAGAGGTGAGAGAACTTAATTAGAATGTAAACTTGCTTACCTAATACGTGGATTAAAGAGCAAAATTCATAATTTAATAACCTTGAAAAAATATTATTTTGTCTGTCTTTAACATGGTATGCTAATTTTACATAGGGGAAGTATAAAAGAATCGTTTTACTCTGTAGGTGGTTTTAGTGAAAGCAAGCATATTAGGAAGTACTTCAGAGCCCTGCCAATAGAGGAAAGGGAGCCAAATTAATAAAGGTAAAGAAGCTGATGCTCTGAAGGAGGCAAAGTCAAGTCACTTTTAGAACCGGAATCGTTTCTAAAAGTAGCCGGTTCTTTATAAAAGCCTAGTGCTGCCTAGCGTCTTTATTGAGAAAAAATACTCGGAGAGGCCTTTTTCATTACAATAATTTGAGCGATAGATTTGCAAATTTGAGTACTGATTACACTATTATAGCAAGGTGGGTGATGCTTATGCTTTGGTTGAATATCAGCAGCTTACACAGCAATAACATACGTTTAAGTGCAATTCTACATGAGGTAGATTTTATTAAAAAGAGTAAATTTTTTTTGGATTTTAATGGTTATAGTTTGAGAAATTCTAAAAAATAACCTACTATTATACAAAAAAATGTTCAAACAATTGAAATTGCTGCGGGTCGGGGCTTAGCGGAGGCAACGCACTACTTATATTTAGAGTTACGAGCAATTCAAAAGTTCTCTTTATTCTTAGGAGGGCTTAGCTTTCTAACATAAGAGGTAGCAAGTGGGATTAAAGAAAACAATACAAGCTGTTGTACCTTTTGCCTTGAGATAATTAAACATCCGGCTGCCTGTTTCTACAAGTAGCTCTCCATTTTCCTGAATGATTTATTCAATTCTGGGTTGAATAAGGCTTTAAATTTACAGACAGGTTCTCCGCTGTTGGAGCACCATCATAACACTGCAAACCATATTTTAACATAGATTCAATGTCGGAACTATTCGAGGCTGCCTTTTCCAGCGTCAATATTATCCCTACCGCGATGCTGGTGTTCGTGATGCTCTATTGGATAGCAGTAATCCTTGGAGTAGTCGGCCTCGATTATTTTGATCTGGAGCTGGAGTTCAATACAGCATCGGAGGCAGTTACATCTGTGAGCTGGCTCAACTCAGCACTGGCTTTTTTCAACTTGGGTCGCATTCCGCTGATGCTCTTCCTAACGTTTCTAGTACTGCCCGTTTGGACTATCTCTATCCTGGCGAACCATTACCTTGATAATTCTTCCGTCTTTCTGGCATTGGTACTATTGGTGCCTGCCTTCATCATAGGGCTGTTCGTGGCCAAGATTCTTACTACGCCTTTTATCAGTCTATTTGATACAATGGAGAAAGACCATACTTCGGCTTCTAATATAATTGGAAAGCTCTGTACTGTAATTGTTGCTGCAGATGGCCATGAGCTGGGGCAGGCTACTATTAAATCAGCAGATGGTTTACTCCTGCTAAATATAAAAACATCCGCAGGGCAGTCTGTGCGAAAAGGCGACAGGGCCATTGTATTGGAATACGACAAACCGCATAAATTTTACCTTATAGAACCTTACCAAAACGATTAACCATGATTGAACAAGTATCCTGGTCTGTCACCATTATGCTGGTGGTAGCCTTCATTGGCTTGATTGCCTTTGTTATTAAAATGTATCAGAAAGCCATTCAGGGCGAGGCGCTTGTGCGCACCGGACTTGGGGATACACTAGTATCTTTTTCTGGCATTTTTGTAGTGCCCGTCATCCACAAACTAGAGGTGATGGACATTACATTGAAGACTATTGTTATATCCAGAACTGGGGCAGAAGGGTTGATCTGTAAGGATAATTTACGAGCCGATATAAAAGTGAACTTCTTTTTACGTGTAAACAAAACGCCTGAAGATGTTATCCAGGTGGCGCAGTCTATAGGATGTAAGCGTGCTTCTGATCACGCAGCCCTGGAAGGCCTGTTCGACGCGAAGTTTTCGGAGGCACTTAAAACAGTGGGTAAACATTTTGATTTTGTAGACCTCTACCAAAGTCGGGAAGAATTTAAGCGCCAGATCCTGCAAACTATAGGAACCGACCTGAATGGCTACGTGCTGGATGACTGCGCGATAGATTACCTGGAGCAAACGCCTCTTACGCATCTCAACGAGAACAACATTTTGGATGCAGAGGGTATCAAAAAAATAATTGACCTCACCGCCAAACAAAAAGTACAGGCCAACCTGATTGAGCGCGAAAAACAGAAAACAATTAAAAAGCAGGATGTGGAAGCCCAGGAAACCATTCTGGAACTGGAGAAACAGCTTGCCGAGAACGAAGAGAAGCAGAAGCGTGAAATAGCCAACATTAAATCACGGGAGTTTGCCGAAATGGAGAAGGTGCGCCAGGAAGAACGCTTGAAGGCGGAGAAGGCACGTATCATTACCGAAGAAGAAGTAAAAATTGCAGAACAAAACAAAGACCGTCAGATTTTGGTAGCGGAACGTAGCAAGCAGCGCACCGATGCCATTGAAACAGAACGGGTAGAGCAGGCTCGCATGCTGGAGGCAAACGAGCGGGAACGCATTGTGGCACTCGCACAGATAGAAAAGGAAAAGGCGATAGAAGAAGAACGCAAAAACATTCAGGGCATTATCCGTGAGCGGGTTACCGTGGAGAAAGCAGTGGTGGAAGAGGAAGAGAAAATTAAAGACACCAAGGCATTTGCAGAGGCAGAACGTGAGAAGGCAGTTGCCATTAAAAATGCGGAGAAAGAAGCAGAGCAGTCGTTGGTGAAAGAAATTAAAGGTGCTGAGGCTGCCCGTAACGCCGCTGAGTTCCGTGCCAAGCAAATGCTGATAGATGCAGAGGCGGAGCAGGCAAGTGCCAACAACAGAGCGCAGGCAATAAAAGTGATGGCAGAGGCAGAGGCTGCCCACGCAGCAGCCCTGGGCTTGTCTGAAGCACAAGTAATGGAAGCCAAAGCGCAGGCCATGCAGAAAGAAGGAGAAGCCGAAGCGGTTGTAATAGAACTACAGGCCATAGCAGAAGCCAAGGCCACCCGCGCTAAAGCAGAAGCGCAAGCCGAAGCCAATGAGAAGTTAGGCCTGGTTGCAGCTAAAGTAACCAAAGAACAGGGGCTGGCCGATGCCACTGTAATTGAAAACAAAGCGGCAGCCGACGAGAAGAAAGGTTTAGCAGAAGCGCGTGTAACAGGAGAGAAGTTTACTGTAGATGCCAAAGGCATAGAAGAGAAAGCCGAAGCAATGCGCAAACTCGATGGCGTGGGCAAAGAACACGAAGAGTTCAAGCTCCGTCTGGATAAGGAAAAATCAATTGAACTGGCGCAAATTAATATTCAGAAAGACATTGCCGCCTCACAGGCTTCTGTTATTTCGGAAGCGCTGAAGGCAGCTAAAATAGATATTGTGGGTGGCGAAACTATGTTCTTCGACCAGATTGTAGGTTCCATCACCAAAGGCAAAGCTGTCGACAGGTTAGTTGGCAACAGCAACGTATTAGGCACAGTGAAGGATGCGTTTTTCCATGTAAACAGCAACGGAGACATCGACTTTAAAACCAATCTCCAAAACTTCGTGAATCAATTTGGTATGACTACCGATGATGTGCGCAACCTGAGTGTATCGGCGCTGCTTCTGAAGATGATGCAAAACAGTGCTGATGAGAGCACCCTCAACACCCTAAAACAATTAACCTCCACCGCAACCGCCATGGGCATTGCGGATAAGCCTTATATTTCTCTGAACTAAGGAATAGGTGAATTTATAGGGATAAGGTTAAGTAACAAGAACACACCTCACTGTTTTTGCTACTTAACCTGATTTATTTCTTTTTAGGTATTCTAGAATCTGATTCAACTGACAGAGAGTAAGGGCTTCCTGTATTGTTGCTGAACTAGATTCCAGCCCCTGAGGGTAGCTTCAAAGCCCACGCCTTGGGGGTAATCAGTTTGTGCAAACATTTAAGATGCAGCTCTAGCCAAGAGGTTACTGATGTATCGATACAAAACAGAATAATCTCAGCTCGATTGAACCAGCCAAAACCATTGCCGATAAAGCCAAACTTTCCACCCATGGAAGACAATACTACAACCACTACAAGTCCAGAAGCAGCAGAAGTTGTGCAATTGGAAGGTGGTACCTATGAAATACTACGCAACCGTTTGCAGAAAAACGGAAATGAGCTGCGGGCATTACTGGAGCAACTGAATCAGGAGCGAAAAGGTGTATTTGGTGCCATCGAAACGGCCCTGCTTACAACAGAACGTATTACCACCGAAAACAACTGCGTACCAATGGATATGGTGCCGGTCGGTTATTGTATGGTATTCGGGTACAATGTACATCTTGGCCTGAAATCGGAGGTGGAGCTGTCGGATGTTTTTGGCGTTTACACCTACGAGGGCCATTCTTTCCATCAGCAGTCACTGGAACTGCTGCAACATAACCAGTTTGTAGAAGATTTTAAAAAGCTTTATAAATATTACAAGAATACGCAGTTTGTAAAATTTGCCGTACTTGGTACGCACCTGTTTATGGTGTTCAGGGTAGGCAAAGGCCTAAACGACATCAAAACGTTTAAATGGCTGCTGCAGGACGATGCCATTATTTACCTTGACAACCGCAGCGACCATGAGTTTGTGTTCCCAAACCAGTATGACTTTAGCTGGAAACGGACCTTACGGGAGTCGCAGCGAAAAGGCAAGTTTCCTCATGTTTCCATCGAGGACAAAGTATTTGTAGAAACTACCGGGGGCGACCTGACAATTAAGGTGGAAGATAATACCGACACAGGCCAGGGCATTTATGCAGAAGAAGTAGAAGATAAAGACCAGACTCTCGACGATTCTGAAATCTATTATTCGATTATCGGCAACATCATTATTCTGAAAATACGCCCTTACCGCGAAAATAATTACCGGTACATAGTCTACAATGCCAAGTTGAAAGAGGCGCGACGCATAGACGCGCTGGAGCATAGCTGTGTGCTGTTGCCAGACGGCCAAGGAATTATTTATGCCTATGGCTATTATCTGCAAACTGGCGAGTTTAAAGAATTCGACAACAACCTGCAGGACATGCTTTTCGAAAAACGGATCGCATCACCAAACGGCGAAGATTTTCTGTATATTTTTTACAACAAGGAGCTGGGTCTGTACCTGTTGCTGTCTTACAACCTGATCACACAGCAAATAGAAACACCTATTATTTGCCACGGCTATGCTGTTTTTGAAAATGGAGAGCTTTGTTATTTCCGGGCCGATGAGGAGCCTCAGAAACACCATGCCATCCAAATATGGCAAACACCTTATATCGGGCCCAACTTTATAATTCCGGTTACGCAAGAGTCATACCTGTACAAAATAGGCAACAAAGACATTGTAAGCGCCATGTCCGAGAGCAACGAGGTGCTGGCCCTGCTGCAGAAAGAAGATTCTTACGAGAACCTGTACCTCGACCTGATAAAGAAGACAACCGATGTGTTGGACTCGTACCATTGGTTGAATCGTGCTGAAACCTACAACCTGGCAGCCCCTATGTCGGCTATTCGGCAAACGGCTACAGCGGCTGTAGAAGAATTTGAGAAAGTTACCAGTATAAAGAAAAATACAAAGCAGCAGTTGGAGGAGGTGCTAGGTAAAGCGGATTCGCTGCTGAACTTGCTGAAGTTCCAGAAGGCTGAGCACATAAATGATTATGTGCGGTACCTGGCAGAGCTGCGTACCATCCGAGGAGAAGTAGTGTCACTGCGGGACCTGCGCTATGCTGACCTCATGAAAATTGAGGCTTACGAGGCACAGCTACAGGATTTTACTCAAAATATTTCCAATGCCACCGTTACCTTCCTACTGAAGCCCAATGCCCTGCAGCCCTACGAGGAGAAAGTGCAGCACATTCACGTTGCCATAGAGGCGGTAGTAAAGGTAATAGA
Organism: Pontibacter sp. 13R65; assembly: GCF_047525655.1. NCBI lineage: Bacteria > Pseudomonadati > Bacteroidota > Cytophagia > Cytophagales > Hymenobacteraceae > Pontibacter > Pontibacter sp. 13R65. Next base: position 60,674 of record NZ_JBLIQL010000022.1, read on the forward strand.
AGCCGATGCCATAGACAAAGAGGTAGCTGCTGTAGCACTTGAGCTGGAAATGCTGATAGATGTGGTCAGTAACCTTAAGATTGAGGATGCCACCCAAACGACCAGCATTATCGATACCATTTCTTCAATCTACGCCACCTTTAACCAGGTTAGAGCAGCTCTGCGCCGGAAGCGAAAAGAGCTACTGACACAGGAAGGAAAAGCAGAGTTTAGCGCACAACTGAAGCTCATTAGCCAAAGCGTGATCAACTACCTGGATGTATGCGACACGCCTGAGAAGTGCGAAGAATACCTGGCCAAACTTATGGTGCAGCTAGAGGAACTGGAAGGCAAATTTCCGGATTTTGAAGATTTTCTGGAGCAGATAACTACCAAGCGGGAGGAAATATACAGCGCATTTGAAACAAAGAAAGTAGCGCTACAGGAGAGTCGGAATAAACGAGCCAATAGCTTGCAACAGGCAGCAGACAGGATGCTAAAAGCAATCCAGAGCCGCATGAGCAAACTTAGCAGTGTAACTGAAATTAACGGCTACTTCGCCTCCGACCTGATGATAGAGAAGGTGCGGAACGCAGTTGAAGAATTGCTGAAGCTGGGCGATACTGTTAAAGCCGATGCCATTCAGAGCCGTCTGAAAACCTTGAGGGAAGACACTGTTCGGCAGCTAAAGGATAAGCAGGAACTGTTCTCTGAAGGCGCAAATATCATTCGCCTGGGTAAGCACCAGTTTACCGTAAACAACCAACCGTTGGAGCTGAGCATGGTGCACCGAAACGAGGCCATGTTCTTCCACCTTGCCGGCACCAGCTTTTTTGAGCGCGTTACTGATGAGGTTTTTCAGAGTTATAAGCCGGTTTGGGAGCAAACATTGGTATCTGAAAACAACCAGGTGTACCGGGCGGAGTTCCTGGCTTTCAAAATACTGGAAGTAGCCCAGGATAAGAAAATACTGCAGCAGGCTCAGAAACTGAAACAACCGGCGCTTGCGATAGACGAATTGTATAAATTAACGGAAGCAGAGCTGATAGCCTATACGAACCAGTTCATGGCTATACGTTTCAGCGATGGTTATTTAAAGGGTGTGCACGATCATGATGCTGCCCTTATATTGGAAGCCTTAACACGTTTTATTAAAACCGCTGATCTACTTCGATACCCATCTGCTGCCAGGGCCTGTGCACAATTGCACTGGAAGGCGTTTGTGCCGGAAGATCGCAAAGTCAGGCTTCATCATCAGCTAAAAGGCGTTGGTGCCATTCTGCAGGTTTTTCCCGATACGCATGAGTTCGATGCTATAAAGGAGGAGCTTCGTGCAGAGGTAGCGACTTTTCAGCAGGAGACTGGACTTTGTACGGATGCAAGAGCAGAAGAGGCAGGCGATTACCTGTTTTATGAACTCACGCGAGGCAACCAGTTTATTATAGACCATCAGTCAGCGGAACTGTACGCGAGTTTCAAGCATTACCTGGCAGAACATAAAGTAACAGCGGCTTTCGAGGCATCAGTAAAAGCGCTGGCTGATAACCCTGTACAACGGTTCGAGCTGATTCAGCACTGGCTCAAAGCTTTCATTACTCATGCTGGTTTACATAATAAATCAACTTATATAACAGAGGCAGCTGTGCTGTTATTTACCAACAGTTATCACCAGCAGCAGGTGGTTCATACGGTGCTGGAGGCAAAGCTGCGCCCAATGCTGGGAACACACCCGCTTCTTGAGCAACAAACCTATGAGCTACAGTATTATAGTTTTGTAGAGAAGATGCGGCAGTACACCACTACCACTGCCAAAGCCTTCGTTGAATTTACCGACCTGAAAAAGCAACTGAGCCACCGCTTTGAAGAGGAACTACGGCTGCAGGAGTTTAAGCCTCGGGTTCTGTCGTCTTTTGTGCGCAACAAACTCATAGACCAGGTATACTTGCCGTTGATCGGGGCTAACTTAGCCAAGCAAATGGGTACGGCAGGAGAGACCAAACGAACCGACCTGATGGGCATGCTGCTCCTGTTGTCGCCGCCGGGCTATGGCAAAACCACCCTTATGGAATACATAGCCAACAGACTGGGACTTATATTTATGAAAATAAACGGACCTGCCATAGGGCACTATGTTACAGCCCTTGACCCATCTGAAGCACCGAATGCTGCTGCCCGAGAAGAGCTGGAGAAATTAAATTTATCGTTTGAAATGGGCGACAATGTGATGATTTACCTCGATGATATTCAGCATTGCAACCCGGAGCTGCTGCAGAAGTTTATCTCGCTTTGCGATGCCCAGCGCAAAATAGAGGGTGTGTATAAAGGCCGTAGCAAGACCTACGATTTCAGGGGGCGCAAAGTATGCGTGGTAATGGCCGGAAACCCTTATACCGAAACTGGCGAGAAGTTCCGCATTCCGGATATGCTTGCCAACCGCGCAGATATTTACAACCTCGGTGATATAATTGGCGACACGGAGGAAGCCTTTAAGTTAAGCTACATCGAAAACGCGTTAACCTCAAATGCTATTCTGGCTAAGCTGGCGGCAAAGAGTCATAAAGATGTGTTTGCGATACTGCAACTGGCACAAACCGGTAACAGCGAGGGACTGCAATTTGAAGGCCACCATTCACCTGCTGAACTAAGTGAATATGTGCAGGTACTGCAAAAGCTGCTTAAGGTACAGGACGTGATTCTGAAGGTGAATCTGGAGTACATCCGGTCGGCGGCGCAGCAGGAAGAATACCGCATGGAGCCGGCCTTTAAGCTACAGGGTTCCTACCGCAACATGAACAAGCTGGCTGAGAAAGTGGTACCGATTATGAATGAACAGGAACTGCAGACGCTGATTTTATCGCACTACGAAGCGGAGTCCCAAACGCTAACTTCCGGTGCCGAAGCCAATATGTTTAAGTTTAAGCAGCTCATTGGCATTGCCACCGAAGCAGATTCGCAGCGCTGGGAAGAGATAAAAACGACTTTCGTGCGTAACCAGAAACTAAAAGGCTTTGGCGACAACAACCAGGTTGGGCAGGTGCTTACGCAGCTGGAGAATATTTCTGAAGGGTTGGTGGGAATTAAGGAGGTAATGCAGGGACTGAAGGAATAGGTAAGTTTGGGTTTTCTCTGCAGTCCCCAGTAAACCTCAGGTAGAGCAAAGTAGCAACTGATTGAATAGGAAGAAGTTAGGTTTTTAGACTGCGTAGACTTTCTCCTTTCAAACTGTTTCAAATTACTACCTTTCCTCTTGTACAACCACAAATTACGCTATTGCTAAACTTGCGGCATAGGGAGAGCTTTTGTTGGAATGGACCTATCAAATGAAAAAAAATCAGCCTCTCTACCAAACTATATGGCAAAGAGGCTGAAAACTCCAACTCTGAGATAGAAGCCCTTCTTCGACTTCTATCTTAATCTGCTACTTCATCAACCTCACATGGTAAATGCCACCTGCTACAGAACCTTTATGGGCTACAAATTTTACGGTCAGCTTTTCTGATTGCTGCACTTTTTGGGGCAGTTGGTAATCTTCCTCATAAAATGTATCACCTTTTGAGCCATCCAGCTTCACTGTTTTTACCAGTACATCGTTCACCAAAATATCGAAAGAGCGATCTTTATCCTGCCCGAAATAAGTGATGCGGAGCATTTTGGCTTCGCGGTTTTTGTTTCGGAGGTCGTAGCTGAACCATTTGGTGGCGTGGCGCCAGAAGCGGTTCTGGTGCGTGCCCATATCGGTGCCTTCGCCTTTAAAGTTATGGTCCGATTCGGGTTGCTGCTCCCCGGTTGCCACCTGGTCTACTGTTTTCGTTTCCAGAGCCAGCTTTTCCTGTTCTGCCTGCTGTAGGAGCAACTGTTGCTTTTCCTTTTCTTCGGGTGTGAGTACCGGCCAATATAGCATGTACCGCGCTTCGTGCACCTGGAAGAAAGGAATTAACTGCACGTTATTAAATTTTTCCGGAGAAACAGCCGCAGCAGTAAATGTTAAAGGTTTGCCGGCTACTGGTTTTAGGGTGGCAGCTGCTTCGGGTTTGTTCGCAACAATTACAGGAGCCTGGTCGATGGGGTACATGGGGCCATTGGCCACGTGCCCCATCCGACTGCCATCGCCCCACAGGCCCGGTATATCGGTCGTGTCGGTTATTGCGGCCAATACTATTGGGCCATGAACAAAGGAGGCCCAGGAGGAGCCATCAGGCAGAAATTCTGCCTCTGTGTGCATGGGCAAGGCAAGCGTAATCACATCCCCGTTTTTCCATTTGCGGTCGATGCGTACAAAAGAAGAGGGAGCAGCATCTGTTTTTATTTCTTTACCGTTTACCTTTACCTTTAACTCACCAGCTTTAACCCAGCCCGGATAACGGAGGTTTAGCGTAAACTTTTGAGATTTCTTCAGCTTTAGTTGCAGCTGAGAAGACTCTTTGAACGGAAAGGAAGTTTTTTGCTGCAGGGTTAAGCCTTTTTCTTTCCATTCCAAAGTGGAAGGAATAAATAAGTTCACATAAAGATCATGGAAAGTATGGGCATAAATAAGTTCCCCATACTTTCCATGATTTTCGAGGCCGGACCCTACACAGCACCAGAAATCTTCCTGGGTATTAGAGTACACGCGGTAATGCCGTGGACGCATGGGCGTAAAGTAGACAAACCCGCCCTTGGTTGGGTGCTGCGAAGACAATATGTGATTGTACAAGCCGCGCTCATAGTAATCGAGGTACTTTACATCGGGGTTCGTAGCGAACAGGAGCTTTGTAAGCTTCAGCATGTTATAGGTGTTGCACGTTTCCGGACCCTGCTCCGATTCGATCATGGATGTAAAATTGTCGGCCGGATGAAAGTGCTCTCTTACGCTGTTTCCACCAATCGATACGGTGCGCTCGTTTATGACCTTGTCCCAGAAAAAGGTAGCGGCTTCATCCCAGGCTTTGTTATCTGCGACATCGGCCACACGTTTGTAACCTATAACTTTAGGAATTTGAGTATTAGCGTGCAGGTTATTGAGCGCATCCTTTTGTTCGAGTAGCGGATTCAGGATACTCTGGTGAGAAAAGCGCTCCGCCAGCCGTAGGTATTTCTGGCCGCCGGTTATTTCGGCTACATCTGCAAAAGCTTCGTTCATGCCGCCATGCTCGCTGCGCAGCATTTGCTGCATCTGGGCGTCGGTCAGGTTTTGAGTTATGTCAATACACCAATCCGATAGCTTTACCAGCACCTCCAGGGCTTGTCGGTTCCCGGCCACTCTGTAGGCATCTGCAAGGCCTGCATACAGTTTATGAATATTATAGAGTGGTACCCACTTTTTATTTAGTGAAAAGTTGTCGGCCTCTATGTTGCCGGCTGCAACCTGCTGCCACATGGCTTCACCACCCGGTATGCCGCCTACATAGCCATTGCCGTTTTTTTGCTGACATTTAGCCAGTTCATCTACCATGTAGTTGAGCCGCTGCAACAATTCTTCGTTTTTGGTAGATGCATACATCAGCGATAAGGCTGTAAGGTAGTGCCCCCCGATGTGCCCGTCCAGACCGGTGTTTTCCCAGTTACCGTAGCTTTTGGCCTTCGGCTGTAAACCAGCTTCCTGCAGAAAAGGGGCTAACAATCGATCAGGCTCCAAAGCCAGAATATACTGCATATCTGTTTGCTGAGCCTTAAGAAAGGGGCTTTCTTGCAGAGATACGGCTGTTAATGGAAAATACTGAAGGGCAGGATTTGTTTGGCTGTAGCAAAAAGGTGCTACGGCAAGCAGGGCAATTGAGAAATAAAGCCTTATTTTCATTTATTTAAGAAGCATGTGAAACTAACCAAAGTTAGTAAATTTTTTTAACTGTTTGATTGACAATAATAAATTAGTGGCAGCACATTTAGTTAAACGGTTACAGTCTACTGTTAACCAAGGTTCGATGCCTGAATTATTCTAATGAAAATGCCCTTACAGATGGGTGTTGGAATTCAAGGCTCTTAGGGTAAACCTATAAGGAAGAAAGACTATATGAACTCAGGCAAGCATCCATTAAGGGCTGCTACTAAAGAATAAGGCTCCGGAGGGCCGTTTTCATTAGCATAATTTGCAAGCAGGATAAGGCTCTTGTGCAACACAGTCAAAGGTGCCACTAATTAAAGAAAGGAACAATGCAGATTGGAATAGTTTTAAAACGACTCCCCAATAAAGATATAGAAGCCTGATCCTTCTTTGGTGAATGCTACATCCAGACGCGTGAAAATATCTTTTTTAGGGAAGAGCAGGTAACGCAAGCCACCGCCTCCTGCTACTTGTAGGTGGCGGGCATTTAAGCTGTTAAGGTCCGGGAATACTGTTCCGGTGCTGGCAAATACGGCGGCTCCAATTCTGTTAGAAAAGCTCAGGGGAAGCGGCAGAAACCGGTATTCTACCTGTGCGGCCAATTGGTTTTTATCGCGAAAACGGCCCAGGTAGTACCCGCGCATCATACTTTCTCCACCCATTAGGGCCAATTGGTTAAAAGGTACGTTTCCTATATTAAATTGCCCCAGCAACTGCGCTGCCAGCACGTTGTTTTTGTGAATGGTTTTGTAAATACGGGTATCTGATGTAATGGCCGCAAAAGTATAGTCGCTGGTCCAGAGCCTGTTGTAGCGAATAAACGCCAGCTCCGAGAAAAGCCCTTCCCGCACATTCAAAATGTTATGGCGATTGTCGTAAATAATGCCCATGCCAAACCCTAAATTAGAGGAGCCCTCGCTGCCTGTTGGCATGGCTAATGGGGCTTCTGAATCAGTGTTAAACCTAACAGAGCCGAGCCGTTGATAATCTATTTCAATGCCCATGTACAGGTTAGGCCTTGCTCTGCGCAAAATCCGTTCTTTTACCTGCAACTGACGGGCGTCTACCAATGCCAGATAATTTTCGGGCGAGGTTGGGCCAATACCATGGTAAAGCAACGGGAAACTCTGGTAGCGGATGCGGCCCAACGAAAACCACTTGCTCTCATGCGAGTATAGTGCGTGGTCAAACCAGATGCCGTATTGGTTTTCCAGAGTCAGAAAACTGAACCCGTTAATTTCACTTAGCCGATTAGCAGTGTCGTTCTTAGCATAATAAACATAGAGGCTGCTAAGGCCAATTTCCCAGCTTGTTTCAGGAGAGTATGCCAACGTAGGATACACCAGAAACTGAGGCTGCGAAACATCGCTCGTATCGTTTACCAGTTTATTAAAATACCTGCTAACGATATTGTTTTTCTGAGCATTGGCACCTGTACTGATGAGTGTACACAGTACAAGGCAGAGCGAAATTATGTAGAATTTCATAGTTTAATGTTTCGCGTAGGCAATAATTGCAGCAAATTACACCTCCTTATGATTCGTTCGTGCAAGGCTAAATATATCCTTAAACAAAAGAAGTGCAGGAATGTTGAACTGTATTTTAATTAAGATGGATGTTGTAACTCAGGTGCGAAGTTACACAATAATCGATTAAAGTGTATCTGCTGCTGATGGTCGAATTCTGCGATGCCTTCACAAATTTTATTCACTAAAGTAGTGTGCGCTAATAGAGGCTTTAGGTTGCCGCTTTTCCTATCTTACTCTATAGCAACAACTATTTCTTAAGTATTTTTCTATAGAAGTATAGCTTGCCTGGAAACTAAGTACATCTTGGGAGAATTAAATAATAGCCACGCCAAGAGCTAGCCTTTCTAGGGTAGACATGTAACAATAGCAACAATTCAGATGATGAACCAAAAAAGATGGTATTAATATATGAAGTGTATATATTAGGGATATTATGTTTTTGAATTTATTGCAAATCTTGCTTTTGAAATTTCTCTATTAATAAAACTGGTGTTAGAATAATCCTACAATATAATTTTGTTCTCAAACCTGCTCTGGATATTTTCCTGTAAAGCGCGTTTTTATGCCCAGAACCTCCTCTGCATTTGATCGTAACCTTAAGTAGTATTTGATAAGTTATATTTAATATAGTTTATATAGCTGTTTTTAAATAAGTGAATCTATGAAAACAATAATTACTTTAAAATGAGAAACTGGATTAAATCAGGAGTAGTAGTAGCTACCTTAGCTTTAGGAGTTATTGGATGTAGCAAAGACGATGATTTCTGGGACTGGATGGTTCCGGAGACAGATGATAGTCCCACCACCTCCCAAATTTCTGGCTACGTATTCCGCCCAGCTGTGGCACAACCCACAGATGCCAATGTGCAGCAACTGCGTGTGCCGCAGGGATTTCAGGTTAATAAATTTGCAGAGAATGTAGGCAAACCCCGCATTATAGTGGCCGGCAGCAATGGCCATATTTATGCAACCGATCGTGAAGCAGGCAAAGTACTCCTTCTGCAAGACACTAATGGAGATGGTGTGGCCGATCGGAAGGAGACAGTGGCAGAAATTAAGCAGGCTCACGGTCTCACCATTCATGAAGGAAAACTTTACATTGTTTCGGTGAAGGAATTGTATGCTGCCACCATAAATCCAAATGGAACTTTAGGGCAGCCGGAACTACTCCAGGATGACCTGCCGGATGGTGGGCAGCACCCGAACAGAACCATTGCTTTTGGTCCGGATAACAAGCTCTATATTTCGGTTGGAAGTACCTGTAACGCCTGCACTGAATCAAATCCGGAGCATGCTACAATGCTACGTGCCAACCCGGACGGCTCCGACCGAAAAATATTTGCTAGGGGCCTGCGCAATACCATCGGCTTTGGCTGGCATCCGCAAACTGGAGAACTTTGGGGCATGGACCACGGAACCGACTGGCTTGGTGACCAGGAGCAGAAAGAAGAGCTAAACAAAATAGAGGAAGGCAAGCATTATGGTTGGCCTTACATCTACGACGATGGCAAATACAACCCGTTGGAGCGTCCGCAGGGAGACACTACCTACCAGCAATACCGCAACATGACTACCATTCCTACGCTACTTTACCAGGAAGCACATGCAGCCCCAATGGATATGGTTTTCTATACTGGAACAAGCTTTCCGGCCGATTATCAAGGTAGTGCCTTTGTGGCCATGCGCGGCTCCTGGAACCGCAGTAACCCGGTTGGTTACAAAGTGGTGCGCTTGATATTTGAAAACGGACAACCAAGGCGGTTCGAAGATTTCCTGACCGGTTTCCTGATAAACAATAACCAGTCACATTTCGCTCGCTTAGTAGGTTTGGCTGTTAACGAAGATGGTTCGTTACTTGTGTCTGACGATACAAACGGCGTGATTTACAGAATAGCTTACAGACCATAAAAAACTCCTTATTTAAATTGTGAAGAAGCCTCTGTTTGATAGTAGCAGAGGCTTCTTTTATTTTCAGGAGATTAGGAAATTAAAAAGGATATGCCTGGAAAAACCTGAGCCGGTGTATGGAGGGAAATTAATGATAATACATTTACTTCCTGATTTGGCTGGCCAGTAGGTCTTTAAAGAGCCTCAGCTGAAATTCTGGAGAAAAGCCATGTTGTACACCTTCCTCAATGTCCCGCTCCATCTGTTCGTAAGTAAGTCCATAATCCTTTCCCATACTATCTATTAATTCTTTGAAAGTATAATCAGACATGAAAGGAGTACGAAGCACTTCAAATACACTGTCTATATGTTTTCTATATTTTAACTGGGGCATTGTTTACTTATGAAAATGATATGCGATATTATATGGTATTGTCTTGTTTTCAAAATTTATGAATAAAATATTTCAAATTAATATTTTGATGATGTTACTCTTGCCTTGTTTCAAAAAAATATGATACAATAGTTTATCAGCTTGTAAAACGTGAGAAGACTAACTAGAATCTTAGGTTAGTTTTATTTGTAAATAAACCTAAGCAGTGCTGTCTTTTATTTATTCAGGGTTTGTTATCTACAGGTTGTAAACTCCTGCCATTTATAAACCTTTAGCGGTAATTATGGTATGTATCAGTTAATTCTGATTTATAAGTATCTTAAAAGAAATAAGCTATGGCAAAACAAATGAAGGCAGTACTATACGAAGAGTTTGGTGGTCCTGATAAACTAAAGGTACAGACAGTTCCAGTACCCGAGCTGAAGGAAGGGGAGGTACTGGTCCGGATAAAGGCCGCAGGCGTAAATCCTGTTGATTATGCGGTGCGGGAAGGCTACCTAAAAGACTATCTTCCTTCATCTTTTCCTATAATTCCGGGTTGGGATGTAGCCGGTGTGGTAGAAGACAGAGGATTTAGTGCCAGGCGATTTGAACCGGGTGACGAGGTATATGCCTATGCCCGAAGACCTCATGTACAAAATGGCACCTATGCCGAGTATATTGTTTTGCCAGAAACATACCTGGCCAAAAAACCACAGAACATATCATGGGAAGAAGCGGCTGGTATTCCTTTAGTAGGGCTCACGGCCTGGCAATCGATGTTCGATGCAGGTAAGCTGCAGGAAGGACAGACTGTGCTTATTTTAGGCGCGTCTGGAGGAGTAGGCAGCCTTGCTATTCAACTGGCAAAAGCAAAGGGTGCAAAGGTAATAGGTGTCGCTAGCGAAAGAAACCATGCGTATATGAAAGAGCTCGGAGCGGATTTTACGCTGGATTATAAAAACAACCACGTAGGAGAAGTTGCAAAGAAACTGATGCCCAATGGTGTAGACCTGATTTTTGACTGTGCCAGTGGCGAAACACTGGAACAGAGCCTTCAAGTCTTAAAGCCTGGCGGTAAGCTCGTTTCTATTTTACACCAGGGCGAAGGATTAGATCCGAATATAGATTTCAAATATGTTTTTGTGGAGCCTAATGCAAGGCAACTCTATCAGCTTAGAGAACTGGTGGAGTCGAACCAACTGCAGGTGCACGTGAGTAAAACCTACAGATTAGAGGAGGCTATAGAAGCCCAGAAACAAATTCAGACACTTCATACAAAAGGTAAAATCGTAATTGTGTCAGCTTAATTTGGTGCCGCTGCAGCAAATAAAACAAGCTGTAGCGGCTTTTCCTACTAACCTATGTGAGCAGCTAATCCTGCTTCCGACATGTGAGGTTCTGAGCAAAATGCTCTGCTTTATCACTCAGCTTGTAGAAACAATTTTGTTGCAGCGGTATTTAACAAGCGGCTGTTCTATATTTGTAAAAGGCTGCTACTTTTAAAAGGTTAAAAGCCGTATGCCTTTAAAGCAAAATTCAGCCCCTACAAAAGCTTTTTTAGAACATGGAAACTCCACCAGCAACATACACCCCGCTCGAAAATCCCATTGTGCAGGGAATAAAATTTATAGGGATAGGAAAGCACGGCAGCAAGCCTCTTCCCGAGGACCTGCTTTACCAGATTCTGGACTACATGCAAAGTAGCCATGCTGTGCCAATTCAGCTGGGAGCGTTTTATGGTGCTCTTTTGGCCAAAGGACCAACAGAGCTGGAAAAGCAACTCCTGCAAGCGCTTGTGCCGGGAACCACAGCACCCACTATAGAAGAAATTTACAACAGTCTGTGTACAGATGCGCCTTCTTCTATGAAAAAAATTGGTGTGAAACTGCTGCAAAAGGAGTTTTTAAACCTGAAAGAGGCGCGGCAACTAGGAGAATACCTTTACTCTGACCTGCCCGGTGAGAGTTTCAGAGGAATGGCAGCCAGCATGCTCCGCATCCGGTACGAAACAGAAGAAGAGTACCAGGGGCTGATTGAATCTGCCGAACCTACTTACACCCCCGGCTTTAGAGAGCAGGTGCCAAAGCAAAAAGGGGTGCTGGTACAACTGGCGGAGCCTTTTGATGGCGTGGAACATTCTTTTATGATTACTCCCTTGCTTGCTTTTCAGCTTCAGCAATTAGGCTATAAAGTAATTAGCACCGTAGGCAGGTCTTCTGGTCCTAAGCTGGCATTAAATGCACTTGATTTGTTCCACCAACTACCTGCTTCTTTTCTTCAGGCAAATACTGACCTGCAGCAGCAAGCACCCCGCTTTGGCTGGGTACTGGACCAGAAAATCCTTTCTCCTGCCCTCGATCAGTGGGTGGATCGCAGAAGACAAATTTTTAAACGCCCCTTTCTGGCTACATCAGAAAAAGTGCTGAACCCTACTGGAGCTCATGTACTAATTACGTCCGTGTTCCATATCACCTACATGGAAAAAATGGTCAAGCTTGCCAATATGGCCGGCTTTAAAGGTGTGATTATTCTGAAGCGGGGGCTGGAAGGTACTCTGGCACCATCGCTGGCAAAAGCTAGTGGTATTTTATGTGCTGCCAGGCAACAAGATGGCACCTTTCTTACCCAAACATTCGATGCAGCCTCTACTACTTTGGAGGCCTACAGAGCTGAGGCCGACGAAAACGTAGAACCACTGCAAGTAAACGAGAACATCAGGCTCATAAACACATTTACAGAAAACGAAGCTACCGGTAACCTCGATTTTGATAAACGTGTGCACCTGGCGTTCGCTTTATACCAGCAGGGGCTTAACTGGGTGCAGGAACACTGGCAGCTTTCTTAAGAGGGGCAGGTACCATACTTCCGCCGCTTTTCACTTATCTGTTAAATTATGCTAATGAATAAGCCCTTCCAGAGGTGTTTTAGCCTCAGGATGCTCTAGGGGAATCTTCTGCAAACTATTCCGGATATCTGTAACAAAAGCCTTCGCATCAGACTATAACTCCTACAGGAGCAACATAGAATCTAAAAAGATGGAAGATAATAATACAATTGGTGTAATAGGGTTAGGTAGAATGGGGGGCAATTTGGCCCTGCAGGCGTTGGACCGCGGTTATCAGGTGGTCGGCTATGATAGGGCAGGTGCCACAAACGATCTGCTGGCGGCTGGTCTTCAAAACTGTTTATCTTTTCAGGAACTAAAAGATTGTTTGCCTAGTCCGCGCATTGTGTTCATTTATGTAATTGCAGGACCTATAGTAGAAGCCATTATACAAGAAGCTGCAGAAGTTTTTGATCCGGGCGATATCATCCTGGATGGAGGTAACTCGTACTGGGGAGACTCACTACGCCGATACCGCATGCTAAAAGAGCGTGGCATTCAGTTTATAGATTGTGGTACAAGTGGAGGGGTAGAGGGGGCCAGAAACGGTGCCTGCTTTATGGTGGGAGGGGAGCCCGAAGCTGTGCAGCGGGTAGAACCAATCCTAAAAAGTCTGGCCGTACCAGGCGGATATGTACATGCTGGTCCACCTGCAGCAGGGCATTTTACAAAGCTCGTACACAATGGCATCGAGTTTGGCATGTTGCAGGCCATTGGAGAAGGGGTGGATCTGCTCGAAAACTACAGAGATAAACTAGACATTGAGGGCATACTGAATAACTGGAACCACGGCTCTGTTATACGCTCTTGGCTGGTAGAACTTATGGGAAGGGCCTATAGCGAGCGAGGAGGCTTTCATGAAGTGCCAAGCCACGTAGAAGACACCGGAGAAGTAAACTGGTTGGTAAACGATGCCATGAACATGGAAGTGCCCATTCCTGTTATTGCACAATCTGTAATGCAGCTCCTGGCCTCCCGCGACAAAGACAAAACATGGGCAAAGGCAGTGGCTATGATGCGCAATGGCTTCGGCAATCACCCTTTTGGGCCAAACGAGTTTATTGCCTCTTACCGAGCCTACAGCCGAATTGGCGACTTCCCAAGAGATTTATAGCTTAAAAATTAACATAAAAAGATCTGCCGTTCTGATAAGAGTTCAACCTTAATCAGAACGGCTTATCTTTTTAGTATCTGTTCCCCCTTATTCACAACTAGCCAAACCAATTGCTGATAAGCAAACAGTGCAGGTGCTAGTTCTTTTTGTTCTTTCGTTTTTCCTGCCTTTCGCGCTTCTTCTCTTCCCGGCGGCTCTTGCGTTGGTTCTTCCAATCGTCGTAAGTTTGGTTTACTTTGTCTGTAATGGAATCGAAAACCCGCTCAAAAATGTTCTGGTCCGGTGCCGCCTCCCGGTAAGATTCGCAGGCCAGCCTGGCTTGTAATTCGGGTGGTAAGGCTTTAAACCGACTGTTGTAAAACCCAACATAAGCAGGATCTTGCGCCACACGCTTTGTGAAATCGCCCCATATAGGTAGCGCAGTTCGTGAACCTTGCCCCAGCTCCAGTGTTCGGAAACGAACTTTCGGACTTTCGGCACCTACCCAAACACCCGTAACCAGGTTAGGTGTAATACCAATAAACCAGCCATCGGCCTGCTCCTGTGTAGTGCCCGTTTTGCCGGCTATATCCATTTTCAAACCAAACTCTGTTCGTAAGCGGCCGGCACTACCTTCTTCTACCACACCTTGCATCAGTTGCAACATAATAGCAGCATTGGTGCGAGATAGGGCTCTATTTGTGTTTGGTTGCTGGTGCTCTCTTATCACTTTGCCGGTGCGGTCGGTAATGCGCTCTATATAAACAGGCTGAACATTATAGCCTTCGCTGGCAAAGGAAGCATAAGCTCGTACCATCTCCATAAGCGACAGGTTGGCCGTTCCCAGCGCCAGCGATGGCACCGGCGGCAATTCATTCTGAATCCCCATCCGGCGAGCCAGGCCTACGGTTTGCTCTACTCCGGCCTGCATAATCAATTGCGCCGAAACTGTATTAACCGAATTAGCCAGTGCCCCGCGCATAGAATATTCTCCACCGTACACTTCATTGGCATTGCGGGGCGACCAGCCCTCGTGCTCTGTGTAAGTTTGTCGCTCGTTAGGGAAAAAGGTGCAGGGTGCAATTCCTTTCTCTAGGGCGGCAGCATACACAATGGGCTTAAAAGTAGACCCCACCTGCCGCCTGGAGCGCACATGGTCATATTTAAAAACATGATGGTTTATTCCTCCCACCCATGCTTTGATATAGCCCGTGTGAGGCTCCATAGCCAGTAAGCCTGTGTTCAGGAATTTCTGGTGGTGGCGCAGGGAGTCGAGCGGGCTCATGTTCTTCTTGGAAATACCACTCCAGCTGAACACGTTCATTTGAATCGGCTCTCTGAAGACATCCCGAATTTCGTCTTCGGACTTGCCGGCAGCTTTCATTTTTTTGTAGCGCTCGGAGCGGTGCAGGGCATTAGTGATTACTGCAGGATCGTTGCCCCACGGGGAGCGGCCTTGCCAGTGGGCATCAAACTGTTTCTGTAGCGCGGCCATTCGCTGTCGCACCGCCCGCTCGGCATGCGCCTGCATACCTGCATCTAAGGTGGTGTAAATTTTTAGCCCATCGGTATAAAGGTTGTATGGGTCGCCGTTTTTTTTCTTTTGGGTAGCACACCACTTTACCAGTTCCTGCCGCAACATTTCTCTGAAATAGGGAGCCATGCCATCGTTATGTGTTTCGTACCGGTAGCGGAGCGTGAGGGGCAGCTGTTTTAGCGAATCGGCTTTGGTCTGGGTCAAAAACTCATACTTGGCCATTTGGTTCAGCACCACGTTCCGCCGCTTTCGAGATCGCTCCAGGTCAAGGCGCGGGTTGTAAGAAGTGGTCGCTTTTAGCATACCAATAAGAACTGCCGCCTCCTCAGTTTTAAGAGAATCGGCGGAGGTATTGAAAAAGCGGCGAGAAGCGCGCTCAATGCCATACAAATTACCGCCCATGGGCACTGTGTTCAGGTAAAGCTCCAGCAGTTCCTGTTTGGAGTAGATGCTTTCCAGCTTCCGGGCAATAATCATTTCGCGGATCTTGTTCACAGTCATGTCCCAGAGGAGGTAATCTTTGCGGGGGTACAGGTTCTTGGCCAGCTGCTGGCTAAGTGTACTTCCGCCACCCGAGCTTTCGTGGCGCATTAAAAGCGTTTTTACAAACACACGGCCCAGGCTCCGGAAATCGATACCACTGTGTTCGTAAAAACGCGCATCTTCAGTAGCAATAAGGGCTTCTATGGCAGCTGGCGATATGTTTTCGTACTTCACGTTAGTGCGATCCTGCAGGTAGTACCGACCCAGTAGCACATTGTCGGCAGAGTACACTTCGGAGGCGGTGCTGTTTTGGGTGGCTTTCAGCTCTTTGCGCGATGGAATGTGACCCAGGGCTCCCATATAAATAGCCAGGTAAAACGAGAGCGCGAGCACCAGCAGAAAAAGTCCCAGCTTATAAGCCCATCGGAACAGAAAAAGAAAACTCGACGGGCGGGCCTTGCTCCAGTTAAAGTTTCGGAAACCTTGCCATTTTTTCTTCCAGTATCGGGCTGTAAATTTTGGCTTTTGGCTCAGGAAGAATTCGGAGAACTCTTTTTTTAGAAATCTGAAAACCGGGAAGACAAGCCCGAGAAATATAAAGTTTAGAAATTTTCGAAGCACTCGTTTTTATAATAAGAAGCTATATGCGACACCAATATTAAGACAGACCAGGGAGGTGATTCCTGTACAGACAATTAGTGGGATTAGTTACACCTTGTTTGCCTTTCAAGTTCCTTTCGCCTGCTGCTGCTACTGCCCCTCGCAAGAATTGCGCCAGAGCCACAGCCAAAACTGCAGGTGCCTAGTACTGTCAAATTAAATTATTCTAATGAAAAAGGCCTCCCAGAAGCAATCTGACGGATTAGGTATAAGAGCTCTTAATATCCAACTTTTCCTTTGCATACCCTTTGAAAGTTGTCCTGCCTACACCTTCAGCTCCATCAGGAGAAGTTCTTCACCTCCTTCCTTTCAGCTAGTTAGCTGTTTTTTCCTTAGTACCTGATGCAGCGTAGTACTGGAGCGTTGTAAATGGGCTGCCTAGCTCGTTCTGGTTTTGTATTTTACAGGAGAGGCTAGGGTAGCTTTTCGTACAGTTTGCAAAGTTTTGGGGTTCAGTATCTCCACCAGGCCCTGATCGCGGAGCTTTTCGAAGGCCATACGGTAATTTTCAGGAATGTAAGGCGTACCGGTATGATGATCTTCAGCTACCTTTTCAATTGTTTTGTAATTGTACAGATTTGCTTTTTTGCTTAAATCCTCTGCCAGCTTCTGAACCGAAAACTTTAACTGCTCCGGAAACAACGATAGCTGTTGCAGCTGCTTCAGGTTTGCACCAAAAAGCGGCACCCCGTCCTGCTGATAATCGCTGTAAGGCAGGAGCTGCACTTTACAGGCTTTGTAGACTTCTGCCGTTTTGGTTGCCAGCAGCACGAGCAGGCTGGTTTGCTCTTTATCAGGAGCATCTGCCCGGAAATGCAGGGTGAGGTAGCCATGCTGCTGCAGTACCTCTTCCAGGGTGCTTACCAAAAAGGCTTCCTGTCGCTGCGGATGCTTTTCTTTGTGACAGAATGCCTGCACATTGCCCCACCTGCTGCCGAAGATGGCGCTGGCCGTTGTAGCTGTTTTTTTTGCGGTTACGGCTGTGCGTAATTTTTTTGGCTGTAGCAGTAAGAGCAAATCGGCAGCAGGTGCGGTAAAGCTCTCCAGCAGCAGTTGTTGAGCTTGCGGGCTGGCAAACGGATCAGAGACCAGCAAAGCCGGACTTGCCTGCATCAGCAATTCAATAAGTGCCTGCTGTGTTTCAGGTTCGTGCAGGAGCAGGGGCGGGTGGTCTGGTTCTCCTTCTGAAGCCAATACCACTTGCTGTTTTTTTAGCACCTCCAGCTCCGGTTTGGAAGAAGCTCCCAGAAACAGGCGTAGTGTACTTTCCGGTGATGCTGATGGCAGATAATGAGATAGCAGCTGCCATAGCCCATCCTCAGTCTGCGTTTCCTGCAATTCCAGCCCAGCCAGTAAATCAGCAATTACTGTTGGCTTGAGGCTAGAGGCTCCCACTTGAATGCGGTACCAGGTTGGCAGAAATTGCCGCAGTATTTCAGCTTTTACTTCTGAAGTATTCCGGTTAAGCCTGAAAAATTCCTGAGGGGCAGGAGCAGCCATCATTACTAATGCTATTTACCAAACAAACGCTAACCGCTGCTTTACTTTGTTGAATGAAAAATTTTCTCGATGGCTATAGCCACGCCGTCTTCTTTGTTGTTGAGCGTTATCTCGTTGGCAACCGCTTTAACTTCTTCTCTGGCATTGTCTACGGCTATACCCATTCCGACAGCTTGGAGCATCTCAATGTCATTGTAGTTGTCTCCAAAAGCTACCACTTCGTCCATAGATATACCAAAGCGATCTTTCAGAATCATCTCGAGCGCTGTCGCCTTGGAAATAGAGCGGGGAGCAATTTCCAGGTAAGTAGATTTAGATCTGTAAATATGAATCTGGTCTCCGTAGGTACTTTGCAAACCTTCGTACATGGCTTTTATTTCTTCCTCAGGGCCCATGCACATTACTTTGTGAGCGCCTGTGTTGGTTTCCTGCCAACCTTGCAGCAGTGTTTCCAGTTCTGTAATGTTAGCCGATACCTTGGTTACTTTTTCTTCTTTCTCCGTCCACTGATCAATTTTAGGGGCGTACCACAAGTCCTCCACA
Organism: Pontibacter sp. 13R65; assembly: GCF_047525655.1. NCBI lineage: Bacteria > Pseudomonadati > Bacteroidota > Cytophagia > Cytophagales > Hymenobacteraceae > Pontibacter > Pontibacter sp. 13R65. The sequence goes on from NZ_JBLIQL010000022.1 coordinate 78,945, forward strand.
TACAGGCTCACATGTATATCGGTGTTGCGGGCACGGAGTAAAATATCAAGACAGATGGAAACTGGTATTTCTACAGTATCGATTACAAGCGGCGCTGTGTTGTCTCCTTCATAGATGATAACATAACCGCCATTAAAACAAATCATGGGGTGATGCAAAATGCCTAATTCCTGTTGCAGATGACGCATGGCGCTGGGCATTCTGGAAGAAGCCAGAATAACCGGAATATTTTTATCCAGCTTCTGGAACGCTTCTATGGTCCTGGGCGAAAGCTCACGTCGGCTGTCGAGGAGGGTGCCGTCTATGTCAGTACAGATCGCACGGTATTTCATAAGTAATCAGAAATTTGGTTCGCACCTCTCGCTCTAGTGTAGCAAGAGGTACCCCAAAGTTACAAAGGATTTTTGGGAGCAACAGCCAAATACTTCCCAAAGCTCGACAGGCACTTGTCTGATCTGGAGCAAAATCAGATTACGATATTTCGGCAGAGGTGCTGCTGCTACGACAGGTGGTGCTAAAATGTAGATCTGAGGAAAGGAGAGGTGCCTGGCTTTTAAACTGAAGTTAAAGGCTCTGGAAGGCTATTTTTATTCGAATAATTTAGCTGTATGGTCCCGATGCAGTTCCTTTTGCATCATACTGGTGCAAATTGCTCAGTTGATTTAATTGTTTCTGGTCCAGAACTGGTTGCTGTATGGTATTATGTAGTTAAGCTAGTTTAAAGGCCTTTTATTGCACCTTTAGGTGTAAGCCATGTAAGTCATGCAACTTGGCCAAATGCAAAAACATCTGCCATTCAGCGTGCCTGGTAGGGGAGCTATGGCAGATGTTGGAAGTATTTGCGAATGATAGAAGTATATGCAGCGCTTACCCTTGGGGCATAGCGCTTTCGTCCATATACATTATTTCCCATTGGTGGCCGTCAGGATCTGCAAAACTGTGCTGGTACATCCAGTCATGATCTTGTGGGGCCATGTAGCTGGAGCCACCAGCCTCTACTGCCTTACGAACCATTTCGTCTACTTTTTCGCGACTTTCGGCATCTATGGCAATCAGTACTTCTGTGCTTTGGGTGGCATCGCTGATCTCTTTTTTGGTGAAACCTTTGAAAAAGGGCTCAGTCAGGAGCATGGAAAAAATATTATCGCCAAGCACCAGGCAGGCTGCCTTATCATCGCTGAATTGTTCGTTAAAAGTAAATCCAAGTTTAGAAAAAAACTCTTTAGACCTGTTGAGGTCTTTTACCGGTAAGTTGATGAAAATTTGCTTTGCCATAACAGTATGAGTTTGATTGAACATTACAAAGCTACTGAATACAAGCTTTTGGGCGCATGTGCTATTACGACAATTTGAGGGGGATTTGCGACAAGTATAACGAAGTATTTAGGAGTAAAGGAAACGGCTATGAGTAGCTCTTCCTCTTGCTGTGGCTTACTTACTCAACAGAAATTTATTAAAGACAATTACCAGGCAAAGGCCTATGGCGGTGTGACTTTGGAAAAGCTCCGGAAGGCCATTTTGGTTAGAAGAATTGGTCTATACCGAGTCGCAGGTGGTGAAATTATGATAGCAAAGGCTACTCCAGCAATAGCTTTTCAGCGGCTAGCGTCTCTCCGTTTTCTTTGCTGATGCGGACCAGGTACACTCCCCGGCGTAGGTGCGCGAGGTTAATTCGGGTATGGCTGGTCACTAGTATTTTTCGGCCAGTAGTATCAAATATTTCTGTGAGCACCTGTTGCGGATGCACCACATGCAACCAGCTTTTTGTTGGGTTGGGGTACAGGGTAACAGGAGCAACTGCGGCCAGGTTGCCAGAGCTCGTGGTAGTGCCAAAGCTAAGGTGATACAAGGTAGCGGGGGCCAGTACAGTGCCTTCTGAGGAAATAAAGTAACCATTGTCGTTGCTGGAGCAAATTCCCTCCACCTGCGCACTAACGCCCAGGTTTAGCTCGAGCCGTTGTTGTTTAGCTGCCAATATGTTGTAGCCATTAATCTCGCTGAGGCTGTATGCAAAAGCCTGTAAGGGAGTATAGCCAACCAACATGATTTCATTTTTCTCGGTATGGTAGGTGCCGCCGGTTACCAACCCCTGCGTTTCGAGGCTGCCGAGTTTTTTGGCCACGTAAGTGCCAGGTGTTTTGGGTAGAGAGTACACGGTGCTTTGCCTGTTAGCCCAGTTCTTGGTGAAGATATAGAGGCTGTCCTGGAGAACAACCAGGGCTTCAGCATCGAAGTTGGTATTGACGTTAGGTGTGAAATCGGTTTGGTCGGGGTAGCTGAATGCAATCAGATCTGCTTGTACAGAATTGTTGCGGTCCTGGTAATCGCTCTTAGCTATGCGGTAGATGCGGAGGTTGGTGCGGTCGCCATTGTTGTTGCCAAAGTCACCAATGTAAATGTACATCGGGTCTTGGGCAATGTCTTCCCAGTCGTGGTTCTCTGCATTGGTTACAACTACGGTTCGGGTAATGGCCCCTGTTTCGGAATCTACTTCAAACAAGCTGCTGTCGCCATCGGAGTCGTTGTGAGTAATAAGGGTGCCATTCAAGTTCAGAAGTCCTGAATTCTCTTTTAAGCCGGCAGCCAGTGGCGTTAAGGCCTCCACAACCGGAGATTGAGCCTGTCCCAGCGGGGTAATCATTACCAAAAGCAGGAATAGCAGTAGATATTTCATATAAAAGCTTATTAGGCCGATTAAGGCCGACACTACCTTCTCTTTAGTACGCATCACTTTCGCATAAAGCTACTTTTCTAACTAAACTCTTCGCATACTTGATCAGGAGAAGTGGCTTGCCTGTATAGGCGATAGAATAATTTAAGTGTAAAGTATTGAAAGCAGGCAGGTCTTCGAACCGAAATTAGTGGTCTGATGTTCAGCAAAGAAGCAGGGTTTCTTTTGGCAGCCCATTTTTAGGGGTGGCGCTTTCCATCTAATTATCTCGTTAATGATGGCTTTATCAAAAAAAATAAAATCTCGGCTTCGGAAGGGGCGGGTATGGGCAGTGTTGCGCAGCCTGCTCGGTAGCCTGCTGGTGCTTATGAGCACGGCCAGCCAGTCTACCATCCCCAACGCGGAGCCTCTGGTGCTCAAGTCGGAGCGGCTGCCCTTTACGCCGGAGGAGTTTTATATCGCCGATATTCTGGATGAACGCAAAGACAGGAAAGCAGTGGCCTACCTTTACCCGGCGGGCAATGTGCTGGCTGTTGGTGCTACTGTGCAACCAGTAAATCTGCAGGGCGGTGAGCTTCCTGCCCTAAGGGAGTATGTAAAGCAGAGCCTCCCACGCAATACCAAACTGCGGCCGGTGGTTATAAGGCTGCAGGAGTGCATGGTGCGCGAAACTCCTGGAGAAAAAGGCCAGATAAATGGCCGTGTAGTGGTAAAAATGGCCTTTGACCTGCAGCGCGAAAGTGATAGGGTGCGATTGGTGGAGTACACAGGCGGTGCGCGATATGTGCGGTCGCCGAGCCAGCGAGGAATGGTGGAGCCAACGCTGCGGCAGTCATTAGCTGGAGGGTTGCAATACCTTAACACCTGGATGAACAACGAAGCCAACCGGCACGAAAAGCTAGCTAAAGGCATCAAAATTAACTTTCTGGAGCAGAAAGACCTGAGCACATTAGATACCGTTTTTTACCAGGTTAACCGCCCGCTAACCTGGAATGACTTTACGGGACAGCCGGGCAAATCGAGTCATTATGCTGCCTCTGTTTTTCCGGGTTTCAGTTACCAGGGCGATACCGAAGTGAAGAATGGTATTGTCCACCTGAATGTAACACTGAATGTATTTATGGTGCAAAGCTCTTCTTGGGTAAAACCGATGGCCCGCGATGACTATTCGCTCAACCACGAGCAGCGGCACTTCGATATTGCCAAACTGGTGGCCGAGCGGTTTAAGAAAAGAATTGACCCTGAAAACCTGACGGTAGAAGATTATAACAGCCAGATACAGTATCAGTACCTGGAGGCTTACCGGGAACTTAACCAGATGCAGGAGCAGTACGACCGCGAAACACGCCACAGCCTCGATTCATTGGCTCAAGACCGCTGGAACAAGAAGATTGATGACGAACTGCGATTGCTTGGGGTAAAAAAATAGCTACCTGTTGGCTTGCACCTAACAGGTAGCTAGACTTACTGGGCAGTAGCTGTAGCTTATTTTTGTGCACTAAAAACTTTTTGCAGGAGCGCAGTGCTTCTGGCGCCAGGGTTCTGGCGAATATTCTTTTCTTCGTTTGCTACCATTACAAAAAGTCCGTCTATTGCTTTTCCCGTGGCATATTCGTCCAGGTTAGGATTCACCTTTTGTACCAGAGGCAGTTTGTTGTAGGCCGTAATTAGGTTGGTATAGTACTCGGTGGCATTTACTTTGCTCAGCGAACTCTGGATAATGGGCTTGAATTTCTCGTTTAGTTGCGCGGAGGTAGTGCGGTTTAAGTATACCGTGGCTGCGTCATCCTGTCCTTTTAGAATAGACCAGGCATCCTGAATGGTCATTTGTTTTATGGCCGACACAAAAATAGGCTTAGCTTCCTGTGCTGCATCTTCAGCAGCGCGATTCAGGGCCACCACAAATTTATCTACTTCGCCGCCCATTCCAATTTGGCGCAACCTGTCTTCTACCCGCTTTATTTCAGGCGGAAAAGGAATCATAATGGCTGGATTCTTCAGGTAACCATCTACCTGCGAAACCATGTCAGTTCCTTTCGTAGCTCCTGTGGTCAGGGCTTGTTTTAATCCCTCTGCTACTTCGTCTGTAGATAGTTGACTGGTGGAGCCGGTGCCGATAGCTTGCTTAACTTTATTGAGGTTGATCTGGGCCATGGCCCCACTTCCGGCAAGTAACCAGACTGCTATTAATAGGACTTGCTTCATGTTCTGAGTTGGTATAATGTACAGCAATGTAAAAGGAAATCTCCTAAAGAAAGTAATTTATACTTTCTTTGATACTGAGGGCTCTACACTTAGCAACGCAACTATCGATATTTATTGTGTACCATGCCATTCGTTACTACTCTTTCGTTGTCAGCTCTTTACCAGGAGAATGTGTTTTGCCTCAGACAAAAGCATGAGGGCCTGGCAACCGCAAGTGCAGCAGGTTCCATGCTTTTTTAAGAAGCTGTTCGTCTCATTCTTGCCACCTATAAATAAAATGAAAGGTTATAGTAAGTAAAACTGGCTTTAACTTTGATCAAGACTATTATATTTACATTTTTAATCCTGTTCATTTACAAACATTCATTCAGGTCTGATAAGTCTGAAGAGTAAATTCTGCTAATGAAAATAATCTTCCGGAGCATTTTTTACTTTTAGGATCCATAGGGCCAATGTTTGGAACGTGAAGGAATGGAAAAGAAGGCCATACCAGTAGCGGAGCTATATCCCATATCACCTTTTAAAAAGACGCTCTGTAAGAACAGGCCGCAGAACGGAAACTACCAAAACCCTTATTATATGAAAAGTATACTCGTTTCAGCTTTTGTAGTGCTTAGCCTGGTGCTGATGTCTTTTATTTCGCAGGAGAAAAAACCTATAAAAGTCTATCTGATCGGCGACTCCACCATTTCGATTAAAGACACCAACAAGTATCCGGAAACCGGTTGGGGAATGCCTTTTGTTTACTTCTTCGACAAAAGTGTAACGGTAGACAACCGTGCAAAAAACGGCCGCAGCACCCGCACTTTTATTGAGGAGAAGCTATGGCAGCCGGTTTCTGAAAACCTGAAAGCAGGTGACTATGTGTTGATACAATTCGGACATAACGATGAGGTGCCGACTAAAAAAAGCTATACCACCGAAGAGGCGTACCAGGCAAACCTAAAGCGGTTCATTTCAGAAACAAGAAGCAAAAAAGCGAATCCAGTGCTGATTACACCTGCAGCACGCCGAAAGTTCGATGTTAACGGTAAAATTGTAGGCACGCACGATGCTTATTCTGAACTTGTGCGTCGGGTTGCCAAAGAAACTAAAACTCCGCTAATAGACCTCGACCGGAAGAGCCAGGAATTGTTGCAGCAGTTCGGCGAAGAACAATCTAAATTGCTATTTCTGCAGCTGGAGCCAGGCGAGCATCCCAATTACCCCAAAGGCTCCGACGACAATACCCACTTCAGCGAATTGGGAGCACGCAAAATGGCTCAATTGGTATTAGCCGAAATTAAAAATTTAAATCTGGAGCTGGCTTCCAGAATTGTGAATTCCGACTCAAAAGCTAACTAATGCGACATCTGATTCTCCTTTTTTTTACTTTACTTGCCATTGTTCCTGCTGTTGCTCAGCCTGCTACCTACCCAAGGTCCTTTAAAGTAGCTCAGGATGGAAGCGGCGATTTTAAAACAATTCAGGAAGCCATAAATGCCGTTCGCGACCTGTCGCAGCAGCAGGTAACCATCCATATTGCGAATGGTGTTTATGCCGAAAAGCTGGTTATCCCGACCTGGAAAACAAAAGTTTATCTGTTAGGCGAGAGTGCAGAAGGCACCATTATTACCAACAGCGACCATACCGGCAAAGATTTTCCGGGCAAAGATCCGTCTGGTAAAGACAAATTTGGCACCTTTACCTCGTACACCCTGCTGGTGCAGGGCCACGATTTTAAAGCAGAGAACCTGACTATTCAAAACGCGTCAGGCAGAGTAGGGCAGGGGGTGGCGCTGCACGTGGAGGGCGACAGAGCCGTACTGAAAAACTGCCGACTTCTCGGTAACCAGGATACCATTTATGCCGCTACCGAAAATAGCCGCCAATACTACCAGGATTGCTTTATAGAAGGCACCACTGATTTTATTTTTGGGGAAGCAACAGCAGTTTTTCAGAACTGCACCATCAAAAGCCTCTCCAACTCTTACATTACAGCTGCCTCTACTACTCCCCGGCAAGCCTACGGATTTGTGTTCCTCAATTGCAAATTAATTGCCGACCCGGAGGCCACCAAAGTATTTCTGGGCCGGCCTTGGCGGCCTTATGCCAAAACCGTGTTCATCAATACCGATATGGCCAGCCACATACGGCCCGAAGGTTGGGACAACTGGCGCAACCCCGATAACGAAAAAACAAGCTTCTATGCCGAGTACAACAGTAAAGGCCCGGGCGCAGCTCCCAACGAACGTGTAGCCTGGTCGAAGCAACTGAGTAAAAAACAGGCAAAGCAGTATACACTTGAGAACATCTTTGCTGGTAAAGCTGGCTGGAACCCCAATTTGTAAGCGTTAACAGATCAGGAAATTTCTATTAGTAAAGGTCCCAAGCCGACAGGATGTCATTTTCTGAAACAGGAGTGGTGCCGTCGTCGGCTTTGGTGTAGCCATCTAAATACAGTTGGTATTGTTTTACCAGCTGCGCATTGTACATCCATTTTCCTGGCACATAGTAAAGGTGGTGGTCGGCGCAGTATTGCTGGAGGTAATTTGTTTTGTTGTCTTTTTCAGGCATGTTGTGGCAAAACACCATCTTACAGCCAGCAAGTATGTCAGCAAAATGAGCTGCCTGCAAAAAATCCGGGTCAGAAGAAATTGGGGTGGCATCTACTACCAGGTCATACGGGCCTTTAAAATGCGCGATATGTTCCAGACCGAGTTCCCGCCTTTTTTGCATAACCCGCTCCTGGCTTCGGCCTACGAAGGTGGCCTGTATACCCAGCTCCCGCAGCACATGGTACGCAACACCCGATACACCGCCATTTCCGTAAATTACAGCAGTTCTAATTTCGTAGCCAGCCTCTGCTATACCATTCTGCAAGGCTGTTTTCAGTCCAAAGGCATCGGTGTTATAGCCGTAAAGCTTACCCGCTTTATTAACCACTGTATTAACCGCCAGTGTTTTTTTCGCTAGGGGCTCCACTTCATCCAGGTAAGGAATAATAGTGGACTTTAATCCTCCTTTTCCTGTAACAGCTGCCCCGCGCACCATGGGAGATTTCAGCAAGCCTGCGTAAACTTCAGGCGTAATGTCATCGGCTAAAGTGAAATACACCAGGTTAGCCTTAATCTGTTGCAGCGCTTTGTTATGTTTTTCAATAGACGACTGGCTACCGGAGGTCGACAGCAAAAATTTGGTTTGAATATTAAGGTTTACCTGAAAACCTGCTGGGTTACGTGACATTTCGTAATTTTCTATATGGTAAAGAATAGCTTTTCCCTACTTTACTAAAGCTGGTAGGGGCGCTACAGAGGCCCTAATTCTATAATAAATTATACCTTGGTGAAAGTGAAAAGTAGATGTGGTTTTAGAGCTTCAGGCATATTGTGTACGTAGCACCTTTACTACTTTTTCCATGCCGGTGCTTGCTTTTTCTTCGTAGAGGTGCAGGTTGGGGCGTTTCCGCACGTTGGGTAATTTAGGGTCAATCACAAACACAGGAGTTTCGTCGCTCACCAGGTCCACTAAACCCGCTGCCGGATAAACTAGCAGGGAGGTACCCACTACCATAAAAATATCAGCTTTAAAAGTTTCTTCTATGGCTTTGTCCATCATGGGCACGGCCTCACCAAACCATACGATGTTAGGCCGAAGCTGAGAGCCACGCTCGCATTTGTCTCCCAGGTTGAGCTGCCAACCTTCCATTTGGTATACTAGGTTTTCGTCGAGGGTGCTGCGGCTTTCAAACAGCTTGCCGTGCAGGTGTACTACGTTGGTGGAGCCGGCGCGCTCGTGCAGGTCGTCTACATTTTGGGTGATGATACAAATATCGAAATCCTTCTCTAAGTCCGCCAGCGCCAGATGCCCGGCGTTAGGTTTGGCGGAGTGGGCGTTTTTACGACGTTCGTTGTAAAAGTTTAGCACCAGTTCAGGGTTCCTGCGCCAGCCTTGCGGCGATGCCACTTCCATTACATCATGTCCTTCCCAAAGACCATCGGCATCTCTGAAAGTTGCAATGCCGCTTTCTGCACTAATTCCAGCTCCAGTTAAAACTACAAGTCGCTTTTTCATATGTTAGCTACATTTAGTGTTCCTTCAGCATACGGAAAAATGCCTTATGCTGCTTCTGCTCTATACAGCTTTATTTAATGTACCGGCTCCTATGATAGATTAGGCCAGGAGAAATTATTTTAATGATTTTACCCTTCCGGAGACACTTTGATGATTTCAGGTGCAAGGCTTTACATTATGATTTTCTCACGTTTAATACACCCACAGTAGCTGAGCATGCTGCCAGGTTTCCGGCTACCCACAATCTAACAATTAACAACCAAAAATCATGAACCAACTTCCAATTCTGCTAATGAAATTAGCCTTCCAGAGGTATATTGGGCATTAGTTGCTCATGGGTCTTTTATAGTTCCGGAAGAAAGCTTTAACAAAAAAGCCACCGGAGCTGGTGGCTTTCTTGTAAGGGATATTTTATTTCTTTTTTGGAGCCGCTTTGGTGGTTTTGGCTGCCGGTTTCTTAGCTGCGGGCTTTTTAGCTGTTGTTTTCTTTTCGGCTGGTGCCTTCTTCTCGGCTGCTGGAGCTGCTTTTTTAGCGAAGCGACCCTTTTTCTCGGGAGTGGCTTCTGCCAAATCCAAACATTCCTGCAGCGTCAGCTCCGATGGCTCTTTGCCTTTCGGAATCTTAACGTTCTTTTTGCCCGCCACTATATAAGGTCCGAAACGACCATTCAGCACCTGCACATCTGGGTTCTCGGGGAATTCTTTTATCAGCTTTTCGGCATCTGCCTTACGTTTGGCTTCGATTAGCGCTATGGCTTCGTCGGGAGTAACAGTAAGCGGATCTATGGTTTTAGGCAAAGAGTAAAACTTGCTGTTATGCCGTATGTAAGGTCCAAACCTGCCAATGGCCGCAGTCATATCTTTGTCTTCGTAGGTACCAACAATGCGAGGCAGTTTAAAAAGCTCCAGTGCATCTTCCAGCGTCAGGCTCTCAATAAACTGTCCTTTCCGGAGGCTGGCGTAAATGGGCTTGGTACCGGTTTCTGTGTCTTCCTCACCTAACTGCACGTAAGGGCCAAACCGGCCGAGTTTGGCCACCACTGTTTTGCCGGTGGCTGGGTCGACTCCCAGCTCGCGCGCGCCAGACACATCGGCTCTCGATATGTTCTCGCTCGACTCAATCCGCTTGTGAAACTTTTGATAAAAGTTGTCCAGCATGCTTTCCCATTCTTTGGTTCCATGCGCAATTTCATCAAACTCGGCTTCTACATTAGCTGTAAAAGAGTAATCTATAACAGTCGGGAAGTGCTCGATCAGAAAATCGTTTACGACCATGGCCGTATCGGTAGGAAAGAGTTTGTTCTTTTCAGCTCCTGTTATTTCTGTTTTGGTTTGAGAAGTGATGTCGTCATTTTGCAACGTAAGCACTCTGAATCTCCGTTCTTTGCCGTCGCGACTATCTTTTTCTACATACCCACGTTTTTGGACAGTAGATATAGTAGGAGCGTAGGTAGATGGCCTTCCAATTCCCATTTCCTCCAGTTTTTTTACCAGGCTGGCTTCTGTATACCGAGGAGCCGGACGAGAGTAGCGCTCCAGGGCCTGCATCTGGCGCAGTTGCAACTGCTGGCCAATGCTCAGCGGAGGCAGCATACCTTTTACATCGTCGTCGGCTGTTTCAGCATCTTCATCGTCTTTCGACTCTATATATACTTTCAGAAAACCTTCGAACTTGATTACTTCTCCAGTAGCCACCAATCTATTATGGTCGCCAGGGCCTTGTTTAAAGCCAATGGCAATGGAGGCCGTGGTTTTTTCTATTTCGGCATCCGCCATCTGCGAGGCAATGGCCCGTTTCCAGATCAGCTCGTAGAGGCGTTGCTCATTACGGTCGGTGCTGCCTACAAGTGCCGAAAAATCGGTTGGACGAATGGCTTCGTGCGCCTCCTGTGCCCCCTGCGATTTGGTTTTGAATTTCCGGGTTTTTACAAAACGCTCCCCAAAAGAGTTTTTAATAGCGTTAGCTGCTCCTTGAATTGCCTCGTCGGAGAGGTTCAGGGAGTCGGTACGCATATAGGAGATTTTACCGGCTTCGTAGAGTCGCTGGGCCACCGTCATGGTTTGGGCTACCGAAAAGTAAAGCTTCCGGCTGGCCTCCTGCTGTAGCGTAGAGGTTGTAAACGGAGGAGCAGGGCTACGTTTGAGTGGCTTGGTTTCCAGGTTATCAATGGTGTAGCTGGCACCCAGGCAGCGCTGCAAAAAGGCCTGCGCCTCTTCTTCTGTCTTGAACTTAGCTGGTAACTCTGCTTCCAGCGTTTTGCCCTGCACATCGAATTTGGCAGTTACTCTAAAAGTGGCTTCTGCTTTAAAGCGCTCAATCTCACGCTCACGCTCTACCACCAGTCGTACTGCCACCGACTGCACTCTTCCTGCCGAGAGCCCGGTTTTAATCTTTTTCCAGAGCACAGGCGACAACTCAAAACCCACCAGCCTGTCTAGAATCCGACGGGCCTGCTGGGCATTTACCAGGTCCATGTCGATGCCACGAGGCGAGCTGATGGCATTTAGAATGGCATTTTTAGTAATCTCTCTGAAAACGATCCGTCGAGTTTTAGTGTGGTTCAGGTCCAGAGCTTCTGTTAAGTGCCACGAAATAGCTTCTCCCTCACGGTCATCGTCCGACGCGAGCCACACCAATTCGGCCTCCTTCGCTAGTTTCTTCAGTTGAGAAATAACTTCTTTCTTATCGCTCGAAACGACATATGTTGGCTTAAACCCGTTTTGAATATCGATGGCGTTGTTGCCTTTAGGCAGGTCACGCACATGGCCAAAACTCGATTTCACCACAAAATCTTTTCCGAGATATCCTTCTATCGTTTTTGCCTTTGCAGGCGACTCTACTATAACTAAGTTTTTTATCATCCTTTATTTTACTGGCGGCTTCAGCCAAAATTTGCCTAAAGTTCAATTAATTTTTCCAACAAAAACAAACGCACACGTATATCATTAGCCAACAAGGTGCAAATTTGTTGTAAGTCATCCAAGCAAGCCTTAATATTAGTAACTATACGGACTATATGCAAAGACAAGTACTCGTATGCCGTCATGCGGAAGCGACGGAACATTATTCTTTACAACCGGATTTCGAAAGAGAGCTCACAAAAAGCGGAATGCTGCAAGCGCACCAGACTGGCCACTGGATCAGAGATAACTTTAGCCGTGTTGATGCTATTGTTACAAGTCCTGCCCGGCGTACTGGTGCCACGGCCCGCATCTTGGCTGAAAAGCTTTACTACGACGATCAGGATATTTTGTACGTGCCGGAGCTATATAATGCAGGCGAGCCTAAGTTGATGGAGGCCATTAGCACATTACCCGACAAAGTTAAAACGATTTTACTAATCGGCCACAACCCTGGTATAACACAGCTGGCCCGCCACCTGCTCGATAAGCACATCGGCTACCTCGAGCCGGCCAACGTGCTGGCCATCAGGCTGGAGCTGGAGCAGTGGCAGGATATCTATGTGGGCAAGGGAGAGCTTCTCTCGCACAATATGAACCACATTTAACCGGTGGTACTTAGTTCCCTCACCTTAAAATGAATAGCATAAAACTTTCGGCTTCAGCATAAATTTAATAGATTTAGCTTCTGAACAGGCATTTTCGCCTGCAGGTTTCTACCATATATCTTATGAAGACAACGGTTGTGGCCGTCATTAACCAGAAGGGCGGCACTGGAAAAACTACTACCACCATAAACCTTGGAAGTGCGCTGAGCAAGCTTGGTAAAAAAGTGCTGCTCATAGACCTGGACCCACAAAGTAACCTCTCTTATTCGCTGGCAGTCACTAACCCCGACGGTACTTTGGCCGATGTGCTGCTTGGTAACCGCAACATATCTGATATTCTGGTAGAAACCGGCGGCATGTGGATGGCTCCCGGCTCTAACGACCTGGTAGATGTAGAAATATCGCTTGTGACACAACCCGAGCGGGAGAAATTTCTGAAAAATGTGCTGACCGATGCCAAAGGTTTCGATTATGTGCTGATCGATTGCCCACCTTCTCTGTCGGTGTTAACACTTAACGCCCTCACGGCAGCCAACGAGGTACTCATACCGCTTCAGATGGAAGTGCTGACACTACAGGGGCTAGACCAGATACTCAACACCATTACAAAGGTGAAAAAAGCTTTCAATCCTAAACTAAAAGTGAAAGGTATCGTAGTGGTGATGTTTGATAGCCGGCGCAAGCTTAGTCAGGAAGTACTGGAATACCTTCAGGAAAACGTAAAAGAAAGAATTTTCGAGAGCCAGATCCGACTAAACGTGAAACTGGCAGAGGCTCCATCTTTTGGGAAAAGTGTATTAGATTATGATGCCTCGTCTAATGGCGCAAAAGACTATAAAGCACTCGCCGCCGAACTTGTAGGAGCCTAAACTAGGTTATTATTGCTGTTTTAACATAAGATTAAAATAGTTAAATTGCATTGGTTTTGATTTAGCCGAGGTGAGGGGGCTGTGTTTGCAAGAATGCAAGTACCTTTTCTTCTGATCAAATTGAATTTTTCCAAATCACACTTAATATGGCCTTAGGTAAAAATTTGAAGTTGAGCAAGGATAAGCTCATTAGTGAAGTAGATGCCAAAGAAGAGAAAAAGCCTGCGCCCGCAGCAAAGGCTGAAGCGAAGACTCCGGTAACAACAGTGGAAGAAGCATCTGCTCGTAAAGCAGCTGATCCTGCACCTGCACCTCCTGCCAAAGTAAACACGACAGCACAGTCTCCCGCTGTTCCCGACCCAACTACTTCAGCTGCAAAGGCTGCCAGCAACGGAGCTAAAACTTCTGAAACTTCAGGCATGGCTGCTGGCAGAAACGGAAAAGATGAAGAAAAGAAAAATGGCTTAAAGCACCAGGACAACGCTTATATAAACGAGCAGCTTTATAAAGTGCTTTATGCGCTGGATGCCTTTAAAAAAGGAGATATATCTGTACGCCTCACCAAGCAGGACAACGATATCTTTGCGGAGATTGCAGAAGCCTATAATTCCATGGTGGAGATGATAGGTGGTGTAGGAGGGGAAGTATCCCGTATCTCGAAGGTAGCTGGAGTAGAGGGTAACCTTAAGGCCCGGGCCTCAGCCGAAAGCGCCTCCGGATTCTGGAAAGACATGATCAACAACATAAACGGACTTGTTGACTCTATTGCCGTTCCGGTACTCGAAGTAGGAAAAGTTCTAAAAAATATCTCACGCGGTAATCTCGACGAAACCTTCCAGATCCCGGTTTCTGGGGACTTTAAGGTAATGGCTGAAACTATTAACCGCACCATCGATAACCTGAACCTGTTCGCAGGTGAGGTAACGCGTGTGGCCCTCGAAGTGGGAACAGAAGGAAAACTCGGTGGTCAGGCTTCAGTGCCAAACGTAGCCGGCATCTGGAAAGACCTCACCGACAATGTAAACACCATGGCCAGCAACCTGACTGCTCAGGTGCGAGACATTGCCAATGTGGCAATTGGAGTTGCAAAGGGTAACCTCACCCAGAAAGTGTCGGTGGATGTGCGCGGTGAGTTTGCCCAGCTGAAGGACAACGTAAACCAGATGGTGGACTCGCTCAACATTTTTGCTGACGAGGTAACCCGAGTGGCCCGTGAAGTGGGAACAGAAGGAAGATTGGGTGGCCAGGCTAAGGTTCCGAACGTAGCCGGTGTGTGGAAAGATCTGACTGACAATGTAAACACCATGGCCAGCAACCTCACCTCGCAAATGCGCGACATCGCCAATGTGGCCACGGCTGTTGCGAAAGGTGACTTAACTCAGAAAATTACTGTAAACGTAAAAGGTGAGATCGCCGAGCTGAAAGATATTCTGAATGCGATGGTGGATTCCCTGAATATATTTGCCGGCGAGGTAACCCGGGTAGCGCGTGAAGTAGGAACAGAGGGTAAACTGGGCGGACAAGCCAATGTGCCAAAAGTGGAAGGTACCTGGAAGGAGCTGACCGACAATGTAAACCTGATGGCTGGTAACCTTACCTCGCAGGTGCGTGATATTGCCAATGTAGCCACTGCCGTGGCAAAAGGTGATTTAACGCAAAAGGTGTCGGTGGATGTGAAAGGAGAGTTGGGTGACCTAAAAGATATCCTCAACGAAATGGTAGACAGGCTGAACGTGTTTGGCGCGGAAGTAACCCGTGTGGCACGTGAAGTAGGCACCGAAGGAATATTAGGAGGCCAGGCCAACGTGCCCAACGTAGCAGGTATTTGGAAAGACCTTACCGACAATGTAAACTACATGGCTTCCAACCTGACAGCCCAGATGCGGGACATTGCAAACGTATCTACAGCTGTAGCGAAAGGTGATTTGAGCCAGAAAATTACAGTCAATGTAAAAGGTGAGCTGGCTGACCTGAAGGTGAACGTAAACCAAATGGTGGACTCGCTCAACATCTTTGCTGATGAGGTAACCCGTGTGGCCCGTGAAGTAGGTACGGAAGGTAAATTAGGTGGCCAGGCAACCGTGCCGAATGTAGGTGGTGTGTGGAAAGACCTCACAGATAACGTAAACTACATGGCTTCCAACCTTACTTCTCAGGTGCGCGACATCGCCAAAGTAGCCACCGCCATCGCCAAAGGCGACCTGACGCAGAAAGTGTCGGTGGACGTGAAAGGCGAGCTGGGCGAACTGAAAGAATATATAAACCAATTAGTTGAATATTTGAATGTATTTGCCGGCGAGGTAACCCGTGTGGCTCTCGAAGTAGGTACAGACGGTAAGTTAGGTGGCCAGGCTATTGTGCCGAATGTGGCCGGTGTGTGGAAAGACCTCACTGAGAATGTGAACACCATGGCTTCTAACCTGACTACGCAGGTAAGAGGTATCGCCAAGGTGGCCATCGGGGTAGCCAAGGGCGACCTGACGCAGAAGATCACAGTGGAGGCCCGCGGCGAGATCGCTGAGCTGAAGGAGAACATCAACTTCATGGTGGACTCGCTCAACATCTTCGGCGACGAGGTGACCCGAGTGGCCCGCGAAGTGGGAACAGAAGGAAAGCTGGGCGGCCAGGCCAACGTTCCGAACGTGGGCGGCACCTGGAAGGACCTCACCGACAACGTAAACTCCATGGCCTCTAACCTGACTTCTCAGGTGCGCGACATCGCCAAAGTGGCCACTGCTGTTGCACAAGGCGACTTAACGCAGAAAGTATCGGTGGAAGCACTTGGTGAAATCCTGGACCTGAAGGAAAACCTGAACCAGATGGTGGACTCGCTTAACATCTTTGCCGATGAGGTGACCCGTGTGGCCCGTGAAGTGGGAACAGAGGGTAAGCTAGGTGGCCAGGCAGTAGTACCAAACGTAGCCGGTGTGTGGAAAGACCTCACCGACAACGTAAATACCATGGGCTCTAACCTTACCACGCAGGTAAGAGGTATCGCTAAGGTGGCCATCGGGGTAGCCAAGGGCGACCTAACGCAGAAGATCACAGTGGAGGCCCGTGGCGAGATCGCCGAGCTCAAGGAGAACATCAACTTCATGGTGGACTCGCTCAACATCTTCGGCGACGAGGTGACCCGAGTGGCCCGCGAAGTAGGAACAGAAGGAAAGCTGGGCGGCCAGGCCAACGTTCCGAACGTGGGCGGCACCTGGAAGGACCTCACCGACAACGTAAACTCCATGGCCTCTAACCTGACTTCTCAGGTGCGCGACATCGCCAAAGTGGCCACTGCTGTTGCACAAGGCGACTTAACGCAGAAAGTATCGGTGGAAGCACTTGGTGAAATCCTGGACCTGAAGGAAAACCTGAACCAGATGGTGGACTCGCTTAACATCTTTGCCGATGAGGTGACCCGTGTGGCCCGTGAAGTGGGAACAGAGGGTAAGCTAGGTGGCCAGGCAGTAGTACCAAACGTAGCCGGTGTGTGGAAAGACCTCACCGACAACGTAAATACCATGGGCTCTAACCTTACCACGCAGGTAAGAGGTATCGCTAAGGTGGCCATCGGGGTAGCCAAGGGCGACCTAACGCAGAAGATCACAGTGGAGGCCCGTGGCGAGATCGCCGAGCTCAAGGAGAACATCAACTTCATGGTGGACTCGCTCAACATCTTCGGCGACGAGGTGACCCGAGTGGCCCGCGAAGTAGGTACAGAAGGAAAGCTGGGCGGCCAGGCCAACGTTCCGAACGTGGGCGGCACCTGGAAGGACCTCACCGACAACGTGAACTCCATGGCCTCTAACCTGACTTCTCAGGTGCGCGACATCGCCAAAGTAGCTACTGCTGTTGCCAAAGGCGATTTAACGCAGAAAGTATCTGTAGAAGCTAGGGGTGAAATCCTGGACCTGAAGGAGAACCTCAACCAGATGGTGGACTCGCTCAACATATTTGCCGATGAGGTAACCCGTGTGGCACGAGAAGTAGGAACAGAGGGTAAACTGGGCGGCCAGGCCAATGTACCAAACGTAGGCGGCACCTGGAAAGAACTGACTGACAATGTTAATTATATGGCTAGCAACCTGACCTCTCAGGTGCGCGATATTGCCAAAGTAGCCACAGCCGTAGCGAAAGGTGATCTGAGCCAGAAAATTACAGTAGAAGCCCGCGGTGAAATTGCTGAGCTGAAGGAAAACCTGAACCAAATGGTGGACTCACTCAACATCTTCGCGGATGAAGTAACCCGAGTGGCCCGTGAGGTGGGAACAGAAGGAAGACTGGGCGGCCAGGCTAATGTGCCAAAAGTACGAGGTACCTGGAAAGAACTGACCGACAACGTGAACACCATGGCGAGCAACCTGACTTCTCAGGTACGCGACATTGCTAAAGTAGCCACAGCCGTAGTAAAAGGTGACCTGACGCAGAAAGTGTCGGTAGACGTGAAAGGCGAGCTAGGCGAACTAAAAGAAAATATTAACCAGCTGGTAGACTACCTGAACATCTTTGCCGGTGAGGTAACCCGTGTGGCATTAGAAGTAGGTACCGAAGGTAAACTCGGCGGCCAGGCAAACGTGCCCAATGTAGCCGGTGTTTGGAAGGACCTTACCGACAATGTAAACACCATGGCCTCTAACCTCACTACGCAGGTGCGGGGAATTGTGAAAGTAGTAACAGCGGTATCAAAAGGTGACCTTACGCAGAAACTGACGCTGGAAGCACGTGGTGAAGTAGCAGAACTGGCCGATACCATCAACACCATGGTGGTGGACCTAAACAGGCTGGCTGGTGAAGTTAGCCGGGTAGCCAGAGTAGCGGGCGTGGAAGGTAAACTCACCGAACGTGCTACCCTGCAAGGTGTAGGCGGCAGCTGGAAAGAACTGGTAGACACCCTCAACGATCTGCTGGAATCTATTGTAACGCCGGTGCTGGAGGTTTCTCGTGTGGTACGGGCCATCTCAGAAGGTGACCTGACCCAGAAAGTAGAAGCCATGACTGCCGGTGATATTTTGGATATGGCCAACGCTTTGAACCTGGCCGTTGACAACCTGAACGCTTTACTTGGCGAAATAAATGACTCCTCGCTGGTGGTTGGTTCTTCTTCTGAAGAAATGGCCAGCAAAGGACTGGACATGAACCGTGTGACACTGGATGTGGCCCTGGCGATGCAGCAAATGGCGGAAGGTGCTCAAAACCAAGCACTCAAAACAGACCAGGCCTTCAAGCTGATTGAGGAGATCATGAAAGGCACCAAAGAAACAGCCAACAGAGCGGAAGTAGTGAATAAGGCTGCTTTACTTGGTGAGGAAACCTCCCAGCTTGGTCTTAAAACTGTGGCGGAAGTGGTAAAGAACATGGAAGAAATCTCCAGTTCAGCCGCCCTTACAGCCAAAACCATTGATGTACTTAGCACACGGTCTCAGGAAATTTCTAAGTCACTTGGGGTAATTACCGATATAGCTTCTCAAACAAACTTGCTGGCCCTGAACGCTGCCATTGAGGCGGCCCGTGCTGGTGAGGCTGGCCGAGGCTTTGCAGTAGTAGCCGAAGAGATCAGAAAACTGGCCGAAGGTTCACGGAAATCAGCAAATGAAATTGCGACACTCGTAGACGATGTGAAAAAAGACACCGCCTCTGCCGCTACCGCCATTTCTACCATGGAAGGGCGCGTACTAAAAGGTAAGAACGCTACGTTTGAGGCATCCGGTGCATTTAAAAACATTGCGGCTACCAGTGGCGAAACGCTGCGGTCTACACAGGACATCTTAACCGCGACAGAGGTTCAGAAATCGGTTGTGGTCTAGAATGTATGATAGTTTCTATAGAAGAAAGTTAGTTTCATTGCATTTTCGTGATTTAGTTGTTTTTTAGAAAAACAGGCTGTTCTGCGTACTGCTCTTCTGTTTCTTGTTCTCA
>NZ_JBLIQL010000023.1:0-77199 GCF_047525655.1 Pontibacter sp. 13R65
GATCATGTAGCAGTACTCCTTGCCCGACTCCAGCCCGCGGCCCCCGTTGTTGTCCAGGTAGCCCACCTGGTCGGCCCCCACCTCGGCGATGAGCGCGTAGCCCGTGCTCCCCGGGATGCCCGTCTGGCACTCCCCGGGCTCGAAGCCCGAGGGGCCCTCCCGCCGGTAGATCCGGATCGCCGAGGCGTTGCGGCACACGTACGGGTCCCACGAGAGGGCCACGTCCTTCCCCTGCCCCGTCGCCACCAGGTTCTCAGGAGGTGGGCCGACTACCGTGATATTCCAGGGCTGCAGGCCTACCAAACGTTCGGCAGCGTCAGGTCGCATATCCTCTGCCCGGAAGAGCACCTGATAAGGTTGCTGTCGCACATCTGCGCACTCGGTAGCCCATCTGAACTCGCCTGTGGCTAACCCTGCAGTATTTGTAATTTGCCTGAACGTAGCAGGCGGCAGTATACCGCTTATGGCCGTTAAAGTAATCAAATCATTATCCGGGTCGGTAGCTCTAATTATACCTTCGAGCACAGTACCTGCCACTACACAGGTGTCTTTTGGCTCCAGTACCGGCGGACGGTTTGGTCCTTCCCGCACCAGAATCTGCATGTCGCGCACCACCTCGCCCAGCTTTACAGCTCCACCGTTGGGCGACACACGCCATTCCTCTATTACAAAGGCCACATTATACTCACCTCTTACACAAGGTGCATCCCACACTAGCTGACCGGTAATAGGGTCGAGTGTCATGGTACTAATGCCTGAGTCTGTAGAGTTATTGCAGGTGAACCGCTGGCTTGGTAATTGATAGCCAGGTACCGTAATTACATTGTTATTTACGTCGCGACGTTTTGGAGTGGTAAATTTAAAAGAAAGGCTATCGCCATCGGCATCATAGGCACCAGGGTTATGCACGAACTGGCGACCAACATTTGCAAAGTCAATAGGAGGATACCGTAAAACAGGCGTGCTGTTAAACCCCCTAAGTGCATTAACTGATATGGTAGTAGATAAGAAAAAGCTGTGCTGAAGAGAAGGTGCGGCGAGATTAAGGATGTTGTCGTTTCGGTTTTCACCTGTCCAGGACACGGTATAATTTCCATCTCCCGGATATGTGTACTCCCATTTAAATTCTTCCCTATCGGTGCGGTTGCCAATAGAGGTAACC
This sequence comes from Pontibacter sp. 13R65, assembly GCF_047525655.1. Lineage (NCBI taxonomy): Bacteria > Pseudomonadati > Bacteroidota > Cytophagia > Cytophagales > Hymenobacteraceae > Pontibacter > Pontibacter sp. 13R65. The sequence goes on from NZ_JBLIQL010000023.1 coordinate 1,163, forward strand.
CGGCCACGCTGCACTACAATGGTTTCGTTTCCTACACCTGTCGAAATAGTAACCTGCGGGTCTTCTGCATTCGAATCCTGGTTGGTATAGATAATCATGGTAAAGAAGAAACGCCTCGGGTTTGGATTAGGCGTTGTATCTCGCTTAGCTGTAATATCTCCGGCTCGAAGGTGGGTGGCTTGCGCCTCTATTTGCAGGAAAGCTAAAAACATAAACAGCAGCCCGAAGCTGGGGCACAACAAAAACCTTGAGCGTAAACCGTTTAACATAGGACAAAGGCAAGTCTGTAGGAAGTGAAGCTATATTTTTAACTTAAATAAAGAAATAATATTGTTAAACATCCGGGCATGATGCAGGTTTTCTTGGTACGGAGTAATAAAGTTTGCGGTTTGCGGTTTACAATTTAGATTCATTCAAAATAGAAGTAAGAATTGTTTCATAAAAGACCGCCATGTAACTTTGGGACAATATAAATGCTTATTTCTATAACCCCTTAACTGTTACAAATGAATTGGTTTACAAAAACGTTTTCCAGTACAATTGGGAGAAAGCTCGTGATGTCCATCACAGGACTTTTCCTGTGCTCCTTCCTGGTGGTTCATTTACTTGGCAACCTGACCTTATTTAGGAACGATGGCGGAGAGGCGTTTAACCTCTATTCCCACTTCATGGCTCACAACGGCATTATCCGTACCATGGAAATTGTTCTTTTGCTTGGTTTCCTTTTCCACATTTATGATGCCTTGGTACTGAACCGCCGCAACAGCTCCGCCCGGCCAATTAAATATGCAGAGAACCATCCTGAGCAGAATACAGGAACCTGGGCTTCTCGTAATATGGGGTTGTTAGGTACCGTTATTCTTGTTTTTCTAATCATTCACCTTTGGAACTTCTTTGTTCCTGCCCGTTTTGGAGGTTTGGACCCAGTGGTAATCGAGGACGTTGAATATGAAAACCTCTACGTGAGAGTTGTTCAGTCGTTTCAAGTTTGGTGGTACGTGCTCATTTATGTGCTCGGTATGATTGCCCTGGCTTACCACCTTATTCATGGGTTCCAGAGTGCATTTCAGTCACTCGGCCTTACACACAAGAAATACACACCGTTTATTCAGGTTTTCGGATTTGCCTTTTCAGTGCTAGTTTGCCTTGGCTTCGCTATCATTCCGCTGTATTTCTTTTTCACTCAACAATAAAATTGTTCCTTTACTATGATATTAGATTCTAAGATCCCTGAAGGGCCGTTGGCTGAAAAGTGGGAGAAACATAAATTTAATGTAAAGCTGGTTAACCCAGCAAACAAACGTAAATACGACATTATAGTAGTTGGAACCGGATTGGCCGGAGCCTCTGCTGCTGCTACTTTTGGTGAGTTGGGCTATAATGTTAAAGCTTTCTGCTACCAGGATTCACCACGTCGTGCGCACTCAATTGCCGCACAGGGTGGTATTAACGCAGCAAAAAATTACCAGAACGACGGAGACTCTGTGTTCCGTTTATTTTATGACACCATTAAAGGTGGTGACTACCGTGCCCGCGAAGCAAACGTGTATCGTCTGGCCCAGGTTTCTGTTAACATCATCGACCAGTGTGTGGCACAAGGTGTTCCTTTTGCTCGCGAATATGGTGGATTGCTGGCTAACCGTTCGTTTGGTGGCGCGCAGGTATCGCGTACGTTCTACGCCCGTGGCCAAACTGGTCAGCAGCTCCTGTTAGGTGCTTACTCTGCCCTCAACCGCCAGATCGCTTACGGAAAAGTCAAAATGTACCCGCGTACCGAAATGCTGGACCTGGTTATGGTTGATGGCAAGGCGCGCGGTATTGTTACCCGAAACCTGATTACCGGCAAAATAGAGTCGCACAGTGCCCACGCAGTAGTATTGGCAACAGGCGGATACGGCAACGTGTTCTTCCTTTCTACCAACGCTATGGGCTCTAACACAACGGCAGCCTGGAGAGCACACCGCAGAGGTGCTTTGTTTGCTAACCCTTGCTATACTCAAATTCACCCAACCTGTATTCCTGTTTCAGGCGGACATCAGTCTAAGCTGACGCTTATGTCGGAGTCGCTCCGAAACGACGGACGTGTTTGGGTACCTAAAACCGTTGAACTTGCGAAGAAACTGCAGAAGGGCGAAATAAAGGCTAGCGACATTGCAGAAGCTGATCGTGATTACTACCTGGAGCGTAAATATCCTGCCTTTGGTAACTTGGTACCACGCGACGTGGCTTCCAGAAATGCCAAACTGGTTTGCGATGAAGGTCGCGGTGTAGGTGCTTCTGGTCTGGCAGTTTATCTCGATTTTGCCGATGCCATTAAGCGTGATGGCTTAAATGCCATTAGCGCCAAGTATGGTAACCTCTTCGATATGTATGCTAAGATTACAGACGAGAACCCATACGAAAGCCCCATGCGCATTTACCCAGCTGTTCACTACACGATGGGTGGCCTTTGGGTAGATTACAATCTGATGACAAACCTGCCAGGTTTATACGCCACAGGCGAGTGTAACTTCTCCGACCACGGTGCCAACCGCTTAGGTGCATCTGCTCTGATGCAAGGCCTTGCCGACGGATACTTCGTAATACCTTATACAATTGGTGATTATCTGGCGCAAATGCCAGCCACAAAAGTAAGCACCGACCATCCTGCCTTTGTGGAGGCGGAGCAGAATGTAAAAGCTATTACTAACAAGCTGCTTTCTATTAACGGTACTCGCACAGTAGATGATTTCCATAAGGCACTCGGCCAGATTATGTGGGATTATTGCGGAATGGCCCGTAACGCAGAAGGACTTAAATTTGCGAAGCAGGAAATCAAAAAACTACGCGCTGAGTTCTGGAGAGATGTTAAAGTGATCGGTGTAAACGAAGAACTAAACATGACACTCGAGAAAGCGCACCGTGTAGCTGACTTCCTAGAACTGGGTGAGCTGATGGTAGACGATGCGTTGAACAGAAATGAGTCTTGCGGTGGTCACTTCAGAGAAGAGTCTCAGACTCCGGAAAACGAAGCCCTGCGTGACGACGAAAACTACGCTTATGTAGCTGCCTGGGAGTATGCAGGCGAAGGCAGAGAGCCTATCTTGCATAAAGAGGAGCTGAAGTTTGAGAACGTGAAACTGACGCAGCGTAGCTACAAATAGTTGAGGAATAATTAAAAATTAGAAATTCAAGAATAGAAATGAGAGGCTCAAGTGAAGTAATGGAAGCAGGGCATCAGTTCTAAAATAATTTCTAATTCATAATTTTTAATTTCTAATTGAAAAAAAATGGCTGGTAATAACCCAAATGCTAAACTAATGAACCTGACGTTAAAGGTTTGGCGCCAAAAAAATATGAATACCCCAGGTCAGCTGGTAACTTACCCAGTGAAAAACATTTCTCCGGACATGTCTTTCCTGGAGATGCTCGACGTGGTAAATGAGGAATTGCTTATTAAAGGAGAAGATCCAATTGCTTTCGACCACGACTGCCGTGAAGGAATCTGCGGGATGTGCAGCCTCTTTATTAACGGCCGTGCCCACGGACCTGAGCGCGGCACTACTACCTGCCAGCTGCACATGCGTAGCTTTAAAGATGGTGACACCATTACGATTGAACCTTGGAGAGCAGCCGCTTTCCCGGTATACAAAGACCTAATCGTAGACCGCGCCGCTTTTGACCGCATCCAGCAGGCAGGAGGGTATGTATCTGTAAACACAGGTGGTGTGCCGGATGCAAACGAAATTCCGATTCCGAAAACTATTGCCGACAAAGCTTTCGACGCAGCTACCTGTATTGGCTGTGGAGCCTGTGTGGCAGCCTGTAAAAATGCTTCGGCCATGCTTTTTGTAAGTGCCAAGGTTTCTCAGTTGGCTATGTTGCCGCAAGGTAAAGTAGAGCGTAAAACTCGTGTAGAAAACATGGTGGCCCAAATGGACATAGAAGGTTTTGGAGCCTGCTCTAACACAGGAGCCTGCGCTGCAGAATGCCCGGTTGGTATTTCGCTCGAGAACATTGCGATCTTGAACAGAGAATACATAAGCGCTAAAGCAACGTCAGAAAACGTAGCATAAGGTAGATTTTATTCTAAAAGGAAAGGCGAAACATAACATGTTTCGCCTTTTTTGGTTTACTTGTACTCTGAAAGCTAGCCCCTGCATCAAAGAACATAGTGCTCACCGGCATCGGCAACGCCTTCTGTAAGTGTAAACAGCAAATTAGAAACTGCCCATGATTACTATAATATCAGGCACTAACCGGCCTGAATCTACTACCAGTGCCATTGTAAAACTATACGCTTCCTTGCTTGAGAAACGAGGGGTCACGTACCAGGTGCTGGACCTGGCTGAACTTCCCGCAGACTTTATTACTTCTGCCCTCTACCATAATACAGGTAAAAACGAAGAATTTAACCGGCTCAGTCAGTTACTCCGGCTATCTGAAAAATTCGTTTTTATAGTTCCGGAATATAACAATTCTTTCCCTGGCGTACTCAAAGCTTTTATAGATGGGTTAGACTACCCTAACACGTTTAATAACAAAAAAGCAGCTATGGTGGGCCTCTCGTCTGGTATGCAAGGCAGCGGCATGGCCATGAGCCACCTCACCGACATCTTCCATTACCTGGGCATGCATGTGCTGGCGCTGAAGCCAAAACTAGCCTTTATCAACAAAAATTTTGATGGCAACACGCTCACCAATAAGTTATACCTCGACCTGATTGAACAACAAATAGAGCAATTCCTAAACTTTTAATAGAAGGAACCCCTTGCATAAAAACAGGCAATAATCCCTTTGGATACCTATTTCATTAAAATAATTTGTGCTCGTTACCTGATTGGTGATGGGAAAAAGTCCTTCAAGTTGAAAATTTGCTATCAATAAAAATAAGTATTTACAGCTGCGAAAGAGCCGTTGGGGTGGAAGGTAGTATTTCAATAGTATGGCAATCCAATTATTTTAATAAAAACAGCCTTCCAAAAGGTTTTTCCGGAATTTAGGCATAGGGGTAGCCCTTAAAACACATCGGCCAGCAAGTGCTTACTTGCTGGCCGATGTGTTTTTGAGCAGGAGTTTCAGGAATACTAGTCTACATTATCATGAAGAAAACGGTTATCACCAAGTATTTCGTTGTCGTCGTTCAGGTTGAAACGAGATACAGTACGCTCTGAAGAATGTGCCACGCGATCTAACGACACATTGCGGCGCAGGTACGCAGGAACCTCTAATTTTTCTTTTATCGCTTCAGAAGTTATTTCTGTGCTTAACATGCGCAGGCGTTCACGTCTTTCTTCTGCTTTACGTTGCATCAGTTCACGCTCATGTGCCATACGCTCCAATTCTAATGCTCTGTGGTCTGGCTCTATGCTCCCGTAGTTGTTGCTATGGTGCGATGCCCCCAGATCATGAACAATGCGCTTCGGCTGCTCAATAGGTCGACGCACATCGTGCTGCGGTTGTTGCTGTGGTTGCGGAGCAGGCTCCTGATACGCAGTTGGTGCCGGAGCTGCTACAGGAGCAGGTGCAGGCGGTACAAATGCTGGAGTTTCTGTTCTTACAGGTTCGTTAACGATTTGCTTTTGGCTGTTGAGGTCAAAAACTGTTTTTTTTGGCTCTAACATTTCTTCGGCGCTCTTTGCAAAGCCCGTAGCAATAACCGTTACTCGGATGCTCTGACCCAAGTTTGAGTCGATACCATGGCCGAAAATAACTTCAGCTTCCTGACCAGCTTTGTCCTGGATGTACTCTGTAATTTCGGTCAGTTCGTCCATTTCAAGCTCAGCTTGCTCTCCAGACATAATAGAAAGCAATATTTTCTGAGCACCATGAATATCGGTGTTGTTCAGCAATGGAGAAGAAAGCGCTTCTTCGGCAGCACGTAAAGCGCGGCCTTCGCCTTCTGTGGTGGCAGATCCCATTACGGCAGCACCAGAATCTTTCATTACTGTTTTAACGTCTTCAAAGTCAACGTTCACTTCGGCTGTTACCGTAATAATTTCGGCAATAGATTTGGCTGCCGTTGTCAGAACGTTATCTGCTTTTGCAAATGCCTCACGTATTGTCAGGTTACCGAACATCTCACGGAGCTTGTCGTTCAGGATCACCAGAATAGTGTCGCAGTTCTCGCTAAGCTCTTTCACGCCGTTTTCGGCAGCTACCTTTTTCTTTTTACCTTCGAAAACAAAAGGAGCCGTTACAATACCTACCGTTAAAATGCCGAGTTCTTTTGCTACTTTGGCAATTACAGGAGCCGCTCCGGTTCCGGTTCCACCTCCCATACCAGCCGTGATAAATACCATTTTGGTATCGGCACTCAGCATTTCACGAATTTCTTCTTTGCTCTCTAAAGCCGCCTGCTTTCCTTTCTCAGGATTGGCACCGGCTCCAAGACCTTCGGTTAGGTTCTGGCCAATAGCCAGTTTATTTGGAACGCCACTGCTCTTTAAAGCCTGCGCATCGGTATTACATATTATAAATTCAACATCTTTGATGCCTTGGTTATACATGTGGTTAACGGCATTGCTGCCCCCGCCCCCGACACCAATCACTTTTATAATAGACTTGTCGTTAGACGGTAAGTCAAAGCTGTACATTGAAGTCATGCTATTTTCTCCTGCTCAATTTTGGGTTAATAACTTTGTTTATTATCAATATCATCCGATAAGAAGCCTTTCAGTTTCTGGAACAAGCTTCCGCCGCTACTGCTGCTGCTACCGGAGCTGCTGCTAGTGGTAGAATTGCTCTTCTGAACTGGCTTCTGATACTCCTCCTGCTGAGGGACCTTCTCGTAGTGGGAAGTTCGTTGGTCAATTGATTGATAGCCTGCCAGCACCAAACCTACCGAAGTAGCATACATAGGGCTCTTTACAGCATCTATCTTTGATTTTCCAAGATGTTCGTTCGGGTACCCGATCCGGGTATCCATACCCGTAATATACTCCACCAGTTGCATCAGATTCTGCAATTGCGCACCACCACCTGTAATCACAATACCTGCTGCCAGGCTTTTAACATACCCTGATCTAACAATTTCTGCGTAAACGAGTTCAACTATCTCCTCCATTCTTGCTTCTATGATATAAGCAAGATTTTTTAAAGATATTTCTTTTGGCGTACGATCGCGCAGACCTGGTATTGAAACAATCTCATTCTCAGAGGCTTCATCAGCAATGGCTTTACCAAACTTCACTTTAAGCTGCTCCGCCTGGTTTTGCATTACCATGCAGCCTTGCTTAATATCTGAAGTTATGATATTGCCTCCGAAAGGTAGAACTGCTGTATGCCGAATTATATTGTCCTTGAAAATTGCTAAATCTGTAGTACCTCCACCAATATCTACCAGGGCAACCCCGGCTTCTTTCTCTTCATCACTTAAAACAGACATGCAAGAAGCGAGTGGCTCCAGTATCAGGTTGTCTATTTCCAAGCCGGCACGGCTGATGCATTTGTTGATGTTGTTGATGGCATTTGACTGCGCCGTAATGATGTGGAAGTTACCCTCCAGGCGCACCCCCGACATGCCAACCGGGTCCACAATACCTTCTTCGTAATCTACCTTGTACTCCTGTGGCATCACGTGGATGATCTCACTACCTGGAGGAGTTACAAGACGATACATATCATTAGTAAGGCGGTTAACGTCGTCTACTGTAATTTCATTATCGGTTACCTGCCGTGTAATGCTGCCGTTGTGTTGCAGGCTTTTGATGTGCTGACCGGCAATGCCTACGTTCACCACGCCAATGTTAATTCCTGATTGCTCTTCCGCCTGCCGGATAGCTTTTCTGATTGCGTCTACCGTTTTGTCGATGTTGCTGACGATGCCACGTACCACCCCTTCAGATTGGGCTTTGCCCATTCCTAAAATCTCCAGCTTCCCAAACTCATTTTTCCGACCAACAAGTGCGCAAACTTTGGTTGTGCCGATGTCCAAGCCTACTACTATTTTGTCGCTTTGCATATCCTGGTTTATATTATTCACAAATAATCTGATCTTCAAACGCTACGTTTACTCTTTTATATCTGTCCCACCCCATTACAGGCAGCACCTCTTTATAAAAGACCATTAACTTCTTTAACTTCTCATCTACCTGAACCGGTCGTCCAAACTCGATGGTATGTTCGCCTACCTGAGGCAAAAAGGAAACCATGCCCTTGGCATCAATATGCATCTGGGCTAATTGCGCTTTCCAAAATTCGTCTTTTTCAATGCGAAGCACCAGCGATAGGTATTCTCTGCCAGTTGAATCCTGAAAGAAACTATTATTTAAAGGCTTAACTACAGCCGACTTGGTAATTGGGATAACACGAGCGGTATATCTGTCGGATAGTGGGAGCATATTGCCCTCGGCATCGATGTAAACATCCTGTTCTGGTCGTATAATTCTGGCAATAGGCCTGTTTTGTTTTACATGTACCTGAATATTTCCGCTAAGGTCTCTGAATACGTCTGCCTCTTTTACAAAGCTATGAGCCTCTATGCGCTTTTCCAGGTTTTTTAAATCTATTTGCTGATTTGGTAATCCTTCCAATTTTCGATCACCCTCACGGGTCAGCAGGTCCCGTACCTCTTTATCTCCAATAAAGTAATTGTTATATTCATTGTCAATGTTAATCGATACTTTTTTGCAGGTCTTTACACTCTGCCTCGATGAGGCGAATCCTGCCAGTGCACCAATAGAAACAATGCTACAAGCTGCAAAAATTAAAGATTTTAATTTACTATTCAAGCCCATCCCTCCTATTTTTTAATAAATTTTTCAAAGGTTGAACAAGTGTATCTATATCGCCGGCACCAACGGTTGCTAACACGTCAAAATCCATATTATTCAGAAAATCATTCAAAAATTCTTCTTTGCTCCGCAAGGCTTTTTTAGCGCAACGAACTTCCGAAAATATAATATCAGAGGTAATGCCTGGAATAGGTTGCTCGCGTGCCGGGTAAATATCCAGCAACACCAGCTCATCTGCCTGGCTTAAACTCTCTGCAAACTCCTGCGCAAAGTCTCGGGTGCGGCTATATAGATGTGGCTGAAATACAATTTTCAGTTTCTTCTCCGGGTAAAGGGCACGAAGCGATTTCATAAAAGCATCTATTTCCCGAGGGTGGTGCGCGTAATCGTCTACAAACACTTTATCGGCACCTTCATATACAAACTCAAATCTCCGCTTCACGCCTTTATAACTAGCCACACCACTTCTTATGCTTGCTGGCGTTACTTGTAAATGTTGCGCCACCATAATAGCCGCCAACATGTTTTCTACATTATGAAAACCCGGAAGCCCAAGTTCCACTCCTGTAATATTACCAAACGGCGTCTCAGCTGCGAATTTAAACCAACGACCTTCAATGGTCAAGTTACCGGCCTTCGCTTCCTGAGCATTTAAGCCATATTTTATAACCCGCACCCCCTCCTGCACATGCTCTGTCAGCCTTGTGTCTACATTCTCGTGTACAATCAGTAGCCCACCCGGCTTTATCTGCCCAATAAACTTCTGAAATGTGCGAATCAACTCTTCATTGTCGCCATAGATATCCAGGTGATCCGGATCTGCAGAAGTTACTATGGCCACATCAGGAAACAACGTCAGGAACGAGCGGTCAAACTCATCGGCCTCTACCACCACTGTTTCTCTTGCTCCGCTCCCGCTCCCAATCAACAGGTTAGAGTTGAGGTTAGTGGCGATACCTCCTAAAAAAGCGGAGCAGTCTACACCGGCACTGTGCAGCAGGTGCGCCACAATAGAGGAGGTAGTGGTTTTGCCATGTGTACCTGCCACTGCTATGGTGTAGGCCGAGGCGGCAATTATACCTAACACTTCCGATCGCTTTTTGATAGTGTACTGCTGCTCCCGCAGGTAAGTCCACTCCTGATGATCTACCGGTACAGCCGGCGTCAGGATCACCAACGTATCGTTTTTATGCTGCAACACCTCTTGCGGCAGCTGGTTCACATCGTCGGTATAATGCACCACAATACCTTCCTGCTCCAGCGCCTCCGTAAGAGAAGTACGCGTTTTGTCATATCCCCAAACCGGAAAACCTTTGGCATGAAACCAACGGGCAATCGCACTCATGCCGATGCCGCCAATACCAAGGAAGTAGATGTACTTAAAATTTTCCAGTTTCATTTTATCAATCTGATCAATTCATTCACTATGTCGGCGGCGGCATTTGGTCTTGCCAGCTTTTTAATTTGCTGCGCCAGGCGTAGTTGCTCCTGCTCATCGGCGGCCAATTGCAGTGCCGCCTGCACCACTTCTGCCCTGGCATCGGCGTCGCGCACCAGTTTGGCTGCCTGTTGCTGCACCAGCGCCATAGCATTTTTAGTCTGATGGTCTTCTGCCACGTTAGGCGAGGGCACCAGAATAGCCGGTTTGGCTGCCAGGCAAAGCTCCGATATAGAAAGCGCTCCGGCTCTCGAAATTACTACATCGGCGGCGGCATAAGCCAGGTCCATTCGTTTTATAAAGTCGTATGCCCTTATACCTTGCTCCGCGTACTGCTTCACTGCCTCCTGGGCTTCCGGGTAATAGACTTTACCTGTTTGCCAGATGAGTTGGTAGCCAGCTGTCGCTATCTGCGAAAGGCCTGCTGCCATACTCTGGTTAATGGTGCGGGCGCCAAGGCTTCCTCCAATTACCAGTATTATTTTTCGTTCTGCCGAAAGGTTAAAATGCACCAAGGCCTCCTGCCGCCTGGCTTGGCTGTCCATGATGTCATTTCGTACCGGGTTACCAGTGAGCACCAGCTTCTCTGGTGGAAAAAAAGCCTCCATGTTCGGATAGGCCACACACACTTTGCTCACCCGTTTGGCCAGCAGCTTATTTGTAATGCCCGCGTAGGAGTTCTGCTCCTGAATAAGCGAAGGAATTTTACGGGCAGTGGCAGCATATAATAGCGGACCACTGGCATAACCTCCTACACCTACCACTGCATCGGGCTTAAATTCTTTTATGATCTTATGCGATGCTCGCACGCTGGAAAGCACCTTCAGGGGAAAAGACAGGTTATCGATGGTTAGGCGGCGTTGCAAACCGCTTATCCAGAGTCCTACAATTTTGTAGCCTGCCTCTGGCACCCTTGTCATCTCCATACGGCCTTTCGCACCTACAAACAGAATTTCTGTGTCTGGGCTTAGGGCTTTCAGTTGGTTGGCTATGGCCACAGCCGGGTAAATATGCCCGCCGGTTCCACCGCCACTGATAATAATCCGATATGGTCTTTTCTTATCAGGCATTCACTGGTCTGTTTTCGTGTACGGCACCCTGTGCAGCTGCCCGCTCTGCTTTTTCTCCCCGGCTCACACTTAAAATAATGCCCAGCGATATTCCTGTAAAAATAAGTGAAGTTCCCCCCATACTCAGCAACGGCAGCGGCAAACCGGTAACCGGTCCTAAGCCAACAGCCACTCCCATATTAATCATACCCTGCATCACAAGGCTGAAACTCAATCCGGCAGATAATAGCCCGCCAAAGGCTCCATTACTTTTGCTTACCGTGACCAGCCCCCTGTAAAGCAGCGCTAGGTACAGTAGCAGCACAGAGACCCCACCTAGCAGGCCGTATTCTTCTACTATAATAGAGTAGATAAAGTCGGAGTAAGGGTGCGGCAAAATATCGCGTTGGTCGCTGTTGCCAGGGCCTTTGCCCACCACTCCTCCAGTTGCAATGGCAATGTACGACTGCTCCAACTGAAACGGGATGTCCGTTGGGTCGAGCCAGTCTTTTACGCGGTTCGTAGCCGTGCCCATACGTTGGCCAGCCGCCAGTGCAATGGTTCCTAGCAATGCCCCGGCCAGCACCACCACTGCCATCGATTTAATCGACACGCGCCCGATGAACATCAGCAGCAGGCATGTTATAAAAAGCAACACTGCCGTAGAGGTATTCGACAAAGCAATTAGACCGCAGATGGCAATCGTCCAGGCGAAGATGGGGCCCAGTGTATGTTTAATGTCGTCGAGCATCATCTGCCGCTTCGACAGCATACTGGCCAGGTAGGAAATAAGGGCCAGCTTGGCTAAATCCGAAGGCTGAAAGGTTTGCTTTATTACCGGAATGGTAAGCCAACGCGAAGCCTCGTTTATATTAGAACCGTAAAAATAAGTTATGATGAGGAGTGGCACCGAAAGAATAAGGGCCAATAAAGAAAGCTTGGAATAGTAGCGGTAGTTAATTTTATGGGCAGCCCACATAAAGCCAAGTCCGATCAGGATCAGGGCTGAGTGCCGGATCAGGTAATACTCTGTGTTTCCTTCCTGCTGCTTATAAGCCAGCGTACCGGTTGATGAATATACCACGGCCACGCTTATCAATGAAAAGCAAAATACTATCCCCCAAAGTACAGCATCTCCTTTCAGGTTCTGCTGCAACCACTGCTTTACCATATCAACTCTTTGGCTAAAAGTTTACTTACTACTTTTTCAATACAATCTTCTCTACAGCTTCCTTGAAGCGCTGCCCCCGGTGTTCGTAATTGTTAAACAAATCGAAACTGGCACAGGCTGGCGAGAGTAACACTACATCTCCAGGGTCGGCCAATGAGCGACTCAGTCGCACGGCATATTCTATAGAGGTTGTTTCAGCCATAACTGGCACTACTCTTTTAAATGCTTCCTGCAGCTTCCTGTTATCTTTGCCCAGGCAAATGAGAACTTTTACTTTCTCCTTTGCCAGTTCCTGCAGCACGGTGTAGTCGTTACCTTTGTCGACGCCGCCAGCAATCCAGATTATCGGTCGCTTAATGCCTTCTAACGCATACCACACCGCTTCTACATTGGTCGCTTTAGAATCGTTGATGTACTTAACTTCCTTTGCCTCACCTACGGGCTGCAACCGGTGCTCCGCATTTTTAAAAGTGGCCAGGGCCTCTGCAATCTTCGCGTCTTCCATGCCCAGAAGCTTAGCCACCGTCACCGCCGCCATGGTGTTGTACTGGTTGTGCTTCCCAATCAGCGGCGAACTGGAAGTATCGACTTTGCCTTCGTAAAACTGTACCGCCACCTGTATCTCCTTTTCCTGGTAGGTAACTTTGGCATTAGCCGCGCCCTCCAGTGAGATCGGAATGGTAGTACCGCCAAATGCCTCTGAATTAAAAGCTTTGGCAATTTGCTGATCATCTGCATTGAACACAAAAAAGTCTGACCCCATCATGTTCTGCGCCACCCGCAGCTTTGAGGCTGCATATTTCTCCATGCTGTACTCATAGCGGTCGAGGTGGTCTGGGGTGATGTTCAGCAAAACCCCGATATGCGCCTTAAACTGGTACATGTTGTCGAGCTGAAAACTGCTCAACTCCACTACGTAGTAATCGTGTTTGTTTTCTACTACTTTCTCTGCCAGGCTTTCGCCTATATTGCCAGCCAGCCCCACATTAAGACCTGCGCTTTTGAGCAGGTGGTAAGTAAGCAGTGTAGTAGTTGTTTTGCCGTTGGTGCCCGTAATGCAGATAAACTTGGCATCTGTATACCTTCCGGCAAAGTCTATTTCTGAAATTACCTGAATACCGCGTTTTTTCGCTTCCTGCAGCAAAGGTGCTTTGTCCGGAATACCTGGGCTCTTGATAATTTCATTCGCCTCCAGAATGCGCGCTTCCGAATGCTGTCCTTCCTCAAAAGCAATACCGGCCGCCTGCAGCTTATCTTTGTACACCTTCTTTACCTGGCCCATATCCGACACGAATACCTCGATGCCTTTTGCTTGTGCCAGTATAGCAGCTCCAACCCCACTCTCTCCTGCTCCCAGTATGGCTATTTTCATAGTTTGTTTTTAGTGTTCGGTGTCAAGTATTCAGTTTAGCGGTCACCCGCAATTATTTAAATAAAATTGGCCTTCCAGAGCTGATTCAGGCTCAAGCTTGCCTTGGGTTATGTATTGCGCATGGCCTATATATCTTCCAAGAAATTCTGCCTTTACGGGACATTATACCTGCCGTTGCCTTTTCTGCTCTAAATTATTCTAATTAAAATACCCTCTCTGAGGCATTTTTACTCTTTCATATGCCAGGCTTATACACTTAGCCAATGCGTTATTACCTCAGTTTCAGGGTAGCCAGGCTCAGAATAGCGAGCATAATACCCATGATCCAAAACCTCGAAACAATCTTTGACTCGTGGTAACCCCGCTTCTGGTAATGGTGGTGCAAAGGAGCCATTTTGAAAATCCTTCGTCCCTCGCCATATTTCTTTTTGGTGTACTTAAAGTAACTCACCTGTAGCATCACCGACAGGTTTTCTACTAAGAAGATGCCGCACAGAATCGGAATCAACAGCTCTTTGCGCACAATAAGCGATAGCACGGCTATAATGCCGCCAATGGCCAAACTACCCGTATCGCCCATAAACACTTGTGCCGGGTAGGAGTTGTACCACAGAAAGCCTACACAGGCCCCCACAAAGGCCAAACAAAAAATAGCCAGCTCACCGGAGTTCGGGATAAACATGATGTCCAGGTAATCGGCAAAAATAGTGTTACCAGAAACATAGGTAAAAATAGCTAGCGTCATGCCGATAATGGCAGATGTTCCGGCAGCCAAGCCATCTATCCCATCTGTAATGTTTGCTCCGTTAGAGACCGCTGTTATTACCAGGATCACAAACGGAATGTAGAGGTAGCAGGTCCAGTCCTGAAAAGCAGTTCCTGCAAAAGAGAAAAGATTGCAGTAGTCCAGCTCATTGTTCTTCCGGAACGGGATGGTCGTGATCATTGATTTCACGTCGATCCACCTGGAGGAAGCATTTACGGCGGAGGTGCTGCCATCTGAAAAAATGTATTGCCGCACCACTACATCATCATTAAAATAAAGCGTAAGCCCTACTATGATTCCTAAGCCTACCTGACCTAATATTTTAAACCTCCCAGCCAGTCCTTCCTTGTTCTTTTTGAATACTTTGATGTAATCGTCCAGAAAACCGATAAGACCTAACCAAACGGTGGAAACCAGCATCAGCAGGATGTAAACATTATCTAAGCGGGCAAAGAGCAGTGTTGGCACCAGTATGGCCAGCAAAATAATAAGCCCCCCCATGGTAGGAGTGCCTTTCTTCTCCAACTGCCCTTCCAGGCCCAGGTCGCGGATACTTTCGCCTACCTGCTTCCGCTGCAGTACTTTAATTAGTTTGCCACCAAAAATCATGGCAATCAATAAAGAAACAATAGTCGCCATACCCGCCCTGAAGGAAATGTACTGGAACACACCGGCTCCCAATACATCAAATTCGCGATCTAGGTATGTAAAGAGGTGATAGAGCATGTAATTATTTTGGGTGTTGCTTTTGTTTAGTTGCGCGTATTTATTTACCTAATTGCTCAAACGTTTCCTGCAGAACCTGTTTATCGTCGAATGGGTACCTGACTCCCTTTACCTCCTGATAAGTTTCATGGCCTTTTCCTGCTACTAATATTATGTCGTTTTTAGAAGCAAGCATACAGGCCGTTCTAATGGCTTCACGCCGGTCGAGCACGGCCAGCGTTTTTTTATAATCTAAAGGTTTTACTCCCTTTTGCATCTCCTCTAATATAGCCTGCGGCTCTTCAAAACGAGGGTTATCAGAGGTCAGCACTACCTTATCGCTCAGTCTACAGGCAAGGTCTGCCATTACTGGCCTTTTGGCTGCATCGCGGTTGCCACCACAACCCACTACTGTTATTACCTGCTGGTTTGGGTTGCGGATCTGCTGAATGGTGTTCAGCACATTTTCGAGGGCATCGGGCGTATGCGCGTAGTCTACAATACCGGTAATCTGAGTATCAGACACCACATACTCAAAGCGACCGGAGGCTGAAGTAAGGCTTGATAATACAGTCAGCGCCTCTACCGGGTCCTCGTCCAGCAGCACCGCGACGGCAAAAGCGCTGAGCAAATTATAGGCGTTAAACAAGCCTATCAGTTTGCACCAAGTTTCGTAGCCATCAATTTCCAGATGAAGCCCCTGCAAGGTATTGTCTATAACTTTGGCCTTGAACTCAGTAGCACGTCGGAGCGAGTAAAAATGTACGCTCGCCTTAGTGTTTTGCACCATTACTGCACCTCGTTTGTCGTCGCTGTTCACAAGCGCAAACGCTTTGGCAGGCAATTGGTCAAAAAACAGCTTTTTGGCTCTAATGTACTCGTCGAAGGTTTTGTGATAATCGAGGTGATCGTGGGTGATGTTGGTAAAAACACCTCCTGCAAACTGCAAACCAGCTACCCGCTGCTGTACCATGGCATGTGAACTCACTTCCATAAAGCAATAAGCACAGCCTGCTTTTACCATCTGGTCGAGCAAGTCATTCAGCGTTATGGCATCGGGCGTGGTGTGTGTTGCTGGCAACACTATTTCATCGATCTGGTTCTGTACCGTAGAGAGCATGCCTACGTGGTAGCCCAACTCCCGGAACAGCTTGTGCAGCAAAGTAACCGTGGTGGTTTTACCGTTAGTGCCAGTTACTCCAATCAACTTTAGCTTCTTAGACGGATGGCCATAAAAAGCAGAAGCCATTTGCCCCAGCGCCTGAGACGAATCCTTTACCACCACGAAAGTAACACCATCCGGAACAGAAGCCGGTAATACCTCACAAACAATGGCGGCGGCTTTTGCCTCCACTGCTTTTGAGATATACTCGTGGCCATCAGACTGCACCCCACGCACCGCCACAAACACCACTCCTTCAAGCACCTGTCGAGAGTCGAAGGAGATAGCCTCTACCGTAACGCCAAGAGGCCCTCTTGTTTCAAGGGCCTGTACCTGGGTTAGTATGTCTTGCAGCAGTCTCATCAGCTTAATATCAACACTATTTGTCCGTCTTTTTCAATAGCTGCGCCTGGTGCCACCGACTGGCGCTGCACCCGCTTGCCTGTACCTTCCACTTTTACTCTAAGGCGCTGGTTCTCCAGAATAAAGAGCGCATCGCGAAGGGTCATGCCCGTTACATCGGGCACAGTAGCTGCATTTACAGGATTAGGCTTAAATACAAGCGATCGCTTCTGCGGCTCCACGTACACCCAATCCTCATCCGGTGATTTTGAATGGTTGCTAATCCCGATTTTGTTGCAGATCAGGCTCAGATCATCGAGGCTGCCAGACTTAATATCGGGGAGGCTTTCTTTGTTTGGCACCACGCGCGCGAGCAAAGGCTTGTGCATGGCCAGGTCGCGGGCATAGGCTTTATCGGCCAACTCTTTAAAAACAGGCGCTGCCACATCGCCACCGTACACATTTACTCCTTTTGGCGAATCAATTATAACAATGCAGCTGTACTTAGGGTTATCGGCAGGGAAATAGCCTGCAAAAGAAGTAGAGTAGGTTTTTACATACTTACCGTTCTTTACCTTACGGGCTGTTCCGGTTTTGCCGGCCACTTTATAATCGTTACTCCTGATGTTTTTGGCAGTACCGTTCTCCACTACTCCCTCCATCATGGTGCGAAGCTTTTTAAGTGTTGCGTCGGAGCAGATTTTTTCGTCCAACACCCGCGTCTGGAAGGTCTGGATTACGTTATCGGCCTTGCGGATTTCTTTTACAATAATAGGCTGTATTTTGACACCATTGTTGGCCACCGCATTATAAAAAGCAAGTGTTTGCAACGGGGACAGCTTCAGTTCATACCCAATAGACATAGAAGCCAGCGATGTAGCACTCCAGCTTCTGTCTTGCGGGCTCTTCAAGTAAGGTCTTGCCTCACCATCCATCTGAAAACCGAGTGTACTACCCAAACCAAACCGGTTCAGGTAATCCGTAAAGGCAGTTGGGTTAGTGCCAAAGTGCTCTTCGGTAAGTTTGGCAACGCCTATGTTAGAAGACTTCTCGAAAACTTCCTGAACGGTAATTTTACCGTAGCCACCTATTTTAGAGTCAGTCATGGTTCTGCCTTTTATCCGGAAGGAACCTTTTCCTGTGTCTACCGAGTCAGTGAGGTTTACGTTGGCGTGCTCAAACAACGCCATCATAGCGGCCAGCTTGAAAGTTGACCCTGGCTCTGTACGACCCTGGTTACCAACTGCATAGTTATAATCTTCTATATAACCACCTTTTGTTTTTCCCAAGTTGGCAATAGCCTTTATTTCCCCGGTTTTAACCTCCATCATAATCACGCAACCATAATCTGCATCCGTTTTGGCCAGCGCTTTATACAGGGCATTCTCTGCCACATCCTGCAGGTTAATATCAATGGTGGTTTTGATGTCGTAACCGTGCTGGGGCTTCACTTCGGTACCATCATAAATAGGTTTGTTGCCACCGGCTATGCGCTCAAAAAGAGCCTCCCCATCGGTACCAGCCAGGTTATCGTTAAAGCTAAACTCCAGCCCCGCCCCATTTTTATCTACGTTAATAAACCCAATGGTGCGTTCTGCCAGAAGGCCAAACGGCTTGAAGCGCTTTTCTACCTTTTCAAAAATTACTCCGCCCCTGTTTTTACCGGCTCTGAAAATAGGCCACTGGGCCATCATCTTCTTATCCTGGTAGTTGATCTGACGGCTATTCAGGCGAAGGTAACGACGACCGTTGGTGCGGGCGTTCTTGATTCTGCGGCGGTAGTGGTCTTCTGATTTGTCGCCGTAGAAACGAGCCAGCAACATGGCAAGTGAGTCGATACCGGCATTGAACACTTGCGTTTCGGCAATAGTCGGATCAAAGGCTACCCGGTAAAAAGGAAGGGAAGTTGCCAGTATACTCTCGTTACCCGAAGACACATCGTTGTCGGAATAAATGTTGCCACGGGTAGCAAACACTGGCTGATAACGCACGCGACGCTCTTTCGAAATGGCTTTCCAGTTGGTTTTATCCAGAAACTGAATGTGCACGATTTTGTAAACAATGGCGCACGCAAATAAACAGATAGCCAAAAAAGCTACCCTTACCCGAACGAGTATGGATTTCTTAATATTCATCTGCTGCTACTTCTACTTGGTAAGGAGGGGAAGAGCTTTCGAGCAAACCTAAGGGTGCCACATTTCCAGCCACCACCGATTGCTTGCTGGCATCCATGTAATCAGACTTAAGGGTAGTGTAATCTGCCCTCAGGTCTTCGGTCTCCACCTTAATTTTATCTATTCTGCGGATTATTTTTTCGGCGTAATGCGTATTGCCGATATAGAAAAGCGTAATGCCGGTCAGGAAGAGTACGTTCGGCAGGTACCGGAGCGGAACGCCTTCCTCAAACAAAAAATCGACATTTGTATATTTTTCAAGCAGTTTAAATATGCTAAACCCCGACCCCTTAGGTGCAGCTGGCACCTGAGGTTCTTCCTCTGCCTGCAGGCGTGCCTTGTTTGCTCTAGGCGCGCGTGGTTTCCTGGTCATAAGGTTAGAAGCCATAGTCGATATTTAACTTTTTGCTCGTTACTAACTGCTGTTGCAGTTCAAATTATTTAATCATTCAATTCTCTCTTCCCGGCTACTCTAAGTTTGGCGCTTCTGGAGCGGCTGTTTTCCAGCAATTCCTGCTCCGAGGGGGTTATTGGTTTTCGGCTTATGGCATCAAGCGGTTTAATCTCGTTTCCGAACAAATCCTTCTCTACCTCTCCAAAAAACTTACCTTTTGCAATAAAGTTCTTCACCAGGCGATCTTCTAAGGAGTGGTAAGAAATAGCCACTAACCGTCCCCCTGGCTTCAGCAACTCTGCTGTCTGCTCCAACATCTCCTCAAGTGCCTTCAACTCATCATTCACCTCAATGCGCAAGGCCTGAAAAACCTGCGCCAGGTATTTGTTCTCTTTCCCTTTTGGGGTACAGGCGCTAATTGCCTGTTTAAAGTCGCTAATCGTTTCGATCGGGTTGCGCATCCGGCGCTCCACAATTAAACGAGCCAGCGTTCGTGCGTTTTTCACTTCGCCGTAAATGCCGAATATCCGATGAAGCTGCTCCTCCGAATAAGTGGCAACCACTTCTTTTGCCGACAAGGCCGCCTGCGGGTCCATGCGCATATCCAGAGGTCCTTCGAAACGAGTGGAAAAACCCCGCTCCGGCACATTAAACTGGTGCGATGAAACACCCAGGTCTGCCAGCAGCCCGTCAATTTCTTTCACCCGGTGTAGTCGCAGGTACTTTTTCAGATCCCTGAAATTGGCTTTCACAAAGTTGAAACCCGGGTGATCGATCTTTTTGGCCTGTGCTTCGGCATCACGGTCCTGATCAAAAGAATAAAGCTTACCGGTTGTAAGCTTGCTTAAAATGAGGAACGAATGACCACCACCTCCAAAAGTCACATCCACATAAACACCATCAGGCTTAATAGCCAGGGCATCTACCGACTCCTCTAATAAAACCGGACGATGATACTCCATTAAATCGACGCCTCCTCTGCTGGCTTATCGCCCAGAAACTTCTGGGCAAGCTGTGAAAAACTCTGCTGGTCCTTAATCAGG
The DNA here is from genome assembly GCF_047525655.1 of Pontibacter sp. 13R65. Taxonomy (NCBI): domain Bacteria; kingdom Pseudomonadati; phylum Bacteroidota; class Cytophagia; order Cytophagales; family Hymenobacteraceae; genus Pontibacter; species Pontibacter sp. 13R65. Next base: position 21,493 of record NZ_JBLIQL010000023.1, read on the forward strand.
AACTCCTCATACTTATCAGGGTTCCAGATCTCCACTCTGTTTCCGAGCCCCACTACAATCGCCTCTTTCTCCAGTTCGGCAAAGCGAGCCATGGTGCGGGGCAAAATAAAACGGCCCGTCCCGTCTAGCTCGATCTCTGTGTTTCCGCGAAAGAAATTGCGCTGAAAGTGACGATACTCTTCATTAAACTCGTTCAGGCCAGCCACCTTATCATAAATAGACTTCCATTCCACTTTCGGATACAGCACTAAACAAGGCTCAAACCCTCTCATCAGGACAACATGATTGCCAGACGCCTCCGGCAAGTTGGCTTTTATCTTTGCAGGTAAAACCAACCTTCCCTTTGGATCAATCTTGCATTCGTATTCGCCAGATAGGAAGTTCATGCAACATTTGTTTAGTGGCTCCTATAGTTTTCAGGAGTATACAAATGTAACGAATCAGGAAAACACCACAACCACAATCTACCACTTTTTACCACTTTGTGGATAAATTATGGTTATCCACCCCACTTATCCACATTATCCACATTTTTTCCGCTCATTTTGGTGAAAACTAAATTTGCATCATACATTAAAAGTTACTAATATTCGAGGGGCAAAATAATAATTCATTGATTTTCAATACCTTAACCTTTATCACATAACCCGATACTTTACACCCTCTTAAACAATGGCAAAAGTGGGAGAAAGTGGCAGAAGAAGGTTGGTGGATAAACTTGAAGTGGAGAAAATAGGAAAATCAGGGAGTGGTGGAGCAAAAAACCATAGAATGCCGGCCTGCTTACCTGGCTCAAGCAGGTAAGAGAAATTCGTTAGAAAGGGCTTGTCTTTCTTCGCTAAAAAGCATGGGATTGGCAGGTGGCAAATGCCCTCCGGAAGGGCAATTTCATTAGCGGAATTGGCCCGTTACCGGTTGGCCCTAAAGCACATGCAGATATAACTACACCAGGTAATTGGCGCATGAATAAATTAGCAAGCCATAAATGATAAAGGGGCCTCTATTAGCGTTGTGAAGAATAAAAGGGTCAACCACCTGCTACAGGTAAGGTGCTGCACTATTACTCATGCTGCACCACATTTAAAACCTAATACTCACATAAACAGCGAGCTTCCGCGAGACAAGTTGATAGCAACAATGACCTACCCTAGACCTTTTATAAGCAATAAAGCCTCCGAAAGGGCAAAAGAATTTGAATAATTTAACTTGAGGTGTCTATGCTTTGCAGCAGGAAGAAAAGGCTAAATCGATCATGACTTCTCTTTGTAGAGCTTCCACCAGGGCAGGTAAGGCTTTTCGTGGTGCTCGTAGTGATAGCCAAAGAAATAGCAGCTCAGAAAAGCCCATATATGGTTTTTTGGTTGAGTACCTGATTTGTGCCTGTTGTGCGGAGCATGCTCTCCTTTGTGTGGCTGGTACGTGCCAAAATAGAACAATTGGAAAGTAGCCAGAATAGCAGGCAACATCCAGAACAGCACCACGTTCTCGAGCGGGAAAAAAAACTTCAGCACATTGAAGGTGATGGCCATTAGCAGGAGTTGCCACCAGGTAATATACTGCTTCAGAAAGCTAAGGTACCAGGGCCAGAAGCTGCCCTGGTGGTAATCGGGATCGTGCTCTGTGGCAACGTGCCGGTGGTGCTGGTGGTGCCGGGGGAGCAGGCGCGGGTACCAGTTATAGGCAAAAAGGAAGGCTGCCACCGTACCTATTGCCTTGTTCAAACCAGGTCGGCCGGGAGCCGCTACACCGTGCATGGCATCGTGCGCCGTAATAAACATGCCTGTGTACAGGTGCGTCTGTAGCAGCACAAAAAGATAAGTAATAGGCGATGAAAAACTTACAGGCAATTGCAGCAGATAGGCCAGCAACAGAAACCAACCAGTTATAATAACAGCTGCTATTACAATGCCCCGATTATCTTTTCTGGCTGTTTTTATCATTTAGAATTTTTGCAAGGCGTCCCGTACTTCTTCCATTAGCCAAAGTGGAGTAGAAGTAGCACCACAAATCCCCACCGACTCACCGGCTGCGAACCATTCCGGCCGCAACTCCTCTACCTTAGACACAAACCTGGTTTCCGGGTTTGTGTCTTTGCATACCTGGTAAAGCACCTTGCCGTTAGATGATTTTGTGCCCGATACAAAAATAACCTTATCGAACTGAGCGGCAAACTTGCGCAGGTCTTTATCACGGTTAGATACCTGCCTACAAATAGTGTCGTTGGCCGATACCGCTACCCCCTGCTCTTCCATCACCTGCTTTACTTTATAAAAACTATCGGTGCTTTTGGTGGTTTGGCTAAAGAGAGTAAGCTGAGAAGGTAGCTTATGCTGCAGCAATTCGGCAATGTTTTCAAACACGACTGCCTTATTATTTGTTTGCCCCAGCAGTCCTAATACCTCGGCATGGCCATGCTTGCCGTAAATGTAAATAGATTCTTTTTTGTCGTAGGAGGATTTAATGCGGTTCTGTAGCTTTAGCACCACAGGGCAGGAGGCATCTATAATAGTTAAGTTATTAGCCAGTGCGGTTTGATAAGTTTCGGGTGGTTCGCCGTGCGCTCTGATAAGCACAGTCTCGTTGTGCAGTTGCCGGAGCTGGTTATGGTCTATAATACATAACCCACGCTGTTGCAGACGCTCCACTTCCACATCGTTGTGCACAATATCTCCCAGGCAATAGAGGTAGCCCTGCTCCTGCAGTATATCTTCTGCCATTTGGATGGCATACACCACTCCAAAGCAGAAACCGGAATTAGTATCGATGGTTATACGCAGGCTCTTCATATCTTTTAAACAAGATGAGGCTCAAAATGTTTCACAGCCTGGCGCTGCCGCAGTCCTTCAAAAATGGAAATAGTAAGCAGCAGCATGAGCATTGAGTACATGGTATCTTCTACTGGAATAGACACAATGCGCAGCCCCAGGTTATAGTCGTTGTTGTACCACACTATCGGCAGATAGGTTAGCACCCCGTTTACCAGCAGAAAAGGCACCAGGTGGACCAGGTATGCCAGGTAAAATCGCCCTAGCACTTTGGTGCCAAACAGCCGCAGGTGTATTACCAACAGCACTGCCAGCAGGCTAAACGTTATGGAGGTATATAAATTATATATATTAAACACTGCCAGCACAGCCAGCACAGGCACTAACCCATATGTAACCGGCCTTGCTACAGACTGTAACAGATCTTTGGCAATATAGGCATTGAGTACACTGTAAATAAAAACACATGCATAAGGCACCGTCACGAAAAAGAGTACCTCCTCCAGCGGCAGCCCAAACAATTTAACACCAACCAGGTACTCTTCGTTGAAGCCCCAGATGCCTGCTCTGGTAAATAACACATCCCAGATAATAAAAAGTGCCCCGTTTAACGCCATGGCCGGAAAAAGATAAGGCCAACTCTTGTAAAAAGTCACTTTCTTATCAAAAGACAGCAACAACGGGAAAAGTATAGTGAATATGTTGAGGTATAGGTAGATGTACATTTAGATTTTGATGCTTCGCAAGGCCTTTTTTTCTTCTTCTGTGCAATGGTCTTTGGTCAGCATGAAATCGCGCATGGTCCGGGCCCAGTCTGTAGAAATACCGGATTTCGGGTGCGCCTTCAGGCTATCCAGAATCACTTTTTTGTCTTCGGCCAGGTGGCCACTCAGGTTCAGGTAGCGGGGCACATAATGCTCCACTGTAAAACGCAGGAAATGAATTTCCGGGTTTCTATTTTCCAACTGCACTGCCTCCTCAAAAATGGCAGCCGACTGCTTCAGGTGCTTCAGTTTCTGGTAAGGGTTCCAGACGTATTTAGCCATAGTTGCCTCTGACACTGCTTTATAAGCCATCAGTACCGGTTCCTTCTCTTTGTAATCGCTCATGAGTTGGTAAAAGTTTTTACCGGCCTCACTGTCCTGGCTGGCGGCCAGGTATTGTTTCCGTAATTCGGAAAGGTTGTAATTGTTTATTTTGTTACCCAAGGTCGCGCCTGCTACAAAAAGCAGGAAAGTAAGTAGAAATATTCTCACGTTAAATCACATTTAGTCTATACCGAACATAAGAGCCAAGCAAAAGTGCCAGCTTTGTGTTGTCAGGTATTCTTACGCGTTCCTGCAGTATATGGGTTGCGGGCACGCGTTGTATCCGTTTAAAAAGCTTCAGGTAATACACGTAGGCCAGGTAAACCCCCATACGGGCTCCACGAGGCAGGCCTAGTATACCCTGGTAAGCATCTTCAAAATCTTTAACAATATCGGCCTCTATCTCGGCTTTACTTATATTATTGAAGTTTTTGATATCTACTTTTGGGAAGTACACCCGGCCACGCTCATCATAATCGCTTTTAAAATCACGAAGAAAATTCACTTTTTGGAAAGCGGCGCCAAGGCTGCAGGCGGGTTTCTTCAGACGGTCGAACATTTCCTTATCTCCTTCGCAAAATACCTTCAGGCACATCAGGCCTACGACTTCGGCCGAGCCATAAATATACTGTTCGTACAAAGCCTTGTCATACACATTATCATCCAAGTCCATTTCCATGCTTTTCAAAAAAGCATCTATGTAAGCAGTGTCTATGTCGTAATTTGTCACCACCTCCTGGAAAGCCTGCAGTACCGGGTTCAGGCTAATTCGTTTTTTCAGGGCATCGTAGGTTTGCTTTTTAAAATCATGGAGCAGCTCCCGCTTTTCGTAATCATGGAAAGTATCGACAATTTCGTCGGCCAACCTTACAAATCCATAAATGGCGTAAATAGGGCTATGGAATTTGCGATGCATCGTTTTAATGCCTAAGGTAAAGGAGGTGCTGTAGGCCTCGGTAATAACCTTGCTGCACTTCAGGCAAGTTTGGTTGAATAGCTCCATGTACAAATTAATTTTCTTTTACAATTATTTAGGGAGGCACTTATTGCTTTTACGAGTAAAACAAATATGCCGCTAAGCCACCACTTCCATTTTGCTTTCTTTTACAATTTCCTTCGCCACTACCTGCCCCGAAATAAGAGAAGGCGGCACGCCGGGACCGGGCACCGTGAGTTGACCTGTATAATATAAATTGTTTACTTTTTTACTTTTAAGCGCAGGTTTAAATAGAGCCGTTTGCATGAGCGTGTTAGCTAATCCGTAAGCATTTCCTTTAAAAGCATTGTAGTCGGTTTCGAAATCGTGGTGCGCATAACTTCGCTTGTATACCACGCTGCTTCTAATTTCCTGCTTGGTGAGCTGCTCCAGCCGCTCCATAACCAGGTGATAATACTTTTCGCGTACCTCGTCGGTATCGGTTAGGCCCGGAGCCACCGGTATAAGCACAAATAAGTTCTCGCAGCCTGCCGGCGCTACACTAGCATCTGTTACCGACGGTGCTGACACATAAAACAACGGCTTTGTCGGCCATTTAGGATCTGTATAGATTTCCCGGGCATGTGGTCCAAAATCTTCATCAAAAAACAAGTTATGATGATTCAGGTTTTGCAATCGCTTGTTAATGCCCAGATAAAAAATGAGCGAAGAAGGGGCCATTACCCTTTCATCCCAGTATTTGTCGGAGTAACTCTGGTAAGTTTTTGGCAGCAATTGCTTTTCTACATGGTGGTAATCGGCACTTGCCACTACAACATCTGCCTCAAACCGATTATTTATGGTTACAACGCCAGTTGCTACACCCTGACTTACTTCAATTTGCTTTACATCCTGATTGAACAGAAACCTGACACCTTTCTCCTCGGCCAATTGCATCATGCCTTCTACAATGCGGTACATGCTTCCCATCGGGTACCAGGTACCGAGTGCAATATCGGCGTAGTTCATTAAGCTATACAGTGCCGGTGTATTTTCCGGAAGCGCCCCTAAAAACAGAATAGGGAACTCCATGAGCTTGATGATTTTGTTGTGCTTGAAAAACCGTCTGATATGCTTATGGAACGACTGAAAAACGTCCATCCGAACAACATCATACAGGAGCTTCAGGCTCATAAACTCAGTAACAGAACGACCTGGCTTGTACACCAACTCCTTTATGCCCACTTTATATTTGTATGCAGCCTGCCTCAGGAACTCATCAAGCATTGCACCACTCCCTGGTTCCAGGTCCTCAAACATAGCCCGCAGCTGATCCAGGGCGGCAGGAACCTGCATAAAATCTTTTTCGCCAAAAACGACAGTGTAAGATGGGTCGAGGCGTTTTAGCTGGTAGTAATCGGAAGTAGTTTTGCCAAAGCCCTGGAAATATGACTCAAATACATCAGGCATCCAGTACCAGCTAGGCCCCATGTCGAAGGTAAACCCCTGCGCTGCAAAGCTTCTTGCCCGGCCGCCGGGGCTGGCATTTTTTTCCAGCACCGTTACCTCAAAGCCTTCTGCCGCCAAACTGGTAGCAGCCGAAAGGCCGGAGAAACCGGAGCCAATGACAATTACTTTTTTCCGAATCATAAATTAATTATAGCACGCGTATTTATTCAAGCATCTAGCTGGTAAGTCCGAAGCATCGCTTTAAGCTCCTGCCGGGCTATAAATATGCGATTTTTTACTGTACCGATCGGTATTTTAAGCATTTCGGCTATTTCCAGGTATTTATAGCCTACATAATACATCATAAACGGAGTTCGGTGCTCCTCTTGCAGGGCCTCAATAGCAGATTCAATATCGTTCATGACGAAAGTTGCAGTGCCTTTGTTTTGTGTCATGAAATTTTCATCGTGATTGAGGTGGTGCAAAAAATCGTCGAAATCCGAATTACTGCTGCGCTTGGTTACTTTATTGTAATTGTTGATGAAAGAATTACGCATAATAGTAAACAACCACGCTTTGAGGTTGGTGCCGGGCAAGAACTTTTCCCGGTTCAACAGTGCCTTCAGCAGGGTCTCCTGAACCAAATCTTTGGCATCGTCTGCGTCTTGAGTAAGGCGCATAGCAGCCTGACGCATGTTTTGGGCCATTAGCTGCACATGATTACTAAATTCCAGAGCTGTCATATCTGTTTAACTTTTTCTACCCTATACGTAAACAAACTTTACTAGTTAAGAGTATACAAGGTATTTTGTTTAATTTAATATAAAAAATGTTAAACAGTTTATTTTTCACTAGTCACTCATTTAATGGTTCAATCTTTAGTTATAGGAACCAAATAAGTTAAATACAACATGTTAGGGTCATAAAAATGACTGTAAACAATTCTACCTTTTCAAGCCTGAAAACCTAAAAAAGCAGAGCAAGTATGTTATACACTTCCCTTTTCTGTAACTTCCACTATAAGTGATGTGAATAAGAGTTTACTAGAAGAGATCCTGAAGGATTGACGCATCAAACCAATAACGTAAGGTGGAGGATGACCTGCCAAAATTCGAAACTGGAGTTGAAGAAGTGAACTGACATATTAAAACACAGCGGCACAAAGTCAGCAGAAAGCCTCTGCGGATGCTAAAACTCTGCGACGGCCTAAATGCCAATTTCCTGATTCAGCCTCTGGAAGGCCACTTTCATTAGTAGAATTTACCGCTGGCCCGCTCCACCACCGTTTGTTTATTAGGCATCTTTAAGCAAAATTCCCTGCCTCCACCAATTATTGAATGGCAGAAGCAGGGAAAATAGCAGCATATTTATTGCATCAATCATAGCAGGTTGGCACTGGCGATATACTCAAAGTAACCAGGTCATGGGCTTATTAAATTGAAATTTCCTCCGGAAGGCCTTTTTCATTAGAATAATTGGGAGTGCAGTACAAGCTGCTATCTTAGCGAGCTAACCAGCATATTCTTGTCGCTAATCACATTAACAAAGTCCTGCATACAGGTTAGACGCTTTACATTTTCCGGAATAGTCAGGAACTCGTACTGCACCTGGTTCCCATACAGCAGCACCGTTGCTTCCGGAAAAGTAGTAGACAGCAGATTGATATAATGCTGCACTTCGCTGCGCTCGGGCGTGGAAGTAAGCACTGTGCATAGGTAATCGGCCTTAAAATTCTTATAGCAAAGCCGCAGATCTTCAAAAGGTAGGCTCTGCCCCAGGTAAAGCGTGTAAATATGGAGCGAACGCAGCAGGTAGTTCATGTACAGCAGCGCAATTTCGTGCATTTCTCCTTCTGGCAAAAACAGCATGTAGGTAGGAACTCCCTCCTGCCGCCGCACTACCTGCCCGTCAATAGCAACCAGTAGTTTCTGTCGGATAAGGTTACTGATAAAGTGTTCGTGCGCCGGGCTGATATTACCGGTTTGCCATAGAATGCCTATTTTCTTGAGAAACGGATACACGACCTCCTGCATCATAAATTGGATCCCCATTTGCAGCGTGGCGGTAGACAATACTTTATCGAAAAGCGGCTCGTCGAGGTCGAGCATAGCCGTGATGAGCCCGTTAATATGATGGTCGAACTCATTGGCTTCCTCGCTGAGTTGCTGCACCAATTGCCCTACCTCGCTTTTGCTCATTTTGGCGATTTTAGAAATCTTAAAGCCTTTCTCGTTTAGCAAAGAGATGTTGAGCAGCCATTTCAGGTCTTCATCGTCGTAAAACCGGATGTTGGTATCGGTTCTGGATGGAGACAGTATCTGATAGCGCTGCTCCCAGATGCGGATAGTATGCGCCTTGATGCCGGAAAGATGTTCCAGTTCCTTAATTGAGTAGAGAGCCACGGTTTATTTGCTTCTGTTTCCTGATTGATTTAGAAGCTGACTGGAAATACCTGGGTGCCACCCAAAGCATACCAAATGATTCGGATCCATCTCGCTGATTCACTTTATGATGCACCTTATGTGCTATGTTAAGTGCCCTCAGATACTTATTAGATGTTTTACCAAATAATTTGATTCTGCGGTGAATGAACACATCATGAATCAGGAAATAAGCAACACCATAGAGGGTAATACCTGCGCCTATCCAGAAGCGGTAATCCAGCGGACTTTCCCCAAATATAAAGAAAAGCATTGCCAGCATGCCGTAGTAGGCAAAAAACAAGTCGTTCAGCTCAAATGTGTGCTGGTGCCTGGTATGGTGCGACTTATGAAGAAACCACATAAAACCGTGTAGCACGTACTTATGCGTGGCCCAGGCCACAGCTTCCATTGCTACAAAAGTAAGTACCATGATTCCAATGCCAGTCAGCATAACGAACAAACAGCAAGATGAACAAATGGTTTATGAAATTGAAATTTTTAATTACCAAGTTACACGCTCTTTATTTAAAAAAGCCGCGATCCCACGCTGGCAATCTTCGCTGCTACGCGCAACAGCATTCATTTCAGCAGCGTATTGCAGTGCTTCTTCCAACGATTTGCCTTGCACCCTGGCAATCATCTCTTTCGTTACCTCCATAGACTGGCGGGAGTTTTCGGTGCACAGTTTCTGCGCAAAGGCAAAAACCTTGTCTTCCAGCTCTTCTGCCGGCACCACATAATTTACCAGGCCAAATGCCTGCGCCTCCTGCGCCGAAATCAGGTCACCAGTGAGCAGGAGTTGCTTGGCCCTCGCCTCCCCTATTTTACGAAGTAAAAACACTTTAACGATAGCCGGAATAAACCCTATTTTAACCTCGGTGTAGCCAAACTTTGCCTCAGGCACGGTAAAGGCAAAATCGCAAACAGTTGCCAGTCCGCAGCCACCGCCAATGGCATGGCCATTTACCTGCGCAATCACTACTTTTTTAAGTGTATAGATTGTCCGAAAGAGCTCCATCAGGTGTGTGGAATCGGCCAGGTTATCCTGGTAATTATATTTCTGCAGCAGTTGCAGATACTCTAAGTCTGCACCGGCACAAAACACCTTTCCTTCGGCCCGAAAAACTATTACCTTACAGTTCTCATCGTCTTCGGCCCTCGCAAAAGCTCGTTTCAGTTCCAGTACCACTTCAAAATTAAGGGCATTCCGCTTTTCGGACCGTGCAATGGTTATATAGCCTACCCGGTCTTTTACATGGTACCGTACAAAATCCATCACTTGCTTTTCAGCAGTATTCATAGTATCAGTCATAATTTCAGAAGTTTTCAAATGAACCTGCACTGGTATTACCGGCAACTGTTAACAACAACAGACTGCGCTTTGTTTAGCCCAGGGGCCTGTTCCGGCAACAGCATTTTGCTTTGCAGGCAAATACGAGCAGCAGACACTAATTAAATAACAAAAAATAAAGAGACCTTCCAACTGCTCCTCTAACCAGTCGTTCCTCTACCTCTATTAAAATAGAACTGAGGTTATACGCCGGGGAACCTACCTCTCCTGCCCCTCCAAGCTCCGCTGTTTCAAGTAACCCGATCTCCTACTCTGACTTTACGCATCAAAAATAAAATAAGCTTCAATTTAACAAACATCTTTTTAATGCTTCGCCTAATATTATAGCGATCAAAGTGTTTCGAAATTGCCCCTCTTATAAAACTTTCACTAAAAATTACTCGTAAATACAAAATATATTGCTAACTAACGTTAGTTTGTGTACATTTAAATATGTTAATGGGAGAATATCTAACTCTGGCACTACCATTGGTTTTAGCCAGAACTCTTAAACGGAAGTTTTGACTTGGATTTATCAAAGTCAAATTTTTATATCACGACAGCAAAAAACTACATCTACCTCTTCCAGGAACATAATTACTTATACGCTACAAAACTACAATTGCCGGGCTGTTATGCAGTCCGGCTTTTTTAGCTAAATCAGAAAATTGAGAGGTTATGTACGGAGGAGGAAACACTTTTGAAGCTACCAAAGCAGAAGGCTTGGAGCAGGAAGACCAGTCGAAACTGGCTGAGTTTGAAGAACGCATAGCCCAGGGCGAAAAAATAGAGCCCGACGATTGGATGCCAAAGCTCTACCGCATGCAGCTTATACGTATGATAGAGCAGCATGCCCATTCAGAAATTATCGGAGCGCTGCCGGAAGGCACCTGGATTACTCGCGCTCCGGGATTTAGGCGAAAGCTGGCCCTGATGGCAAAGGTTCAGGACGAGGTTGGTCACGCACAGTTGCTTTACAGTGCAGCCGAAACCCTTGGCAAATCGAGGGAAGAAATGCTGACAGACCTGATAAACGGCAAGTCGAAATACTCTAACGTGTTCAATTACCCCACTTACACCTGGGCAGACTCCTGCATTATTTCCTGGCTCATTGACGCGGGAGCGATTGTAAACCAAATGGCTAATTCCAAGGGATCCTATGGCCCCTACTGCCGTGCTCTGGAACGCATCTGCGCCGAGGAGGCTTTTCACCTGAAGTACGGGCACGATTCTGTGGTATACATGGCAACTGGCACCACTCCGCAGCGCCAGATGGTGCAGGAAGCACTTAACCGCTGGTGGAGCCAGATCATGACCTTTTTTGGCCCTTCCGATAAATTAAGTGTTCACACAGAAACGCTGATGCGCTGGAAAGTTAAAATGGCTTCTAACGACGAGTGCCGCCAGCAATACCTCGACATGTATGTGCCCAAAATTCTGGAAATAGGTCTGACCATACCCGACCCGCTCCTGAAAAAGAACCAGCAAACCGGCCAGTGGGAATATACTGAGCCAGATTGGGAGGAGTTCAGAAGGGTAATTAACGGAGACGGCCCCTGCAACGCAGAACGGCTGGGAGTACGCCGCATGGCTGAGGAACGGGGAGCCTGGGTACGCCTTGCCCTCCAAAACCCCACTGCCAAATACGTACGGCCACTTGCTTAAGTACCTGCACTTAAAATCAAAGTAGCCATTTTGAGGCACATGGTTTATTCTGTAAAATAAGAATCTACTTCAAGCTCTTCCTTTTGTCCCTTCTGTTCTAAGGTGCGATTTATAGCACCTTGTTTCCTTAACAAGTATAGAGACCGAGTTACATGGTAAAATGCAATGGCTCTTTTTGTTCAATTTAAATCTGCTGCTTATGTCGCTGAAGTCTTTAGATCCGAGAATTAACCGTTTGCACCTGCCAGACGGGGAGCTGCCACCCATGGAGCCCAAAGCAGAATTCGACCAGTTCGAGACCTTTGAGGTTTTTGCCCGCAAACGCGATAATACACCATTTACTTATGTTGGGCCAGTACATGCTCCTAACGCCGATGTTGCCTTCCTGTTTGCCAAAGAACAATACAGTCGGCGCTCAGCCTGCAGTGGCTTGTGGGTAGTGCTTACAAGGCATATTATGGTATCGCCTTATGCCAACGACGATGAATGTATCTACGATTCTTTTGAGGTCGACATACCCGAAGATACAGTATGGCCGCTGGAGTCTTACGAAGTGTTTCATCAGAAAAAGCGAGGAAAAGCCCATACCCACGTGGGCCGCGTAGGTGCTACCTCTTACCAGGAAGCTTACCACAAGGCGAAAACAGCTTTTGCCGCGCAACATCCTGCAGTAAACATGTGGGTAGTAAAGTCGAAAAACGTGCTGCAGTCGGCAGAGGAAGACCGGGATATGTGGCTGACACTGCCGGAGAAAAAATACAGAGAACCCGCTGCCTATAAGGTACTGGATAAGATAAAGCGATTTAAAGAAGAGCAGGCACAAGACCAATCAGCATGATAGAGGAAGCCATAAAAGATTTACTATACAAAATAGCTGACGACCAGCTTATTCTGGGCCACCGCAACTCGGAGTGGACTGGCCTTGGTCCCATTCTGGAAGAGGACATTGCCTTTTCTTCTATGGCACAGGATAAAATAGGCCACAGCCTGGCCTTTTACACGCTGCTGCACGATTTAGGCGAACCAGAACAAGATACCATTGCTTTCTCCAGACAGGCTACTCAGTTCCACAACAGTCAGTTTACAGAGCTGCCCAATGGCGAGTTTGACTTCAGCCTGATCCGCCACTTTCTTTACGACCATGCAGAGTCTATCCGGTTCGAGATGCTTAGCAATTCCAGTTACAAGCCAATTGCTAAAGTCGCTACCAAACTGAAAGGTGAGATTAAATACCACGTGCTGCATGCCAACACCTGGATCCGGAACCTGGGCTCCTCTACCGAAGAAGCTATCACGCGGCTGCAAAATTCACTGAATAGCCTCATGCCGTATGCATTGGGATTATTTGAACCCTCCGTTTATGAGCAGGAGCTGATAAAGAGCGGTGTGTACAAGGGAGAAGCCGTTATTCAGGAAGAGTGGCTAAGTAAGGTACAACAGGTACTATCGGCCACTGCACTTACCATGCCGGATTTAGCTAGCCTTACACCTATGGTAGGGGGCCGCTACGGCACCCACACCCGACACCTGCAGCCACTGCTAAACGAAATGGCCGAAGTCATAAAAATTGATCCTACTGCAGAATGGTAACATGACCTTACAGAAAAAAGATATACTCGCTATACTGGAGGAGGTAAAAGACCCGGAAATCCCTGTTTTGTCGCTGGTGGACCTGGGGGTGATAACAGGTGTAGAGATAGCAGAAGACGCCCATGTAACCGTGAACATGACCCCGACCTTTGCCGGCTGCCCCGCTATGGACTACATGAAAAAAGATGTAGAGCAGACGCTGGCACGGCACGGCATCAACAATTTCACAGTCCGGATGTCTTTCGACAGCCCCTGGAACAGCAATAAACTTACGGAAAAAGGACGTGCCGCACTAAAGCAATTCGGTTTGGCTCCTCCACCCACCTACGACCTGATACTGGACCTGGACATATTGGAATACGCCACCTGCCCTAACTGCAAGAGCACCAACACCACTATGCGTTCGCCCTTCGGCCCCACCCTCTGCCGTGCCCTCCACTACTGCAACGACTGCCACCAAATGTTTGAGCAGTTTAAACCTTTATAATAGCTGGTTGTTGAATTGTTGATTGGTTGTGCGGAGAATGTACATCCGTTTTTAACTTTTAACTGCCAAGGGTCTAACATCTAAAACCTAGTCTAGCATCTAAAACTTTCAATAAGCCTCTGGAAGGGCAATTCCATTAGAATAATTTAGCAGAAGACTAACCTAAACTAATGCATTGCGGCAGGAGGTAACGAACAGAACACCTGAGCCAGGTGCACCCATTGACGATTTTATGTTTGAGCGTTCAGCGAGTTCAAAATCGTCTTGATTTTTTTGGTTCTTTTTGTATCAAGACAAAAAGAACAAAGACACAGGCAATACAACGGCCCCACCCCGCTGTCACAGCAAGAAAAGCTACTATGCAAACTTAAACTACAACTGCAATAGCCATTGCTAATGCATCTCGCCCACAAGATCCTTTCAGGATGACAAAAGGAAAGGGCTGAGTGGAAAATTAGAAGGTAACAAAGAATAGCGGCACAAATTCCCTCTGAAGATCAACTCTATTGGAAAAGTCTAAAAAGAGAAAGGACAGCCATTACGACTGCCCCTTCACATTAACAAAACCAATATTGAACATTAATACAACTCAAACACCATCCGATTTATTGCCCTCTTTTACAGCTAATAATTCCTGAGGCTGATTACCGGTTGTATTCAGTGCTTCTAGCTGCTGCACAATAATTTCTTTCTGTGTCAGGAAAGAAGGCAAATTTCTTTTTCTTACAGGCTCCGCTTCAGGCAACTGCACTTTCAGACCATCTACTTGCTTGCCATTCTTCCAGAAACGATAGCACAGGTGCGGGCCAGTAGCCAGGCCGGTGCTACCCACATAGCCGATGGTTTGCCCCTGCTGCACACGCACGCCTGCCTTGATGCCTTTAGCAAACTTAGACATGTGCAGGTATTGGGTGGTGTAGGTACCGTTGTGTTTGATTTTAACATAGTTGCCGTTGCCGCGCGTAAATTTTGCTTCTACCACTACTCCGTCGCCCACTGTGCGGATAGGGGTGCCGGCGCGGGCGGCAAAGTCGGTGCCCAAGTGCGGTTTATTAACTTTCTGAACTGGATGAAAACGGTTCATGGTATAGCGGGAGCTGATGCGGCTGTACTCCAGCGGCTCCCGTAAAAATGCTTTTTTGAGGCTTTTGCCGTTCTGATCGAAATAACCGGAGCTATTGTCCTGATCGAAGGCGATGGCATAAAGCGGCTGGCCCTGATGCTCAAAATATGCAGCTTTGAGTTTGCCTACGCCAATGCGCGTGCCGTTTACCACTTTCTCTTCATAAATAAGCTTGAATTTATCGCCAGGCTGAATTCTGTTTAAGTCGAGGCGCCAGGCGTAGATATCGGCAAAGGTATTTACCAGTTGGGCAGAGCCTCCAGCCTTTAACATAGAGGCATAGAGCGAGTGGTTTATTTCGCCGGATATGGCTTTTTCGATTACCTGCACTTCCCGCTTCACCTTTGTTACCTCCAGGTCTCCGCGCAGGTCATATATAATGTATTCTATATTGTTGGGCTCGTAAATAAAATATTGGGCCGTGCGGTTCGCGTCTTTGGCATGAAGAATAATGTAGTTACGCTTCGCATTAATTTTTCTAAGATCAAAAACACCTTTCGCTTTCTGAGAAAGCAGGTCGATGGTAGCAGCAGAAATATTGTAATCAGCCAATATAACTGACATGCTCTGCCCCCGCTCCACTTCACCTTCCACAATTCTCATCGAATCGGTCGGAATGCCAAACACAATTGGAGCCGGACCTTCCTCCTCCTCCTCTTCTTCATTTTCAGTAACAATGGAGAAACCGTCTGTTTCTTGCTCTAAATCGTCTGATAAAGTAAAATTGAAGGTTTGCGCCGCTGTAAAAAAAATTAACAGAGAGCTGGCTATCAGGATGGCAAATCCGATAAGGCGTTTAAACATTGTACTAAGGCTTTGGTTGAAAACAGGTGCTAAAATATGGGTAAAATTATAGAATTAAAAATAAAGTCCGGACAATAATCAGGATGTTAACCAGTTACTCTCGAGCGCCTAGGTCTCCTCCGCAAATGGGCACTATAACACCTCCAGGCTGGGCAGGTCAAAAATCCCTGATCTAAAGGGTGGGCAAGTTCCTTATAGAACTATCAACCGGCCGATCACTATCAGGGTAAACAAAATTGCCCGATGCACCCACTAGCTCTAGCCCCTGCTTTTACCCTTGTGCACAAGCCTCTTTCAAACAGACAAAACGAGGTAAAGCTGTTAGAGGCTATTCCCTGCTGCACATCTTTAATTATTCTAATGAAATAGGCCTTCCAGAAGCCCCCGCCTCTTCGAAAAGCCATTGCCTGCCATTCAAAACAACGAATTCACCTAACCGCATTTAAAAATCTTTTCTAACTTTGGCCCTTATGAAAACATTAGAAGGAAAAGTAGCTCTGGTAACGGGAGCATCTAAAGGTATTGGCCGTGCCATCGCACAAAAATTTGTGGAGATGGGTGCCCAGGTAGCGTTCACCTACCTGTCGAGCGTTGAAAAAGGACAGCAGCTGGAACAGGAGCTCACTGCTGACGGAGGCAATGCAAAAGGCTTCCGGTCCGATGCCGCAGACAACACCCAGGCAGAAAAGCTGGTAGAAGACGTAATCAGCGAATTTGGCAAAATAGATATTCTTGTAAACAACGCCGGTATTACCCGCGATGGCCTCCTGATGCGCATGAGCGTAGACCAGTGGGATGCCGTCATCAACACCAACCTGAAATCTGTTTTCAACCTTACCAAGTCGGCCACCAAGCACATGATGCGTGCCAAAGCTGGTTCTATCATTAATATTACCTCTGTGGTTGGCATTAAGGGCAATGCCGGCCAGGCCAACTATGCAGCCTCAAAAGCAGGCATTATTGGTTTTACCAAATCAGTAGCGCTCGAGCTTGGTTCCCGCAATATTCGCTGCAACGCAGTGGCTCCCGGCTTTATAGAAACCGAAATGACAGGCGAACTCGACCAGAAAGTGGTTGACGAGTGGCGTAAGGCCATTCCGTTGAAACGTGGCGGTACACCAGCTGATGTAGCTAATTGTGTGGCGTTCCTGGCTTCCGACGAAGCAGCTTACATATCGGGGCAGGTGCTGCAGGTAGATGGCGGTATGCTGACCTAAGCTTTTTAATTAGAAATTAAAAATTATGAATTATAAATTAATTTGTGGATTTTAATCGTAGTAAGGTCTAGTGTAATATGCTAAACATGTAAGTGGCCCGTTGTACTTTCCTTGCTGGTTCACAGATTATATAATTATTTTAGGCCATCTTTAAACTCCATTTTATGCAGTGCAAGAATGAAGTTTATGCATGCTCTGAATTACTGATTCATAATTTTTAATTTCTAATTAACACACGTGTCTTCTTTTAGAATCCTCACTACTTATTCCCCCTGGCTTATATTAGTCTGTGTGGCGGCTGGCGTTTTGTATGCCTGGCTGCTCTACAGCAAGCGTACGCCCTGGTCCAGAAACCTGAACTACGCGCTCGCCTTTTTGCGGTTTGCCGTAGTTAGTTTTTTGTGCTTTCTGCTGTTGGGGCCACTGGTGCGCTATTTTAAGAACACCACGCTGCAGCCTACCATTGTATTTGCGGTAGATAATTCCAGCTCCGTTACCCTCTTTTCTGATACTTCCCAGCTACAACAAACCCAGCAGGGCCTGCAGCAGCTTATGACCAGGCTGCAAGATAATGGCTATAACACCCAAATCAGGACACTAGAAACTGGAGAACAGGCCCAAACTCTAACCGATATTCGGTTTAAACAAGAGGCCACCAACCTGAGTCAGCTGCTCCGGCAGGCTCAAAATGAGCAGGAGCGCGAAAATCTCGCAGGCGTAATCCTGCTCTCTGATGGCATTGTGAACCAAGGTACCTCTCCTACTTACTCCAACTACAATTTCACCATCTATCCCATTGCTGTTGGCGATACCGTGCCAAAGAAGGATATAATCCTGGCCTCCCTGCGCTACAACAAAGTAAACTATAGCGGCAACAAATTCCCGATTGAGGCCGAGCTGCAGCACGAAGGCTTTGGCGGCTCCTCTGCCACAGTCCTGCTAAAAGAAAACGGAAAGGTGCTCGAAAGAAAACAGGTAACACTACAAGCCAATAGAGCGCTACAGGTAGTGCCGTTTTCGGTCCTGGCCGGCGGGCTTGGCAAAAAGCACTACGAAGTAGAAATTCAGCCTTTGCAAGGAGAGTTTACTACCCTCAACAACACCAAGCATGCTTACATAGATGTTGTGAAAGGTAAAATCAAGATACTTGTTGCGGCGGCCTCTCCCCACCCCGACATCAAGGCGATAAGGGCAGCTATAGAATCGAACGAGAACTACGAAACGGAGCTCTTTCTGCCAGGAGTGAACACACTGAAGCAGCAGGAATACGATGTAGCGGTGCTGCACCAGCTCCCCTCCAGAACGGCAGGAGGCGAAGCTGTGCTCAACCTGGTGCGCCAGAAACAAATGCCAGCCTTGTACATAATTGGTCCGCAAAGTGATATTTCGGCTTTTAATCGCTTAAACATGGGCCTCTCTATTGGCGGCTCCGGCGATAGCGATGAGGTAACCAGTGCCCTCAACCCGAACTTCAGCACGTTTAAACTGGCGACAGAGGCAACGGAGCGCCTGCAGCAGTACCCACCTGCAACAGTACCTTATGCCGAATTTGAGCTTTCTAAAAACGCTGAAACAGTACTTTACCAACAAGTGGGGCGGGTGCGCACCAACAGGCCGCTGCTGGTTGTACAAAATGCCAACGACCAGCGCAACGCCACCCTCCTTGCCTCCGGAACCTGGCAATGGCGCCTGGCAGAGGCATCGGCACATGAAAAACCTGAAGTGTACGATAAGCTGATTACGAACCTGGTACAGCTCCTCACCGCCCCCCGCAACAAGAAACGCTTGAATGTATTTCCGGCTCGCGACGAATATTCCAGCGCAGACGAAATTTACTTTGAGGCGGAAGCTTATAACCAGGCGCTTGAGCCTATTTACGGCCAAAATATCAGTCTTAAAATTACAGACGAAGAAGATAACACCAGGTCATTTACATTTGCCAACGGCGAAAACCAGGCGGGTGTAAACATCGGCTCTTTGCCTGGAGGCCGCTACACCTATGCGGCAAGCGCTACTATAGGCGGGCAGCTACAGCAAGATAAAGGTGAGTTTGTGGTTGAGGAGTTGCAGCTGGAAGCGCTTAACGCGGTGGCCGACCATAACCTGCTCTTTCAGCTAGGCAATAACACCGGCTCACGCCTCTACTACCCCACACAGCTCCAGCAACTGGAAGAAGATATCCTCAAGGCCGATCACAAAAACCTGATCTACAGCTCCGAATCGTTCAACGACTTAGTAGACATGAAATGGATTTTCTTTGTGATTCTGGCCCTGGTTTGTGCGGAGTGGTTTGTGCGGAAATATAACGGCAGTTACTAATAGGTTCAAGCCTGTTCTACTACCACTAAAGGTAAGTAGAACAGGCTTGAACCCAGGCTTTATGTCATCCACCCTGCATGTATCGTTTCCTACCAAAAAAATATTGCCCATCTTAGCAACTGCTGGCCCCTTGTTCATGTACTTCCCCTAATCCAATAGCAATCATACCATTACAGTTACACTAACTACCATTTATTTGTATATAAATTTGCAATTCATATTTTAATTTGCAAACTTAAATGCTGAAGCAGTGCAAAAGGAAGCCCTTCATCTTTAAATCTCACAGGTTTTCCTGAGTTACACGGCAAAGTACACAAGATAAGCTGATGAAATTTCTCGTTACAGCAGCAAATCACCTGTTTTAGCTGCTGCTGCTGCTAGTTTAGTGCAAGCAAGAGTTGCCTGAGAAACAACTGAGTATTTAAGGGTAAGGTAATGAATGAACTGGAAATCTGGGAAAATTTTAAGCAAGGGAGTGAGCATGATTATTCTATACTTTATCGTAAGTATGCGCCCATCTTATTTAAATATGGCTGTAAAATAACTCAGGACAGAGATCTAATTAAAGATAGTGTGCAGCAGGTCTTTTTCAGAATCTGGAAAAGCAGAGAAAGTATAAGCACGCCATTAAGTGTAAAGAACTACCTGTTAAAAGCGCTTCGTTGCGAGGTAGTAAAAAAGTTAACAGACAAAAACACCTGCGTTTCCTTACCTGATGATTACCATTACCATTTAACTGATTCTTACGAATCGGACCTGATTCATAGCCAGACAGCCGAACAACTGCAGGAAAAATTTAAAAAACTGCTCTCGCAGCTACCAGACAGGCAGCGTGAAGTAATATTTCTGAAGTATTTTACGAATTTGAGCTACCCGGAAATAGCCGGCATTATGGGCATAGAGCAGGAGTCAGTGTATAAGCTCACTTACAAGGCACTGGATAAATTGCAGCAACTCTTTCTAAAAGTATCCTTGGTGCTAGGCTTTTTACTATTATTGTGATACACTTATAAATCTCGCCTTTTCCCTTCCCCCAGGTAAACTTAATAATTTTAGTAGTTTCTAGATGCCTGTTCCTACCACAGGCATTGCACTCTCTCCCATAGCACCCTTACTAAAAACGATGCGCTCCTCAACTTGGAAGTTGATTAAACAACATTATACGATCGAGTAAAAACCAGGAAATACTTATGATGTTTTAACTACAAGCTTGTCAAGAGAAATCCGATATTAGCATGCACAGTATTTAAGCTGTTAAGGAACTATCTAATATAAATAGCAGCTAAATTATTCTAATGAAACTAGCCTTCCAGAGGTATTTTCAAGAAAAAAGACTGAGGGCAATAAGCGCACTTCCCCCAGTCGATTTTAGTTTTCAATGCTCAGCAGTTGTAGAACAAGCCTCCTGATGGCACCAAAAGATAATGTCTGCTCTATTGAATTACTGGCTGCAAAGTCTTTGCACCTACGATTCAAAAAAAATTAAATATTTTTTTCAGTTAGGAGGGATAAATATAGGCTACCCTGACTATTACCATTAAAGCGAACGTTAGTTAGCATCCAACTTACTTCCGAGCATATAGCATGAATTATTTAAACTATGGTGCAGCAGATTTTGCAGCAGATTATTTTTTCATTCGTTGGGTCAACGAAGGCACAGCTGAGCAAAATACCTTTTGGTCAGATTGGCTAGAGGAGCACCCTGAAAAGTATGAAACCATACTGGAAGCCCGCAAGCTAGTAACTCTATTGTCTCAGGATGAAGATGACATGCAGGATGCTGAACTGGAAACGATCTGGACTAAACTAAAGCAGGCACGAAACGAATATGCAGCACAACAGGCCACAGAAGCTAGGATCATACCCTTTCAGCCATGGACTAGTACATTTAGACTTGTAGCTGCCGCTGCTATTGGCTTATTGATTTGCATGGTTGGCTTTTTGCTTTATAATTCAGGCGAGCCCTCCACCATCGAGTATGCTACAAACTTTGGCGAAAGGCGAACTATTTACCTGCCAGATAGCTCCATGGTAGTACTAAATGCTAATTCAAAAATTACGATTCCTGCTGATTGGCAAACAGATAAACCGCGGGAAGTGGACCTTATCGGGGAAGCGTACTTTTCAGTTACCCACCAGGTAAATAACCAAAAATTTTTGGTTCATACGCAAAATGGGCTGCAGGTAGAAGTATTGGGTACAGAGTTTAGTGTATCCGACAAAAAAGGGAAAGAGCGCGTTGTTTTAGCATCAGGCAAAGTCAGGCTTAACATAGGACGTGGCAATTCTCAGGAGCACTTGATCATGAAACCGGGAGAAATGGTTGAGGTTTCTAATAAGCTTCAAAAAGCAACTGTAAAAGAAGTGCGGCCAGAAATTTACACCTCCTGGAAAGACAACAAACTTATATTAGACAATACCTCCCTAGGCGAAATTGCCACCATGTTGGAAGAAGACTATGGCTATGCCGTGATATTTGAAGACAAATCAATAATGAACCAAAGAATGACAGCTTTCCTAAACGAGAGTAGCATGAGCAATATTTTGGTGGCAATTTCAGAGACTTTTGATGTTAAGATCCAGAAAGAAAGACAAAGAATAATCATTAAATCTATACCTAAATAATAAGATACCTATGCGAGATAAATCTACAAAATGGCTAGGCCCATGCGCTCTGACCCTGGCACTTCTGTGTCTTGGTTTTCCTGGTTCGGGCCAAAATAATTTTGGTTCGAATGCAAAATTTGCCTCGGCAACCAGCTTTGCTTCAGCACAAAGTCCCTCCAAGGTAACTGTACAAGATGTATTACTCGAAGTCAGGAGAGTTTATGGTATCCAACTATCCTACAAGTCGGATGTGGTGCAGAACTTGCAGTCTAAGGCAAATGTATCGTTCAACAAAGAGGAGTCGGTAGAGTCCATTTTATTAAAGGTGCTAAAACCAAATGGACTGACATTTAAGAGGGTAAAGGATGTATACATTATTGTGAAAGAGGATAACCAAAACCCTTTTCAGAGTCATAACCTGCAAGCCATAGACTTTCTATTGGCTAGAGAAGCTTCTATTCAGGAGCAAGTAGTAACCGGTAAGGTGCTGGACGAAAAGGGAGTAGGCATGCCAGGAGTAACAGTTGTACTAAAAGGAACATCAAAGGGCACCGCTACCAATTCCGATGGATTCTACTCTTTAAGTGTTCCGGATGCAACCGGTACACTTGTCATTTCTTTTATTGGTTACCAGCTTCAGGAGGTGCCCATTAATAAGAGAGCAAGCATAAATATTAACCTGGTCCCAAACAGCACTGCTCTTGACGAGGTAGTAGTGATTGGGTATGGCGAAGTAAAAAAGCGGGATCTAACTGGATCTGTGGCTTCAGTTAAAGGAGAAGAGCTTACCAAATTTCCGGTAACCACGGTAGTGGAGGCACTGCAGGGCAAAGTACCCGGCGCTGATATAACCCGCAGCAACGGTTACGCAGGACAAGGTCCGAGCATCAGAATTAGAGGAAACAGGTCTATTGGTAACCCAGGCAGCTCCAACCGGCCTCTTTACATTGTAGATGGCGTTCAGGGTGTCGATGTCTCTGTCATTAACCCGAACGATATTGAGTCTATCGATGTACTAAAAGATGCTTCTTCCACCGCTATTTACGGATCAAGAGGTGCGAACGGTGTTATAATTATCACCACCAAAAGAGGTGTGTCCGACAAACCAAAGTTTACTTTTAATTCTTATGCCGGTGTATCAGAGGTAGCGGGCTATGGCAAGTATATGACGGGCCCAGAATATGTGGCTTTTAGAAGAGAGGCTTATAGAGCGGCTGGTAATTGGAACAGCCCTGAAGACGACAGCAAAATATTTAATGCTCCCCTGCTGGCCGCCATTGAAAACCAGGAATATACCAGTTGGCCCGAGCTTCTTATAAACAACGGCTATCAGCAGGACTACCAGCTAGGCATATCAGGTGGCTCAGAAAAAACAAAAGTATATTTTTCTGGCAATTACTTTAACGAAAAAGGAATTCTCAAAAACGATGAATTTAAACGCTACACAGGTAGGCTGAATGTAGACCAAACCATCAATAACTGGTTGAAAGTAGGAATTCAGACTCAGCTGGCCTATACCGATAATGACCGTAGACGAGATCCGTTTAATGTTGCCTCTAAAGTGGCACCACTCGGTTCTCCCTATAACGAAGACGGTAGTTTAAATTTTCTTCCCGGGCATGGCAATGAAGTAAACCCACTTGCCGATGAGCAGCCTGGAGCCTGGAAAAGAAACGTGCAAGGCATTACAGGTTCCATGTCTTCTTACCTGGAAATAAGACCAATAAAAGATTTGAGTTTCCGCTCAAGTTTTGCTGCTACACTTTCTGACAGCGACCAGGGCCATTTTAACTCCAAATATACCATAGATGGCAAAGGTGCTAATTCCCGATCGGAAATAACCACCTCTAAAAATCGCTTTATCAGCTGGGAAAACGTGTTGAATTATACTAAAGACATTAAGGATCATACTATCTCAGTTACCGGTATTGCTAGTAACATATCGAGTATGAGCATTTCCAGTTATGCCGGTGGAAACAATCAGCTACTGGAAAGTCAGGAATATTTTAACTTGACCGGTGCAGCCCAAAACATGTATTTAGGCAGCAATTATACACAGCATAACCTGATCTCTTTTGCAGGAAGACTGAACTACAGCTGGAAAGGCAAATACCTCCTCACCCTGACCGGCAGAAGCGATGGTTCTTCGAAACTCGGACCAGGTAACAAGTGGGCGTTTTTTCCTTCGGCTGCGGTGGGTTGGAGAATCAGTGACGAAAGCTTTATGCGGGGCCAGGAGCTGGTAAATGATCTTAAACTTAGAGCAAGTTATGGTGTATCGGGTAACGACGTAATAAACCCCTATGCCACTCAGAACTCCCTTACCCAAATTCAATTCTCTTACGACGATGCCAATCCTGCTATGGCCTATGGACTAAATCCTACCATTGGCAACCCTAATCTAAGGTGGGAGCTTACCACAACTGCTAACTTTGGACTCGATTTCGGCATCCTAACCAACAGAATAACTGGCTCTATAGACTATTACGACGCTCTTACCAGCGATCTTATTTTTCCCTTGTCTTTACCGCTTTCTACCGGGGTAGCCACAGTAAACCAGAACATTGGCAAAACCAGAAACAAGGGTGTTGAACTAGCGATTACAACCCACAACATTACAACCAAAAACTTTTCCTGGTCATCTAACTTCACCTTCTTTAAAAACAAAGAAGAGATTGTGGAGCTGCCCAATGGCAATGTAATAGATAATGATTACCGCCGATCCTTAATCAAGGGGCAGCCTGCCCAGATTTACTTTGACTACAAAAAGATAGGCATCTGGCAACTTGGTGAGGAAGCAGAGGCAGCTCAGTTTGGTGCTAAGCCTGGAGAAATAAAAATAGCAGATTTATCTGGTCCGGATGGGGTGCCGGATGGCAAAATCACAGCCGACGACAAAACCATAATTGGCACTACAGTACCTAAGTGGAGTGGTGGCCTGAATAACAATTTCAAATTCAAAGGTTTTGACCTGAATGTTTACCTCTTCGCCAGAGTAGGCCAATGGGCATCTTCTGATTATTATGGTAAATACAGAAGAAACGGGCAAAACAACAACCCTCGGGTGGACTATTGGACTCCAGAAAACCCGACCAATGCCTTTCCGAGCCCGCATGCCACCGCGGCATACAACTTTATTACTACTACCACTCTTTACGAATCATCATATGTAAAGCTCCGCAACGCCACCCTGGGTTACACCATTCCTAACGCCATTACCAGCAAGTTCAAATTAGAGAATGTGCGCATCTACATATCTGGCAGAAACCTGTTCGCCATTAGCGACTTTAAAGACTTTGACCCTGAGAGCGAAGGTATTACAGACCAACCTTTGAACAGACTGTATGTAGGCGGATTAAATCTTACTTTTTAATACCAAAACTTGAGCAACATGAAAAAATATATATTTAGGGCCATACCCATACTTTTAGCAGCCTCTCTGTTTGCTTCCTGTGAAAAACAGCTTGAAGAATACAACCCTAGTGGCATAACAGCAGAAAGTGTATACACAACCCCCGCCGGAATAGAAACGGCTGTAAATGCCGCCTATACCTATCAGCGGGAACTCTACGGCAAATTAGAAGGCCACGGGCTTTTAGAAGTAGGAACTGACATCTGGACCATTGCAGCCAATGCGCAGGAGCCGCAATTGGCAACATACCAAAATTTGTTATCTGACCAAACCTGGATCAGGTCTAAAATGTGGCAGCAATGTTATGCCGCTATAAACTTAACAAACACGGCCCTTAGTTACCTAAATACTGTTGGGCTCCCTGCCACACGTAAAGCTGTACTGGAAGGAGAACTACGCTTTTTAAGGGCCTGGTATTACTGGCATTTAACAGAAACTTTTGGCGATACCCATTTTTCGTTAGAGCCAACAAAAGGAATTGTCACTACTGCTAACCGCACACCTGCCGCCCAAATTTATGAGCAGATTTTTATTGATTTGGCTTTTGCAACAGAAAACCTTCCGGCAACCACTACTAATTATGGCAGAGTAACCAAACCAGCCGCCGAAGCATTTTCTGCCAGGGTATACTTGACCAGGGGAGAAAATCTAAAGGCGAAAGAGTATGCTGAAAAGGTAATTAAGAACTATAATTTTAGCCTATTACCTAACTATGCCGACCTATGGAGCATGAGCAATCTGCGAAACCCAGAAGTTTTGTGGGCCATTAACCACTCTACCAACCTGGCCTTGAATGCAGGCAGCAACAAAGCCGCACCACTATATGGTTTTCAATACAAAGATATGCCCGGGATGATGCAGGATCTTGCCAACGGAAGACCAGACATGCGGTACATGCCAACCCGGTTTCTGCTAAATCTATTTAACGAAGAAACAGATGCTCGTTTTGCTGGATCTTTTAAACAGGTTTGGTACGCCAACAACCCCGACCAGACAAAACGTCCTGCCGGCATGAGTATAGGCGATACTGCTATTTATATAGCCAAAAACACCGTTAGCGCAGCCAAAAGAGAGGGAAAAGTTTATTCCATATATGATATAGAGGACATCTATGCAGCTGACGGTACACCCAAAGATCGCTTTCACTATATTTCGTTGAAAAAATTCGATGATCCTACCAGACTGTCGGTAAACGAGGATCAAAGTGTGCGCGATGTTTTTTTAATCAGGCTTGCTGAAATGTACTTGATTGCCGCCGAAGCCGACATGAAGCTAGGCAACACAGCCAGTGCCATCAACTATTTGAACACTATACGTAAAAGAGCTGCCGAACCAGGTAAAGAATCTGAAATGGAAGTTACGGAAGCGCAGTTAACTTTAGACTTTATACTAGACGAACGAGCCCGTGAGTTTGCCGGCGAACAGATGCGCTGGTTCGATTTAAAAAGAACAGGCAAATTAGTGGAACGTGTAAAACTGCACAACCCCGATGCAGCACCAAATATCCAGAGCCACCACGTTCTGAGACCAATACCCTTAACAGAGCTGAACGCTGTAACAAATAAAAATGAGTTTAAGCAAAACCCTGGATATTAACTGGTTAGTCAGCCTATATCTGATACAATACTCTAGTATCAGTAGCATTCCCTAGCTTGTTTTCAATAATTTAAGCTAGCTATTCTCCAGACGAGCCGTTTTCCTGAATCAAGGACAACGGCTTGTCTGGAGTATAGGATTGCCAACAAAACAGTAATTTCACTAAAAGCAGAAAGCCCGGCACATGTGCCGGGCTTTCTGCTTTTAGTTTATTTGGTCCTGTAAATTAAGCCACTCTACTCAAGTGTTGCTTAATAGAATGAATGTGTTCTTCTGTAATGGGCTTGCTGATAAATCCTTTCACTACCGTGTGCTCCTGTGCCAACTTCTGCTCTGAAGAATCTATTGAAGAAGTCAGGATAAAAATAGAGCAGTTTTTAGAAATGGTATTCTCGTGTGGGCTCAGGGCCTGCAGAAACTGCCAACCGTTCATAGTAGGCATGTTCAGGTCAAGAAAGATAACCTCTGGCACATTGGCCTCCATGTCTTCAGAAAGAAAGTTCAACGATTCTTCCGCAGAGGAGAACGTAACAATATTCTGAGAAAATTCCTCCATACTTAAGACCGTCTCTGTCAAAAAAGAGCTAATCGGGTCATCATCTATGATAAAAGTTTTCATCGCTTTCGTTTCTAAAGTAAAATGAATAACCTGTTTCCAGGCATGATTCAAAACAACAACATAGTTGTTCATAAAAAAAGGAAACAACTACCACTTAAGTAACATTCAAATACAACCAAATAAATTTCATATACAACTATAAATATTTGACTTTCAATACTTTAATAACTTAATTTATGCACAAAAAGTAACTCAGTAAATTATTTCCTTAAGGCTAAGCTCCTACCTAAGTAACCGCCTGTAGATCAAAAAAGTGTCATTTTTATTTTTGCTGGCAGTAAATAAACTTCAAATTGTGTTAGGGATTGTTTTCTTTTGTGTTAGTCCATAAGATGTTGTAGCTGTACGAGGTAGCTTAACCACCGAGTGTCGCTGGTTTTTATATTTACATTAATGCCGCACCATTTGGTTAATAAACGCATGCCACCAACTTTACTTAATTTACTCTATTGAAATACATCATCCTGAATAAACCGTACGAAGTGCTAACCCAGTTTACAGACGAGGCTGGCAGAGCTACTTTGAAAGATTTTGTGCAGGTAGCCGGAATTTACCCGGTTGGCCGCCTCGACTACGACAGCGAAGGCCTGGTGCTACTCACCGACGACAAAGCCTTGCAGCACCGTTTGTCAGACCCCAAGTTTAAAGTCGAAAAAACGTACTGGGTGCAGGTAGAAGGGCTGCCAACAGAACAGGCGCTGACGGAGCTAAGAAAAGGAGTTTACCTTAAAAATCTTAAAACGGCACCAGCACAGGCACGGCTTCTGACGGAGGAGCCACCGATATGGGAACGCACTAAACCAATCCGCTTCAGGCAACACATTCCTACTACCTGGGTTGAAATTAAAATAAGCCAGGGCATGAACCGGCAGGTGCGCCGCATGACCGCCGCCGTTGGTTTTCCTACGCTACGCCTGATCCGGCCGGCTATAGGGCCGCTGACCATCGAGAACCTCCAGCCCGGTGAGTATCGTGAGCTAACACAGGAGGAGGTAAGCAAACTGCAGCATTTGGCAGGTGCCTCTGCCGCCCCTAAGCGCAGAAGATAAGCCTAGAGCCGCAGAAGCCCTTAGCATAAAAACCCTAAAAATGCTCCGAAAGGGCTTTTTGATTAGAAGAATTGGATTGGTTACTATCTGAGGATCAAAATAATGTTGCTGAAGTAGCTAACGCAATATCCGTTGCGCGGCTGGCAGTGCTAGTTTAGCCCATTCCAGGTGCATTTCTCTCGCATAATGCAAGCCATCTGCAGCCAAGTAAGTTGGGTCGGAGCCATGGGCGCGGGTGAGCGGTGTAATGTCTATATAAGTAACCTCTGCATTCTCACATTCCTGGCGGGCTACCTGGTTGAAAGCATCAATTTCTTCTGAAATTTGCTGCTGGTTGCGGTCATGGGCAAAGGGTGTAATGCCCCAGTCGGGTATCGAAAGCACCAGCACGTGGCCCTGCTGCTGCCGGGCTAGCTCAATTGCAGTTTGTAGCAAGCCGGCAAACTCGGTACGGTAACTCTCAAGCGGTTGCCCTCTGTACTGGTTATTGACTCCAATCAGGAGTGAGACCAGATCATACTGCTCGCTTAACGCTGCTTCTGAAATAGCGGCGGCAAGTTCAGAGGTTGTCCAGCCGGTACGGGCAATTGTTTCGGGGTTGGAAACAGCCACTCCTCTCTCTCGAAGCAATTCTGCCAATAGCACACCCCACCTATCTGCTTCAGGCACTCCCTCTCCTATGGTATAAGAGTCGCCAAGCGCTAAATAGGTAAACTCCAACTTCGAATCTGATGAGACGGCCATGATAGGTAATGTATTTTAAAATTGATTTTAGAATTAGATAACAGATTTGTTAATGGTGTAATAAACCCAGTTGCTGCACAACTCAAAGCCTTCCTGCAACTAGAATTATTCTAATGAAAATGCCCTTCCAGAGGCAATACTAGTTCTAAAAGGGCAAGGCTTGGCTTACTTACTCTCCCATGGCATAGCGTATGCCACCCCACATGTGCTGCAGAAAGAGAGGTTCAGAATAGCTTTCGGAGGTGTGGCCAAGGGCTGTATAAAAAGCTCTACCACCATCGTAGGCATGGTACCAGGCAATAGGATGGTGACTCCCGTTTTTGCCTCCCTCGTAAGAAGACTCGTCCAGATTCGCCAGCACCTGCACATCGGGGTTCATGCTTTTAAAATTGTACCACTCGTCAGTCCGCTCCCACCGGTCGGGAAGGTGGCTGGTGGACAAATGTTTTTTATCCAGCACCTCAATGGCAGCGTGCTGCGTTGCAGGATGGCTATCAAAGTAGGCGCCCACCAACTTGTTGTACCAAGGCCAGTCGAATTCGGTATCGGAGGCCGCATGTATGCCTGCAAAGCCACCACCAGCCTGTATATAACTTTCAAAAGCCTCTTGCTGCGCCTGGTTTAGTACATCGCCAGTTGTGTTCAGAAAAACCACTGCTTTATACATTTTAAGCGAATCTGCCGCAAAATAGGCGGCCTCTTCGGTGGCCGTTAGCCGCACCCCATGCTCCTGGGCCAGTGCCTGTAAAGCCTTTATGCCGGCCGGAATAGACTCATGTCGGAAACCCGCCGTTTTAGAAAAAACCAGTATAGCCTGCTGCTCCACCTGCTGCTCTTCTACCTCCTGGCAAGACGGCAGTACAGTTAAACCAAGGCATAGCCAAACAAGGCACTGAAGGTACATTGCTCTCATATCTGATGTAGTTAGGTAACAAAGTTATATTTGTGCCGGGCACAAAACCAAAAGGTAAGTAGGTCGAGCCAGTCCCCCTTTTAAACAGGCACTTGCGCAACAAAGCCTAAGTTGAGCAAAATTCTCATTAAAAACAGAAAAAATAATGTTTTGAAAGCAAGATTAAGGTCAGACAAAATCTTTTTTTATACTACTTCCGGAAAAGCATCAACTTAAATTAGCTGTTTGTTTTCAGTCCATTTTTAGCTGGGGAAGCTGGTGCAGGAGAATCAGCAGAAGTAGTGCAGGAAATTCGATTTACAGTGAAATAGCGGCACAAGGTGCTGTAACAACCCACAAGCTTGCATGTTAAAGACTCACTTAAGAAACGGAAAAATCTGTTCAAATTTGCCTGTGTGCGTTATTGCAACTTATAGGCTAACAAGTGTTATATAAAGCAACTTAACACAACACAAACAGTATACTAGCCTGAATGCAAGCTATTTACGTATTAAAAACACTCCATTATGATCACCTGGAATTACGCTGAGCCATCCGAAACCTATGTTAAGGTAACGGGAAATCTCAAAGAACATTTTGAAAACAAAGAGGGGGTACTTTCTCACCCACAAGGGCTGTTTGTCCCCCTGAACCTTTACAATACTATTATGGGTAATCTGGCGGTACAGATCTTATCTATCGCCTAACAACACTTTTTAACAACAGCACAATTTAATCTGGAAAAGAACTAGTATAACCGTATTTGTACGGTAGTAAAAATCAAGTAATAGCATCATCGCTTATCTATCTGTTAAATAGAATAATGTAGGCGAACGGAAAAAGTACTGGCCATAAGGTTATAATGCTTTTGCTCCAAATCGATAACCTCCGAAAAAGCTTTCAGAAGGTCATTTCATTAGCAGAATTGGAGCTCTGCGCTACCACAGCCTTGCAAGTTACTATGCGAACTTAGACTTGACGGCCAATTGGTTGAGCAGGGAAAGCGGCCTTTAACACCTCCATAAGCAATAATCCTAAAGTGCGTTTAACAGCAGCCAGCCAACGGCACCCGCTACCAAGCCTGCTGCTACAGTGGGCAACAGGTTTATAGACAAAATATCTTTGTAGTTTTTGAGATTAGCGATAGAGGCGGCTGCAATAATGTTAAAAAGGCAAACACCGTTTCCCATGGAGGCGCCAAAAAGCTGCATCCCCAGAATTACGGTGGGATCTAGTTGCAAAGCCTGCGCTGTGCCCAGCTGCGAAGCGCCGAATACCACATTCGATATGGTAGTGCTGCCCGTAATAAAAGTCCCGATTATACCCAGAAATGGTGAGAAAATAACGTAAGCACTGCCCATGGCACTTAAGGTATGGGCAATATTGCTTACCATAGAAGGCTGCGTAACTTCAGAATGAATCATGAGTTGCGCCACGGCAATAGAAGGAAACAGCACCAGCAAAACCTGCAACAGCTTCTGCATGCCTTCGGCCAGATACCACGACTTGGTTTTGCGGAGCAGCCCCACTCCCACGCCCACAAGAACAAACGGAATGAGCGGCGACTGCAGCAGCCGGATACCAGCCTTTAGTCCGGTACCGAACAAATCGGAAAAAGCTAACTCCCAACCCAGCACGTGCCGCAGAGGTCCAAACACTTTGGGCAGCAGGAGCAGCACCGCCAGCACCCCATACGGAAGCCAGGACTTTAAATCTATTTTTGTCTTCCCCTCCCGCAGGTACAGCACCGAGAGCACCAGCATAACCAGAGCAGCCAGCACAGTGGCCAAGTCGGGCACAAAATAGCTTAGCAGACAATAGGGTATAGCAAAAAACGAAAACATCACCAACACCTTGCCTTTGTGCTCCAGGGGCGCGTGCAGTCGCCCGAACATCCTGAAAATAAAGTACAGCACGGGCAACATAGCCACTACACCGGTTACAGCAGCCAACAGCCCAATTTGCTGCACCTGCGGCCACTCCAGGTGAAGGGGCAACTGCAGGCCGGTCAGAATAGGGGTTCCTACCGCTCCGAACATGGCAAACAGGCTGTCGAACGGCAGGACTACCGCCACCGAAAGCAGCGCATTAAAGCCCAGGGCAATCAGCAGCAAAGGCACAATAGCACCAGGTGTACCGAAACCTGCCACTCCTTCAAAAAAAGCCGTCAGGCAAATGGCCAGCAGAAAAAAGCGCACCTCCTTGGCCGGGTGCAGCTCGTCGAGCGACTGACTGATTTGCCGGATCATTCCTGTGCCCTCCATGATGTTGTACAGAAAAAGCGCCCCGAACACAATCATCAGAATGTTGAGGCTCATGAGCAACGAAATACTGATTACCCCCGCAAAATGCGGCAGCGAGGCTCCCCAGTAAAAGAAAAGCGCACTCGTAACCACCAGCCCCACCATAACTGCCTCCCGCACGCCTTTGAGCAACGAAACAACAACCAGAACAGCAACCGGTAAAAAAGACAACAAGTAAATCATAGCAGGTTTTGCTTCTGAAGGTCCGGCACAACCACATGCCAGCCATAAGACAAGAGAAAATGCATAGCTCCGTGTATACCGGAAGCCCAAAACACCTCCGGAAGGCTATTTTCATTAGAAAAATTCATATTCTGGCAACGCAGGAATGCTTAGGTTGCCGAGTACCTGCCCTTGCTTTGCTCCTACACTACTTCATTTTGAAGATGCCGTTGAGCAGCATAATCCGCAATGTTCTGGAGGGTTACGTCGGCTATTCCCTGCAGTGCGTTGCTCGTAAAAAAAGCCTGATGGCCGGTAATGAGCACGTTATTAAAAGAAAGCAGGCGCATGAAAACATCGTCTTGAATGACCTGGTTTGAGAGGTCCTCGAAAAACAGGTGGGCTTCCTCTTCATACACATCCAGGCCCAGGTAACTGATCTGCTCACACTTCAGCCCCACAATGACGGCTTTGGTATCTACCAAGGCACCGCGGCTGGTGTTTATCAGCATCACCCCTTTCTTCATTTTGTTTATGGCTTCTTCATTAATCNCTGCTCACACTTCAGCCCCACAATGACGGCTTTGGTATCTACCAAGGCACCGCGGCTGGTGTTTATCAGCATCACCCCTTTCTTCATTTTGTTTATGGCTTCTTCATTAATCAGGTGGAAAGTTTGAGGCGTGAGCGGGCAGTGCAGCGATACAATGTCTGATTCTCTGTACAGTGTG
Source organism: Pontibacter sp. 13R65 (assembly GCF_047525655.1). NCBI lineage: Bacteria > Pseudomonadati > Bacteroidota > Cytophagia > Cytophagales > Hymenobacteraceae > Pontibacter > Pontibacter sp. 13R65. The sequence goes on from NZ_JBLIQL010000023.1 coordinate 54,784, forward strand.
TCGAGGTCCGTAAATTCGATGCCAATCTCCCGTTGCTCCTCACTTTCGGCCACATCGTAGCCCAGCACCCGGCACCCAAAGCCCTTTAAAATACGGGCGGTGCACAAACCGATTTTACCCAGCCCGATGAGGCCAACAGTTTTGCCATGCAAGTCGAAGCCCATGAGGCCGCTGAGGGCAAAGTTTCCTTCTTTTACACGGTTGTAGGCCCGGTGCGTTTTGCGGTTTAGGGTTAATATAAGAGCGATGGTGTGCTCTGCTACCGAGTAGGGCGAGTAGGCTGGCACCCGCACCACTTTTATTCCTAGAGCCACTGCTGCCTTTACATCTACGTTGTTGAACCCGGCACAGCGCAAGGCCAATAGTTTAATACCCTGCTCTGCCAGCACCTTCAAAATGTAGGCACTTACGGTATCATTTACAAACACACACACTACATCGTGGTCTTTTGCCAGCACGGCGGTTGCAGGGTTGAGGGGCACCTCCATAAAATTCAGCTCAAACCCATGGTCTTGGTTGGCCTCCATAAAAAATTGTTTGTCGTAAGCTTTCGAGCTGAAGAAAATAACTTTCATATGCGGATGTTTTTTGGTAGATGATCAAGTGTAATGCCTGTTCTGATTGCCTGCCCTCACTTTTGCTCCAGCATTCAATAAAATTAAACTAAGCTCCTTGCAAACTACGGCTATACTTGTTAAAGCGTTCAAAAGCAGCCCGTTCCAGCGCCTCCCGATGGTCGGGGTGTGCAATCTGAATGAGCGCCTCGGCACGCTGCCGCAGGTTTTTCCCCCACAGAAAAGCAATACCATATTCGGTTACAATGTAGTGAGCATGCGCCCAGATAGTTAACACACTGGCTCCCTGGTTGAGGAAGGGTATAACTCTGGAGATGCCTTTACTTGTAACAGAAGGCAAGGCGATAAGGGGTTTGCCGCCTTCCGACAAAGCGGCACCACGAGTAAAATCCATCTGGCTGCCTATACCTGAGTAAGGTGGTAATGGTGCAAAACTACAGCCATTCAGCCCCCTAAAAAATGACCGCATCCCCTACTCCATATGATAAAAGTCAGTTAGCGCTTTGGATCTTATTGAAGAGAAGAATTGATGTAACACTTTTGTTTGTTTCGGCCAGGCAATTAGTTAGGCGTTGTAGCAAATTAAAAGCTATTAGCTGGCGTTAAATTGCTTGTGAGGCAAGTTGTGCTGTAGTTATTTATCCTGATCTTTCACTCTTATTTATCATCCAGTAAGGATTGTGTGGGCTAGAGGCACAAGCAGTAGTTAGTCTAAGTTCGCATAGCATCTGCTTTTGCTGTGACAGCGGCGTAAAGCTATTTCATTGCTGGCTTTCTTGTTCTTTTTGTCTTGATACAAAAAGAACCAAAAAAATCAAGATGCTCCAAATCGAGGGCCCCTACCCCCACTCGCTGAACGCTCAGACAGTGGAGCCTCATATAGTGCACTTGGCAACTTTATTCGCTCTGTAGCCTCCTGCCGCAATACATTGCTTTTGATTAGCTACTAGCTAAATTATTTTAATAAAAACACCCTTGCAGAGGCAGTTTAGGGCTTTGAGGCACTAGGGTTATGGTGGTGTTTCATGAGGAAAAAGGCCATGGCGGATCTGCTGCAGGCACCGGAGCGGGCTGCAGTTGTCGAAAAAAATGAATTAACAGAAAATTATGCCCTTAGCGGGACTAAGAGTGGCCGGTGCTGTATTGCACCTGAGCTATTACTTCCAGGTCTCTTGGCTGGCTCAGCTTCATTTCCCGGTCCACCTCAAATGTTTCCAGGGGACTGTCGGCTATAATAGCGTGCTCTAGCAGAAAACGGTGGTGTTCGCGGTCTGAGCCTGGCAGCACTCCCCACACCACAGGTCTGTCTTCAGTATCGCGGCCGTAAACGTAGGGCGCCAGCAGTATGTCTTCTCGCTTGCCGTTGGTATGGGTGTACACAAAGTGCAGTAGTCGTTGGTGCTCAATGGCTTCGATTATAGATAAGAACTTCTGATCGCCCTCCAGGTAAAAAATGCCTTTGTCGGTTATGCGGGCCAGAAAAGGTTTGTCGGCGCCAGTTATGTGCGGCTCATCAAAGGCAGACTCGTGGTGGGTTTCAATTAAGCCATCAAGCGCCATTTCGTCCACTTCTACTTCTGATAAATCGTTACGGTTTTCGTTAATCAGGGGAGTTAAATCATGAAACTGGCCATCGCCACGAAACTGATACAGGTAAGATAAAATCTTGTTAACCATGGCTTTTAGTGTTTTGAAAATTCAGGTGAAAGTTTCGCAAGCCTTAACCGGCTGATGCGCAAGATCATAACATCTGGTTGGGCAGTACAAGGTACGGAGCTTGTTTCCAGCACATGATAAAGTAGGCCATTGGCGCTGCGAAAATTAACGACAGCACCAATGCTTAAATGTACGAAAAATTAAAATATTAGCTGATAAAATATTGAATTTAGATGACACTATTTTACCTGTGCTACTTTATGAGAAGAAAGACCTTAGATCATTTCAATACAAACAGGCTCCGGAAGGGTAATTTCATTAGCATAATTGTATTGCCGGGTCAGCCTCTCTCACGCTATTAAGTATCGGATGTGTTTCCGGATTCGGAAGCTTTGAGTTGTAGCTTGTTTTGCCGTGACTTGTAGCGGATGTTCAGAATAACACCCAGCAATACCAGCGCCATGCCCCAGTAAGTCAGCAGGCTGAACTGCTCATCGAAGAGAATATAGCCGAGTACCAGGGCGTACAACATGCCGATGTAATTGAGGTTGGCAACCTTAGAAATTTCCTCTGCCTGGTACGACATGGTCATGTAATACTGCCCCAGTTGCGTCAGGATGCCGACCAGCAACAGCATGAGCCAGTCCCATCCAACAGGGTTTACCCACCTGAACATGCAATACACTCCCACCACCGGAAGCGAAACCAGCGGGAAGTAAAACATAATAACCAGCGGATGTTCCTGTGTATTAATTTTGCGAATAATGGTATAAGCCAGGCCCGAAAAAACAGAACTGAGTACTCCGATCCAGAGGTAGAAACTGTCTACGTTCACTTCCACTCCGTTTATGACTAAAATACCGGCAAACGATAGCAGGAAAAACACCCATTGCCAGGGCTTTACCTGCTCCTTTACCAGAAAGATACCCAGAATAGCTGTAAAAATCGGGGACATGTATTGCACGGTAGCCGCAGTGGCCAACGGTATGTTCTGCAGCGTGTTAAAGAACAGCAATAACGCTGCGGCACCTGTTGCTCCCCGTGCTATAAGCCATTTGTAGTTAGAACCCAGCACCGGCACACGCGCCTTCCGCAGCACCACATAACTCATCACCAGAGACACAATAGAGCGGAACAGGATAACTTCAGCGGCCGGAATATGCGCCAGCGACTTCACGCACACGTTCATCAGCGAGAAGAACAGCGTGGACAACAACATATACCTGACACCTTTAGAAAACATGCGTATGCGGGCAACGAGACAAATAATTGTACAAAATTCAGCGCAACCTCACCAACTGACTGGCTGGAACAGGAGTAAAGTTCTGCTTTAAATAGACCGGAAAAAAATGAGAGCTTAAATAGTTTTCAGGATTTTATTCATCTTCCTGAGGCTGAGGGGGCATGCCTGCACTGTAGTTTCGGATCAGGTAATTCATTTCAAGGTCCACAGCTCCCAGGGCCATGCGCGTTTCAGCTATCAGCAAAATGGTAGCATAAAATAGAAACACCGATCCGAAAAGCCCCAGCGCAACCGGCACCCACAAGGCCATGTACCCAATAGCCTCCAGCAAACCAATGGTAACGCTGGTCGCCACAAACACAGACAAAGCAATATAGAGCAAGCTGATGGTCTGCTGCAGTTTACGAGAGCGGTAAGCGGCACGGTACAACAGTTTGTAGAGCAGTTCTTTTTTTTCAGTATTGATTTCGCTGGGCTTTTTCTTCATCAATTCCTCAAACTGCTCCGAGAGCTTTCGGGCCCGCTCTATACTCCTGGCCAACCTTTGCGAAGTAGTCAGGATCAGTTGCCCGGTGGCCAGAATCAACACAACCGGCGTTATCATAGCAGATAACACCGTTAATGTCGACATATTGGTGGCGAAGTCAGTTAGCTCCATCTGCCTGATACACGCTTATTCCCATTAAGGCCAGGGCTTCCTGACCGGTATGTTGCCGAGTGAGCTGTACCACCACCGGTACATCGCTTTCCAGCACCCCACCGTAGGGCACTCCCAGCGGCACTGCCTGCGGATCTATCAGGTCGTTTATGTTGAACATCCTGATGCGCTGTGGCTGTACCTTTATCTCGTATACTCCAACCGGATCGGAATCGGTGTAGTAGAAGGTGATGTTCACAGTAGCTTCTGTAGGGGAAGTGTTCAGAATAGAAAGCACATCTTTGCTGACATACTCCGGCTCCTCTCCGGTGCTATTTACTGGTATAATGCCTCCGGCAAATGCCCAGTTCTTTTTCCCGTATTGCCTGTTTTTCATATGCCCAGAATCTTTTTTAAGTAGCCGTTCAGAAATAAGCCATCGGGGTCAAGCTGCTTTCTAACTTTCAGAAAAGCATCCCATTTAGGATACAGCGCCTGCAGTTGCTTTGCTTGCAGTGAGTGTTTTTTACCCCAGTGTGGCCTCCCTCCAAAGTCTCTGAAGATCGGCTCCATATCGTCGAAATATTTTTGGTACTCTAGTTCGCTGTTCTGCAGGAGGGCAATGGTAACAGAGTCTCTGCCGTAGAAGGGACTCAGGTAGGCATCGTCGGCGGCAATGGTGCGGTACAAAACCCGCCAGCCTACATAGTGCCGGTGTTTTGCTTTAATTCGCTTGCGGACTTCGGCAAAACATTCGGGGCCAGCCTCTAAGGGAATGGCGTATTCCATTTCTTCGTACTTCAGGTCGCGGAACTGGGGTAGCACTTCATACAGCCAGCCTTCGTCGTTTTTAGTGCGCTCTCCGAAAGAAATATCCTGCATGCCTTCGCCTACCTGATTACAGATTCGCAGTTTGGTCATGTCGTTGCGTGGGTACCAATACATGTCGAACATGCGGTTGTCGGTTATCAGGTGCTGCAAGTGCTCCATGCTTTCATCTACGTGGGCGCAAAATTCTCTTCTGACATACTGCCTGGCCGGCTCTGCCTGTATGCTAAGCTGTGTAAAAAAGCCCAAGGCTCCCAACGATACTTTGGCTGCCCGCATGGTATCCGGATGCTCTTCCATCGTAAACGATCTGGTTTCCCCACTCCCATCTACCAGCCTGCAACCTACCATCATTCCCGAAAGGTTCTGAAGTTTAAGGCCGGAGCCGTGTGTGCCGGTTCCAAAAGCGCCTCCCACAGATTGCATGTCTACATCGCCGGTGTTGTGCATGCTCAGGTCCAGCTTAATTAAGCCTTCGCCAGCTTCTGCAATGCTGGTGCCTGGCAAAATATCTACCCTGCAGGTGTCGCTATCGTGGCCAACGATCCCTTTCAGTTTTTCCTGTGAAATAAGGATATGCTGAGTTTCAACCAAAGGAACAGAAGAATGACCTGCCCCTACTATTCTAGGCTGCTTTTGCTGTGCAATCGCTTGCTGAATAAACTGAGCTACTTCTTCTTCAGAAGCTGGTTTTTCTATTCTCTCCGGCTCGAATTTGACGCTGCCAGACCAGTTTTCCCATATTTTCGCCATGCAGAAGCTCTTGAATTAACAATATAAGTTTCCTTAAACCCAAAAATGGGTCTGAAGGTTAAGAATCGGCGCACCAAAGGCTGCAGGCAAAGGTTATATCACTAAGGACTTAGGTGGAAGGTGGAAGAGAATTACGGTCTGGGACTAATACATATCAGCTAGTCCGAGCTCTTATAAGGTTGAAAAAAGCTCTGGAAGTCCAATTTTATTAGAATAATTTAATTCAGGAGAAAATTTTGATTTAGTTCATACTTCAAACCATACGAAAGAAATAAGAGGTGTTGATTTTATTTAGTGGCAATTATATTTATAATCTGCTGTCAAAGCTACAGCTCCTACCTCAAAACTGCCTTACTACAAAATTATATAGGCACCTACTAAACAAGAATACTTAACCTAATAACCTAAGTCAACTTTGGCAAAAGATCTGGATCCAATTAACTCTACTATTGCCGAGTTTTGACATTATCATAAGGTTTGTATCCACTTAATCCATAGAAAATAATATAAATATAGCAGCATAAAGGAACGATAAACGCTACCTCCCAAGAAAAGTGATCTATTAAAATACCTTGGGCATACGTTAGTACGGCCCCACCTACAATTGCGGTTGACAGCAATCCGGAAGCCTTTGAAGTAGATCGCCCAAGCCCGTTTACTGCTAATGAAAATATAACAGCAAACATGATAGAATTGCACAATCCAACTAATACCAACGTCCAAACTGCCAGATATCCTGTTGACATGATGGATGTTAATACTAATGATGCAGAGATGGCGGCAACTACTGCCAATACTTTGGAGGGCTGTAAGAGCTTTAACACATATGCACCTACAAACCTACCAATGAGCATACCGCCCCAATAAACTGACAAGTACAGATTGGCAGCATGTTCCTCTATTAAAAGAGTATCTGCAATGTAATTTGTTAAGAAAGAACCTATAGCGACTTCCGCTCCTACATACATAAACAGGGCAATAATACCATAATTCAGGTTTCTGTAGCTAAAGATAGATGGCGGCTTTTCTGCTATTTTTTCCTCACTGCTTGTAGTAGCATTTATTTTGGGTAATGCCATACGGAACACTACAATACCGATTAACAACAAAGTGAGGCTGATTACCAAATATGGTTTTACTAAAGCATCGCTTGACTCATTTGATTCCTGTAACCGAGAAAGAATAAAATGAGCCCCAAAGACTGGCGCCACTGTCGTCCCAATTGATCCTACACCTTGGATGAGTGACAGTCGGGAGGCAGCGGTTTCAGGAGACCCTAATGCAGTTATATATGGATTAGCGGCAACCTGTAATAAGACTATACCTGTGGCAACTACAAACAATGCTACTAAAAATAGCTCATACTGATGGTACCAGGATGCAGGCAGGAACAGAAAAGCACCTAATCCTGCAACTAAGAAACCCGCCACCATTCCATTTTTGTACCCAATTTTTTCCACTACTTTCCCTGAAGGAATAGACAGTAAGCCATAGGTTAGGAAAAAGTAAAATTGCACCAGCGATGACTTTGAGTAAGTAAGGGTAAACCCTTGCTTAAAGAAAGGTACCAGGGTATCATTTAAAACAGTAATAAACCCCATCATAAAGTACAACACCGCTAACGTACATAAAGCTGACCCGTACTTTCTTTTATGTGTAGCCTCCTGCGTTACCTCTAACTGGTTTTTTAAAGGTAACATAGCCATAGTTTAAACTCTTGCTTGTGTAACATAGAATAGAATTATTGAAATGTTGCCAAATTATTGTAATGAAAATGCTCTTACAAAGAAAAATTTAGCAAAACTAGCCAAGGGGCAATTACGTCAATTTAACTTTTCTGCAACACCAACAATTTTTCTCTTTTCAATTTTTTCCATTGTTTGCCATAGCTGATACAAGCCCCGGGGCACGTGAAAACAGCCCTTCCATTTTCCTCCTTTCAAGGGGAGTAATACTTCGCCGTATCTGTTCAGGTAACCAAACCATTCACCATGCTCCTGATCTACAAAGTGGTCCCAGGTATATTGATGAAGTTTCTCAAACCAATCCCAGCATTTTTTATTGCCTGTGTGCAAGTACCCTTTGAGTGCTGCAACCATGGCTTCGATATGCACCCACCATAGCTTCTGATCCCACTCCAATTGCTGAGGAGGGTTGCCCTTGATGTCCAAAAAGTAAAAAATCCCCCCATGCTCCTTGTCCCAGCCAAACTCCAGGGTAGAAAGCACAATATCTACACATTGGTGTATTAAGCTTGAGTTATTTGTTCGCTCGGCTATGTCCATCATAAACCACATTGCTTCCAATCCATGCCCTGGATTAACCAACCTGCCCTCAAAGGAATCAGAAAAACGCCCTTCCATGTCTACATTTTCCAGTATCACGCCCAGTTCTGGTTGATAAAATGTTTTCATCACAGCCTTTACTCCTTTGGCAATGGTCTGCTCTACCACTTCAGGATCAAGTAAATGCTCTACCTCCAGCACTAAATTGCACATGATCATGGGTAGCGAAAACCCTTGCAGGTTGCGGGTACCCGGATAGGTTTTTGAGAAACTACCTTTAGGGTTCTCCTGACGTTGTAATATCTTGTTGAAAGTTTCTATAGCAATCTGAGCGTACTCGTGGTCGTCTGTTGCCTTGCTAAGCTGTGCAAATGCCATGGTTGCAAAACAGTCAGAGAAAATATTATAGGCCTGCGTTAAAGGTTCCCCTTCTTTAGTGAGAGAAAAGTACCATTCTTTACGATCGTTACGCCCCTTATTCTTCAGGAATTCAGCTCCCTGAATAGCAAAATCCAACCACGGCTGTACCCCTCTTGCATTGTAAAGCATTGAAAAAGTCCATACCTGCCTGCACTGCAGCCACATAAACTTATCGGTATCATAAACGCGCCCTTCTCTATCTAAACACGTAAAAAAACCTCCATTTTCCGCATCCGCAGAGTGCTGCATCCAAAAAGGAATAACGTCATTTAAAAGATTGGACTTGTACAGTTCTGCGTATTCAGTGCTATTCATTTCATTTAGAATTTAATTAAACATGTAAGGCTTATCCAATTGCCTTGATAAAAGCTGATGATTTAAAGGAGAAGAAATAGTTGGAGCCGTGTCAGCTTGGTTAAACAAATTTTACTATCTAACCACAAAAACAAATGAGCTTTGTGTTTTAGCAGGATTTGATGTTCTAAGGGCGATGCCTTTTATAAGTCCATCAGAGCCATCATCAATTGGACCGGCCATTTTAAAGAGTAGTCGTTTAACCTCCTAATCCGGATAGTTTCAGGTATAGCAGTTTATCTGCAGTGCTATGTCAGCTACAGCTCGCACTATTGCTCCTGTCACCATCAAGCTTAAATGATGTTCCTATTTCTGAACAATTCTGCTCACTTTTTCCATTTTGGCTATAGAGAAGCAGACCTAAAAATATTCAGATAGATTCGTCAGGCCATTAGAGTTATATATTTGACACAGCACCCAAAAAGAGGGTACCGAGCTTTTTAAAAAAGCTCGGTATATTGTCTGAAAAGTCTAGAGATTATATTCAAGTACAGCGACCAGTGGCAAGTGGTCTGAGGCATAGCGTTCCGGAACGGTGTAATAATCTTTTACAGTAAACATAGAAGCTGCTACCTTGTTCAACAGGATGTAATCAATTGTAGTTATCGGCCTTCCTGCCGGAAAAGTAGGCGGACAGATGTTGCCGCACCCCATCGTGAACTCTTCCTCATACAAACTCCAGTTTTTGTTTTTAGGATTCATATTAAAATCACCTCCTATAACAATCGGATGCTGTGCCAAGGGGCCAAGCACCCTCATTAGCTCTCTGGTTTGCAATTCCCTGTTTTGATCTGTCAGGTGGTCTAAATGCGTTGCCACAAACACCATTTTCTGCCCCTTAGCAAATTCAATTTCTATGATGCCGGCAGCACGCAGTTCAGCACCTGAACCATCTTCTACAGGCAAAGAATGAACCGAAGAAGAAAGAATAGGAAAGCGGGATAACAAGGCGACCCCGTAATCTCCTCCAGATCTGTCAATTGCTTTTGCGAAGAAATAGTGCATACCCGTTAACTTAGCCAGTTCCTGCGCCTGGTGCAAACTTTTGCCAGACCTGTTTGTATGTACATCTACTTCCTGAAGCGCAACTAAATCAGGTTTTTCCCCATTAATAGCCTTTGCTGTGGCAATTAAATCTACTTCTCCTGCTGGCTTAGAAGGCGGGTTGCCAATATGTATATTGTAAGACATGACCTTAATCGTCCGCTTTTGGGGCTCAGGCGTTCCTTCTGAAGAAGTCTTGCACGAAAGCAGCAAGAGTAGGGCAAAAAAACCTGCCAAGCACTTTAAATTCATAAGCTGAAAATAAACTTTAAATAAATTGATGAAAACCATCTCCCTCTATTTCATTCAATATCGCCACAATGGTAAGAATAGGGAACAGATTGGCAATAATGCATTGCGCTGCTTTCTACCAGCCCGGATTTTGACCAAGTGCAGGGTTAATTAACCGCTCTGCCTCAGGTATTGGGTACAGATAGAATCTATCGTTCCAGGTTCTGGGAATGGTATTTAACCAGATAATCTCACCTCTGTCACCCTGAGAAAGCACCAGAGGGTTAGGCCTTCCATTGATATTCTCAGAGACGTTAATGTAAGTTACTCCGGGTATCGGCGTGCCGGGCATGGTCTTAAAAAACACGACATCCAAAACACCATCCTCATTTAAATCTAAAGGAGTATCTAAACTTGGAACATACATCCCATTCCATACCTTTTCCAGCAGTTTGCCTTTATTCCAACGCACCAGATCATAGAACCTAAATCCTTCAAGCGCCAGCTCTATACCTCTTTCTCTGCGTACTTCAAGTAGTGCCGGGTTGTTGATTTCAGGAAAATACTCCCGCTGTAAATAAGGGTCAACTGCTGTTGGCATTGTGGAAGTACCATTTACAATTCCGGCTCTTCGCCTTAAAGCACCTATGGTTTGGCTCCAGTCAAGATCATTCAAAGTTCCCAATTCAGCTTTAGCCTCAGCATAATTCAATAAAACCTCACCATACCTGATCACAGGAAGTATATTGTCATTCCGGCTGCCACTGTCATAAAACATATCGTCAAGGGTCCATTTAATAGGTTGATAGCCAGTATAGGTGTAGGAAAACACAGGAGGAGAAGCGACTACAGTACCACCATTTATTCTGGTGTACCCTTTTGTCCTGATTGTCTGGCTTAACCTTAAATCCCTGTTTTTAACCTCCTCACTAAATTCCATTGTTTCATACTGAGCATTATTCGTGAATGGGGTGCCATCCAGGTTCAGGTAGGTATTTATAAAGCTTCGGGTAAAATTTGCCCTGTCACCATAGGTGGCACTGGTCCAGTACCAGTTAGCGTCATGGTACAGTGCCAAATTATCATCATACACATTAGCTAGCAATACCTCATTGGTGACCGGCGATTTACTAACAAAGAGCTGTCTGTATGCCTGAGCACCACTCCCACTTGTATGAAGGGAGTAAGAATAATCCTCCATTACGGCATTTGCGGCATTTGCGGCCTGGGTCAACCATTCATCTGCTGTGCTGCTTAGGTTATAAGAAGTATGATATTTCCTGAAAGTACCTTCGAAAAGGCAAACCCTGGACTTAAATGCATAGGCAACCGGTTTGGTGATCATGGATCTCGTGCCATCATTCGTTGTCCGAATATGTTTAATCGCAAAGTCCAGGTCTTGCAGAACCGAATCCATGACCAATTTCCGAGGATCTCTGCCATTGAACAAGTCTGTGTCGTTTACATCAAACGGTTTATTTATCCAGGGCACATCCCCAAACCTTTTCACTTTATCAAAGTAGAACCAGGCTCTAAAGAATCTGGCAATACCCATATAATGGTTCCTGGTTTCTTCCGGAATAGAGCTTTTGTTGTTGTTTTGAATAAAGTAATTGATGTTTCTTAGTGCGTCCCAGTTCCAGCCAGTACTTTGCCTCGGCCCATAAGCACCTGGTCTAATAAAATCAGGCACCTCTTTCCTGGCAATGTAATCAGACATGGCATCTCCACGCACAATATCAGAAGCTGTGGGAAGTATGTTGTAAAAGGAGTTTGAGTAGAGCGCCAGCCCATTCTCACTTACAAAAATCGCATCTTTCCCGACTGTTGACCGAGGTGCCTGATCAAGCTTTTCACAGGAAAATAAGCTGAAAGACAGTAGGAATATAATATAAATTCGCTTCATCATTTTTAACTTCAGAATGTAATAGACAGCCCTATAGAATAGCTTTTTAACATCGGATAATTGAATCCATCGCCATGGTTAGTAGAATCCAGATCCTGATCAGAGGCACCTGTATTCTCAACATCTATATCCCTGGTAATTTTATGCAATGGCGAGTAAGTAAACAGGTTCTCACCAGACACATATACTTGGGCAGAGTTAGCCTTTAATCTGGAAGCAACTGCTTGCGGAAGGTTATACCCGAACTGAATGTTCTTTAAGCGTACATAGGCTATATTCTGTAAATACCTGGTTTGTGTCTCCCGCAAAGTACCACCTCCTGTCCAGGCAAGATATCCTGTATATCTTGGGAAGTAGGCCTCTGGGTTATCTTCTGACCAGATGTTGCCAATTTGTGACTTAGGAGGATGACCATAGGGTGCATTATACTGCCCCCAGAAAGTGTTGGCTCCCCTACTTGGGTACCAGTCTTGTTTACCCACCCCCTGGAAAAATGCGCTAAAGAAAAAGTTACTCCAGTCTGCGCCCAGGTTTAGCCCAAATCTATACCTTGGTTCTGAATTACCGATAATCTTTCTGTCACCTGGAGAATCTACAGTATTCTCACCAAAGTCGATTACCCCATCGTTATTAAGATCAGCAAACTTAATATCACCAGGTCGCCAAACACCTGTGGCCGTAGTATTAAACAGACTTTGATCCGCCGATCGCCTTACGTCTTCACTGGAAGTAAAGAATCCAGCTGTTTCAAAGCCCCACATTTCACCAATACGTTGGCCCTCATAAAAGTCGTTCAGCCTCTTATCCGGGTTATTGTATTTCAGAATAGTAGATGTATGATCCGACACAATGGCCCTTACATCGTAATTGAAAGGTTTAGCACCAATGGTAAATTGGTCGCGCCAACTTACAGACAGTTCCCATCCCTTTGTTTCCAGGTCGGCATAGTTCCCTCGCGGTGTGGCAGCCCCAAAAACTGCAGGTAGTCTAACACCAGGTGTAAACATATCAGTGGTTTTGCGGATATAGGCATCACCTACAATACTCAGCCTGTTGCCAAGTAGCGACAAATCAATACCAATGTTCTGTGTAGTGGCCGTTTCCCAGGTCAGGCCAAAAGGAATAACGGAAGGATTGTTGGTATACTGTGGTCTTACCCCATTCAGGATTCTACCGAGCTGACCAACTGAAAGTTGTTCCTGAAAAACATAGGATCTAATATTGCCATTTCCCAGGGAGCCGTAGGAAGCTCTCAGTTTAAAATCAGAGACGATGTTCTCGGGTACAAACCAGAAAGGTTCTGAGGAGATTCTCCAGCCGGCAGAAACGGAAGGAAAGAAGGCAAATCTTTCGTTTTCAGGAAACTTAGAAGAACCATCGTAACGGCCGTTCACCTCCAGCAGATACCGATCTTTGAAATCATAATTCAACCGGTAAAATCCACCCATTATGTTCCACTGCTCCCATCCACCCGTTGTTATGATAGACTGTCCTAGAGCTAGATTCAGGTCATCCGCATTTTCATAGATCAATCCATTTCTCTGTGCTCCTACTCTTTTCGAAGTGCTCAATTCATAATTAAATCCGGCCATTGCCTTTAGGCGATGAACATCCTTAAAAGTGTTCTGATATTCTCCATATAAGTTAGAAGCTATGTACTGTGTTTCTCTGTAAATCTCGCGCAGGTCATTTGTATTAAGGCCAACATGTTGTACTACTCCTGGCATCCGGCTGTAAGGTACAGGCACACGAATTCTTTTTTCATTATCATCCAGGTTTTGAAAGGTAAAATCGCCTTTCAACCGAAATTTGTCCTCAAAAAATCTGGCAGAAAAGCTTGTTGTATTCCGAAGCAACCTCCGATCAGAATCCATTCCGTTCCTGCCATACCAGAAGTCTCCCACTGTAAAAGCTGCTGAATGCGTAAGCGTACCGTCAGGGTTGAACATAGGTGCCATTGGAGGCCCTTCTGCAACCATATTTCGCCAAATGCCCCCACCCTCTCCAACATTCAGCGGATTGTGGTATTGTACATTAGAGAAGTCTGTGTTATTCTCAAGAGTCAACCATGAAAACACATCCAGTGCTCCTTTAGCCCTGAAATTATACATTTTGTAGTCGTCGGAATTGTGTTTGAAAATTCCTGGTTGGTTCAGGTATCTACCCGTTACATAAAAGCTAGTCTTTTCCCCACTACCTGAGAAAGCAAGGTTATGCTCCATAGAATAGGTATTCTTTTTATAGAGTTCATCAAGCCAGTTTGTATTTTCATAATAAACATACTCACCGGTAACCGGATCTACCTCTACTTTAGGCAGAGAAGGATCCTTGGATCTGCGTTCAAGTTCAGCCAGGTAAGCTGGTGAAAACTGCAATGTTTTGTTTACATTTTGCGGTGTGCTGGCGTAGTTGTTCCAACTAGAAAACGCCTCATTGAACATCGTTGCCCATTGATAACCATCTGTAACAAAGTCAGGGATAACAGTGGGCTTTTTGATAGCGAAGTTAGTGGTATAGGTAACACTTGTTTTATCTTTGGCAGGTTTTTTCGTGGTAATCAACACTACCCCAAATGCACCTCTCGCCCCATATACACTTGCAGAAGCAGCGTCCTTTAACACAGAGACCGTTTCTATATCGTGGGGGTTAAGCAAGGCAGGATTTCCTTCTACCCCATCAATCAGCACCAACGCGTTGCCGCCTTGCCCAATAGATGTTGCTCCCCTAATATTAAATGCCGGTGATTGCGTAGGCTTACCGTCGGCCGGCGTCAGATTTAAATTTGGCAGGACGCCTTGTAAGCCTTGCGACAAGTTGGTAATAGGACGATTCATAAAAACATCGGCTGAAACCTGATCAACCGCCCCCGTCAGATTCTCCTTTTTCTGGGTTCCGTAACCGACCACAATCACATCATCCAATGAATGAGCTTTGTCTGTCAATGTTACATTCATCTCTCCAGGTGCTTGATAGGAAACACGCTGTGTGTTTGTTCCGAGAAAGGAGAAGACAAGTACCCCGGGAGACTGAGGAACCAGTAGCGAAAACTTACCTTCCGGATCAGTTGCTGTCGCTACTTGAGTGCCTTCTACATGAACACTCACACCCGGAAGCGGCTCCCGATCCTGAGAGACGACCGTTCCTGTGAGGCGCCATGTCTCTTGTGCCTGCACGCTTCTGCCTATGCTTTCCTGGGCTGCGCTCATGCATAGCAGCATGATGAGGACAACAGAAAATTTAAAAAACTGTATCATGATGTATTGCTAACTTTCAGTGGGAATGGTTTGCCTAAATACTAAATCATTAAAATTGGAACACCACATCGTCCATGTTAATGCGGGGCCTGTTATTGTTAGCAAATGGAGTTGACGAGTTCACAAATCTGAACCTTACCTCCTCGTTCGCACCAGCATTTACAGCTACCTCATCTGTAATAAGGGTTTGCGATTGCACATTAATGGTAAGTTGCTGCAGGAAGGTGTAAGTTTTTCCGCCGTCTCTGGAGATCTCCACATCAAGTGTAGTCGGATTCATATTGGCAACTTCAGCGCTTGCCGGATAAATGCCGTGAGATACTCTCAAGGATTTTACTCCCTGAAGGTCAAAATTCATACTTATAATACCATTTCGCTTATCGTTTCCTACTGTACCTTGTACACGCAGGCTTTGTGCTCCGTTTTTCATGTCTGCAGCAGTAGCAGCCGTTATGGCTCCATCTATGGTCCAGACACCAGTCTTAAAGCTCAGTTCTTTCACATCATAGCTTGTGTTAGTGGCGTCTTCAAAATCCTCCAGCACTTCTATCATCCCTCCAAGTATATCGTCAGTGTTTCTAGGATTGATATAAAACTTGTCACCCTTTATTCTTATGATACCTGTATAGGAATTAGCAATGGCCGGTATGTCTATATCAGAGAAAACAGTATTAGGTTGGAGCATAGAGTAAATGGCCCCTACTCCGTCTCTTAACACAACCTCACCTTGGAACTTCCCTTGCGTTCCACCACTCAGGCTAACATCAGAGACCTTTGCGAGTATAGGTCCCCAGTATTCGGCATTCACTACAATATCAGAAAGAGTGGTTGTTTTTGGAGTAATGTCCACAGACCTTCCTGTTTTCTCTATAGCAGTTGTACTTAAATTAGAAATCACTAATTCTCCATTCTTGTTAGCCAAAGTGGCTCCTTCCAAATTAAGCGTTACTTCGTCGCCCTTCACGAAGCCAGAGCTTGCCGATACCTCCAGAATAATAGCAGCATCTTTTCCTTCTTCCTGCAATGCCATTACCCCTGCTTCCATATTGCCGCCAGCCACATCAGATACCACCACACCTTTAATGGCTGTAGCACCAAACTTTAAATCATCAGACTGCTGCACTTTTCTTAAACTTGTAATATTTTGTGGTTTAGACAACGGTACAGGAGCTGAGTCTTCATTTTTGTTACAAGCCCAAGTTGATAGCAGCAGAATAACTACTAGCCCACGGCTTAAAATCGTTTTTATCATTTCTTTAGAAGTAAGGAGTTTAGACATTTGGATATATGGTTATGTTTTAATTGATGTGATTGTTTTCTTTTACCATTCCAGAAAGGCTTGAACAATTTTCCACAGACTGACTTTATTTGAGCATTGTGTTGATTTTGTCAGTTGCCAAATGCTTGAACTGACTATTGCCTTTATAGTGCGCGCTCGTATTATCCCAGAAGTTTTGATTATCTTTTGTAAGGATGAGGCTGTTGATAATCCAGCTTTGTGTCCAGCCGGTCAGAGTGCCCCAAGGTCCCCAGCCAGAATCTGCATTCGACGCCCAATAATCCCAACGGGCATAGTCAAAGGCCCTGAACCAGGCACCATCTAAATCTTTATGCGCAGGACTCTTAACTTGAACTCGTACCAGAAAATCAGCTATTTTATTGGATGCGGCTTTGTAGGCCGGATTATCGGTTGCAGCGGCAGCCTCGTTTAGGGAGAAGGAGGCAAAATTTAAGGTGTATAGTAAATCTGTTGCCGGGTCGCCATACTCCGATATAAGCGGAGCTTCTTTTGAGCCATACTCCTTGTTAGAGGCGATACGACCATATCTTCCCAAACCTTCTTTTCCAAGTCTTTCCCTGATTGCCCCGCTCTCGTGCAAATCCTCCAGCAGTTTATCCGCTACTGTTGCCAACCACTGCCTATGCTCAGCAGCATCCTCCACACGCACAAGCCAAGCCAAAGGCAATAACATTCGTGCATATTCCTGCTGAATACCATTTGTCCATTTCCAGTCGGGGTGCTTGCGCATGGTAATGGCAATGGCATCTTTGGCCTTTTGCAAAAGAGGCGTATAACCTGTTTTATCGTAAAGCCAGAGGTAGCAAGCCCAGAGCCAGGATTCATAGTGAGGATGAACATTTACAATTTCGCGGCTGCCTAGGGTTTGCCAGTCGGTTTTCTGCATGGCTGCATCTCTGAACCAAGGGCCCCTGAAACCGTTTTTGCCAGCTGTTCTGAAATTACCCAGTATACCTTCTATTAAATAGGCATCCCAGTCATCTGTATTTAGATTAGCGGAAGCGCCAATGGTAGCTAACAATGCGCGCGCATTATCATCACCGTAGTAAGCGTCAGGATCTGTGGTGGCCCAGCCAATTAACCCGAACGATGGGCTTTGCGCATCATTTCTCTCCCCAGACCGCAGATTAGACACCTTGTACAGGTGATGCAATAAATTTTGGGCAGTCTCCTTATATTCAGCTTTGCCGGTCATATTTGCCGAAGAACTAAGTGCAAAAGCCACCTCCGCCTGACAGTCTGCCCGGAGCCACCAACGGTAGGGTTGCGACCCATCTGCCTGAATAAAAGAGGCATGTCCTTCCAATATTCCTAATCTACCATCACCAACAGGATAATCCGTGCCTATAGGCGGATGCACCACTTCTATCCCATTTTTGGAGGTTCTTTCCTCAAAAACCCCTTGCCAGGATGGGTGTATAAATAAGCGCGCATTGTAAAACCAATCTGCACCTTTAAGAATAGATTGCTCAAAGGCGTTTTCCGGAAGTGCCTGCTTTTGTGTGTAGGCAGGGCTTACATCCTGCGACCAACTGTCCAGTTTAATATTTCTTTTTGGAAGCAAGTCCTGCAAAATAAACTCCCACACTTTGGCCCAAGAAGAGGCAGGCCCAAACCTGGAAGTAATGGCATCGCTTAACTTTGTTGAACTGACCAAAAGCCCCTGATGCCTGAACAATAACGGGTAAGCCTCAATATCCTGAATGCCATAATCTGCTTTGTCGTATCCTGCTACTTTACCCAGTATAATGAGCGGACTTTCTGAAGTTTGTAAGGGTATAAAGCGGTGG
Source organism: Pontibacter sp. 13R65 (assembly GCF_047525655.1). NCBI lineage: Bacteria > Pseudomonadati > Bacteroidota > Cytophagia > Cytophagales > Hymenobacteraceae > Pontibacter > Pontibacter sp. 13R65. Next base: position 73,060 of record NZ_JBLIQL010000023.1, read on the forward strand.
TCATTCACACCTAGTAGCTCAAGAGAATCAAGACCGGAAATTAAAGAAGTTGTAACCACTCCCCTCTCTAACTTTATTAGCTTGGTTTCTTGCGAAAGCTCTACGCCCGGAAGAGTGGCAGGATATTCCAGAAACACTTTCAGTTTTTTCCTTCTGATCTCTTTAAAAGACTTCTCCGCGAGTAGCAAGCGTTTAGCCGGATAAGATTCGGCAAGCAAAAGCACAGCATCGTTTTTACTGGCCATTCTTATTGCTTCATCTGGGTGCTGAAACAACTGAAAATTGACGTGATTTTTCAGCAGTTGCTTCACGATATCGTTATCACCCGATGCAGCTACTAATAGACGTTGACGTTTTAGATTACTCTCCCCTAAAGCTTGTTGGAAAAAGAAGAATAAAAGCAATCCTACAATAAATGAGACTTTACAATTCATTATTTTGATTCAACCTGTTAAATATCAGAATATATACCACCTATAGTTTTTAATTTTTTTTAATAAGTAGCAGGCAGTTATTAATTTTTTATTTCAACAAAAGTATGTTTTCAAAATTTACTTAAATATTTTCCCTTATTATCTTTATGTTATGATTAAAACTTCAATTAGAAATATATCTTTGTCGGTGTGTATAAGCTAAAAGGAATGTCGAACACAAAAGGATTAAAAGGAGCCCTTATGCAGGAGTTGCAGCAGGAAGAAATGAGTGGAGTTTCTTATAAAAATACCTTGTTGAAAAAACAAGTATTAGAAATCTTATCGAGCAAAGGGAATTCTACTTTAGCTGATTTAGGCAGACAACTAAATGTTAGTACCCCCAAAATAAACGAACTTATTTTGGAGCTCATGACAGAAGGCTTGGTTCGTGATTTTGGGAAAAGCAATGCTGGAATTGGCAGAAAGCCTAATACCTATGGCTTAGAGGCCTCCTCAGCTCATTTTATCGGGGTGGAAGTTAAAAGAGAGTCTATCAACATTGGATTGATGGATTTTTCGGAAAAGTTTCTAAAAATTGACCTGGATGTTTCTTTTCATTTAGAGAATTCCAATGAGTCTCTTGATCAGTTATGCTTCATTATCGAAGAATTTATAAAATCAACCAGTGTTCCCAAAGATAAAATCTTAGCTGCATGTGTGAATATCTCTGGAAGGGTAAACCATAAAACAGGCTACAGCTACAGTTTTTTCCATTTACACCAGGAGCCTCTCAGCGAAATCATCAAGAATAGAATTGGCATCCACACCTATCTGGAAAACGACACCCGTGGAATGGCTTTTGGCGAATTTTACAATGGCATTGTCACATCAGAGCAAGATGTGCTTTTCATCAACATTGATGAGGGAATCGGAATGGGTATCATGATCGATGGCAAACTGTATTATGGCAAATCCGGATTTGCAGGTGAGTTCGGACATATACCAATACTACCTAATGATATCATTTGCCATTGCGGCAAGAAAGGCTGTTTGGAAACAGAAGCTTCTGGACTTGCTATTACCGAGCAATTCAAGAAAAGGCTAAATCAAGGAGCCACGAGCATACTCACTAATTGGGTTAATGACATAAAAAAAATAAATCTACAGCATATAATTCATGCGGCTCTAAATGACGACATGCTCGCTATAGAGATTATTTCGGATGCAGGCGAAAAGATTGGCCGGGGAATAGCTGCCATCATGAACCTGTTTAATCCGGAGTTAATAATTTTAGGTGGGTCACTGGCAGAAACAGATGCCTATATCAGGCTCCCAATAAAATCTGCCATTAACAAATACTCCTTGAGCCTGGTAAATACTGATACAGAAGTAAGGATGTCCAAACTTGGTAAAAAAGCAGGCATTATGGGAGCCTGTTTACTGGCTAGGGACAAAGTTTTGTCTATTCATTAAACGACCTTTCTTACGTCAACTGTAGCAACCCACGTTGACTAACTGGCTTATGTAAGTACCCCATTTTTCGGACAGTATAAATGAGACTTTTCTCAATGTTTTCTACTCCCACCACTATGAAGTGGTAATGTGGTAAACTTGCTGTGCAGGCCTTGTGTCAGGGGAGCAGTTTTCCATATTTCCACTGCTGCTCTTTAGCGGCCATTCGCTCGGCGTCAGGTTGCCCAGCGCTTCATGCGGCCTTCTGGTGTTGTATTCCTCCATCCACTGCTCCGTTAGCTCCCTGACCTCCTCCAACTCGAGGAACAGGTAAGCATCCAGTATGTCCCTCCGGTAGCTCCCGTTGAGGCGTTCGATGTAACCATTCTGCATCGGCTTGCCGGGCTGAGTGTAATGCAGGCCGATCTCTTTCTCCCTGCACCAGCTGGTGAAATCGGCGCTGGTGAACTCCGGCCCGTTGTCCACCCGGATGGCTGCTGGCCTGCCGCGCCAGTCGATGAGCTGCTCCAGCGTCCGGATGACCCTTTTGGAGGAAATGGAAGTGGCCACCTCTATGGCCAGTGCTTCCCGGTTGCAGTCGTCTATCACATTGAGGGTCCTGAACCTGTTGCCTGAGGCCAGGCTGTCACTCATGAAGTCCATGCTCCAGCTAAGATTGAGCTCCGCCTGCTTTACCAGCGGCTGCTTCACCCGTGCCGGCAGCCTGCGTCTGCCCCTTCTCTTCTTATTGAGCTGGAGCAGCTTGTAGACCCGGTACACCCGCTTGTGGTTCCACGCCTTGCCGGCCCGCCTCAGGTAAGCCAGCAGTTTTCGAAAACCGTAGGTAGGGTGGGCGGCGGCCAGTTCCTGCAGGGCGGCTATCACCTCGGCGTCATCCTTGCGGCTCCTGTAATAGAACTGGGAGCGGGCAAGGCCGGTGAGTCGGCAGGCCCTGGCAACACTTAGGCCGTAGTCCGAGATGATCTCCTCGGTCAGTTGCCTTTGCTGCCAGGGCCCCAGCCTTTTTTTGTGATGACCTCCTTGAGTATCTCATGGTTAAGGCTCAGGTCCGCGAACATCTTTTTGAGCCGGGCATTCTCTTCCTCCAACTCTTTGAGGCGCTTCACCTCCGAGGCCTCCATGCCCCCGTACTGGCTCTTCCACCGGTAGAAGGTGGCCCGGCTGACATTCAGCTCCCGGCAAATATCCTCTGCCTTCCGGCCTCCCTCGTGCTCTTTGAAGGCCTTGATGATCTGGCTCTCGGTGAATCGTGTTTTCTTCATCTTTGCAGTTTAAATGTATAACCTGTCTAGTCCTGAAATAGGTTGACAAAAAAGTCAACGAATATGAAGGACAAAGCATTAAGAGAACGTATTGTAGCTGAGTATCTCACCTCCGGGCAGAGCTATCGAGAAGTGGCCGATAGATGTGGTGTTGATTACCGTAGCCTGCACCGTTGGGTAAAGGAGTACCAAGGGCGCATGAAAAAACCACACAAAATCAGAAGAGCCAGGCTGCTGCGGGAACTGCCCACAGACAAGCTGCCGACCGATGTCGAGACCCTGCAATCTGAGCTGCGCAAAGCCAGACTCTACAACCAAGCCCTGCAGGAGGCGATCCTTATAGCCGAGGAGGAGCTCGGAACCCCCATCCTAAAAAAGTCTGGTACCAAGCAATCTTGAGAGTGGAGCAAAGAACGCCCTTCCAAGCAGTTGGAGTGCTTTGCCGCTTGTTTGGTTACAGTAGACAGGCGTACTACCAGCATCTCAAAACCAGGCAGCAACAAGCGCTGCAGGAGGACTTGCTTGTGCAAGAAGTATTACGAATCCGTCGCACGCAGAAGCGGCTGGGTGCGCGCAAGCTGCTGGTGGTGATGTCACCTTTTATGGTAGCCCATGGCATTGAAATAGGCCGAGACGCTTTCTTCGAGCTTCTGCGCGAGCGCGATCTGCTAGTCAGGAAGCGACGGCGCTCGAAGCCTCAGACTACTTTCTCTGGTCACTGGCTACACAAGTACGAGAACCTGACTGTCGGTTTTGTGCCCAAAGCAGCCGGGCAGCTGTGGGTGAGCGACATCACCTATATTCACCTGGAGGAAGGCTTTGCCTATCTGAGTCTGATCACCGATGCTTACAGCCGTAAGATCGTCGGCTGGAATTGCAATGTTTTACTGGAGACTTTTTTCAGGCAGCCACTGTTTGATTGTATAGGAGGTTTTCATACTGGCAAGGAGTCATGTAGCCCAGAGCTGAATGCCTCCTTTTCCGGTTATAGA
>NZ_JBLIQL010000024.1:0-76499 GCF_047525655.1 Pontibacter sp. 13R65
CTCGTTAAGGGTAAATATTCGGAGCGGTTTGGTTCTTTATCATTAGTAGTTTGCATACTAGAATAAAGAGCCGGCCGCTCTGTTTTGTTCCTACTACTATATTTTCAGAATAAGCTTTAATGTGTCAGTATTAGTTAGTTTCCAAAAAGATTTAAAATCACCTACACCTATACATTTTACTTTATAACCGCTTTCATCTTTAGAATAATTTAATCCATTCTTTAAGGTTCCGTAATTTGTTAAAGAATCAATCTTCCATTTTCTGGGATTTATAACCGGATCACCAAACATCTCCAAAAAAGTTGCCCGTAAAAGTTCATCATACTTTGTGATGGTCTGCTCTCTATTATCTAATATATCTTTGGCCTTATCTAGTATGGCTACTATCTTGTTTTGCGTTTCAAGATCTCGTTCATATGATATCTCGCTTTCTAAATAACGGTCAAGCTTTAGATTGATAATACCAGTTGTCTTATTCTGAAATTGAAGAACTTTTTTGGTTTGATAATTATAATATAATAAATAGAAGAGATATTTTGGAGATATCTTGTTTTTATTAGGCCTAAGTATAGTGGTGAAGTTGTTGCAAAGATATATTTGATCATTAGGCCGTTGAAAATAAACAACTCTACCTACAGGTTGATTTGGACTTCCACCAGATTTTTCAATTATTATATCTCCTTCAAGTAATTGCTTCTTTTTAATTACTTTAGGCTCTATTTCTCTTTTTACAATGTTATGAAAAGTAATTAAACCGAAGTTTGTGAAGTTAGCAGTTCTAATGACATTCACCGCAGTATCATCTAATAAGCTTTCCTTACCCCATTCTCCAGATATCGTATTCGATATTAGATCTATAATCTTGACTTTTTCCATCACCCTATCAAGCCTTTAAGTTCTATCATATTCTTTTGGATTTCATCTTCTAGGTTGATTAAAGCTTCCAAAATTTTCTGAGGGGGCTCATAAGTCTGTTCTTGGTATTCAAACTTTTTGTATCGATTATAGCTTAGGTCCAGTCCGCTTTCTTTTATTTCATCAATGCCTACATAAAAATGGTTGCTGCGTTCAATTGGCGTCTCAGTTGCTCTCGTCTTAAAAGCATCTACAGCAATCGGTAATGGATTTTCAGCCAGTTTACGGCGGTTATCGTCCAGGCTGTAGCCATCGCTTTCCATTTCGTAAAACCAAACTTTTTCTGTATGCCAAGTTGGGCTGTCTTCTTCGACCTTAGTAAAAACTAAAATGGCTGTCTTTACACCAGTATAAGGTTTAAAAGCTCCGCTAGGCAAGGAAATTACGGCCTCCAATTGGTTATCTTTTAGCAGAATTTCCCTCGTTAGCTTTTGATTCTTATTACCACCAAATAAGACTCCTTCTGGAACAATAACAGCTGCTTTGCCACCCGGACGCAGCATTTTTGAGATGCGTATTAAAAAGAGCAATTCACTTTGCGTTCCATCAATTTTCAATTTATCGCTCATCCCGCCCTTATCAATCCGGCCTGTAAATGGCGGGTTCGCCACTACTACCGAATATTCCCCGTCTGGATAGGTTTGGTCATATTTCTTTGAAAGCGTATCGGTGTTTTCAATTTGGGGAATCTGAATGCCGTGAAGCATCAAGTTCATCAAACCAATTCGTACCATAGTTTGGTCGATATCAAAACCAAAAAAGGTTCTTTCATTTAAATCGTCCCAAACTTCCTTATTTGTTATCTGATCACCGCTATTTCTATATTTTTTAAAACGTTTAAAACCATTTTCATCTTCTGTAATCTTTTCAGGACTTGTATATTTAGTTAAAATATGTTGGTAAGCTCCCACTAAAAAACCTCCGGTTCCACAGGCCGGGTCACAAATCTTATCAGACCAAGCCGGATCTAGAATTTCACACATAAACTGAATCAGGTGCCGAGGTGTACGGAATTGACCGTTTTTCCCAGAAGAGCCTATTGCATTAATTAAATATTCATAAACATCTCCCTGTGTATCCTGAAATTGCTGACCTTTATCATCTCGCTGCCTATTAATGTCCTCAAATATTTCATCAATAGCTTTTACAGCTTCGTCGAGTAAGGCGGAATTATTTATCATAAACACCGCATCTTTCATATGTCTGGAATATGGCTGCGTAGGGTCGTTCAGATTTTTAATGAAAGGAAAAGCTTTTTGGGAAACAATTTCCAACATCGTATCAGGATCCTTTTGAGAAAAATACGACCAGCGACACTCATCAGCACTTTCATAAACATTATTACCTTTTCCATCTAAAACATGCTTTCCTTCTTCATCTAATTTTTCGCGAACAAATAGAGTTTTGTATTCTATTCCTGCAAAGGATGTAGCTACTTTTGCATCTGTATCTGTATCATCAATTCGGCGCATAAAGAGCAAATAGGAAATTTGCTCAATGGCAGTGATTGGATTCGTTATTCCTCTGCTCCAGAACTTATCCCAAAGCTTGTTGATTTTCGATTTTAATTCGTTTGATAACATTATTTATATTTAATATGTCATGCAGCTACACGCTGGATAACCGTGATTATTTCTTCTATTTCTTTAGGCGAAAAAACGCCTAGTATTCCTTGTGGGTGCAGCTGGGTGAATGGTGGATTTATCAAATCTTTCTTTTCAATCTTACCCTTATCAATCAGATACCTCTTCAAAACACTCATAAATTCAATTTGATTATTTGAAAGGTTGCTGTGCTGATAAATGAATTCATCAAAAGCTAAAGTTACTGTTTCTTCAAATGAATGGATAACCTCAATTTGTAAGATGTGTTTGATAAATTGTAAAAACTTAGCGTGTTGATTTTCATATACTCGTTGTAATAGCCTTTCAGTAACAAATGGGTCTTTATCATTCATTATTTGAGCCAGTTCATTGAGTTCGTCTTCAGAAATTGTTACTCCCGATTTAATCTTCTTCAAAATCGGATTTTGGTCAGCTAATTGTTGAACCATTGTTTCCACCATTTCCTTGTATCGGCTAATACTTACCTGTTCATGTTCAGGACCGAACACAATCATTTCCTTTTTGTAGGTAACATCTTTGAGATTCAGACTTTCCTGCTCATCTCCACCGTCTAATCTTTGTCGGTATCTCATTAATGGAGCTACTTTAGCTATAATTAGTTTCAAGTCGTTTTCGGTGGGGTTTACCCAAAAACTATTTTTTAAAGCTTTGTGAATGAATTCCTTTTCCTTAGCAACAATTCCAATGTTTAAAGGTAATTCTGCTATTTGCTCAACAATAAGTTCTTTTAAATTCTCAATGTCTTGATTTTCACTATTCAATTGAGCAATTGAAAATTCAACAATGTCTTTTTCAAATCGCATTGCTTTAAAATCAACCGAGGATAAAGCCCTTAAGATAGGTGCTATACTTTGGTCAAGAAACTGAAGCTTATCTTCTGTTAGATCTTCCCAAAAATTTGGTTCATAGACAATTTCTAGGTTTGTTGCATTGTCCTGTACAACCACATTGTTTTTTGGTAAAGCATTAATCAGTTTTTCTAATTCTAACTTTTCGGAGGCTGCAATTTCAGAATCTCGCTCACGGGCAATTTTCAATTTTTCCAGTCGTAATTTGAAAAGACGTACTGGCAATGCTGTTTGAGTTTTGCTTTCCTTTCCCTTAGGATTGAGTTTGAAGTATTCAAAATTATCCCAGCAGTCAATGATTAGAAATTTGTCTTTTTCGTGGCACCAGCTTCTCCTGTCGTTCGGATTAAGAACTCTTGTGCCTCTTCCTATCATTTGCCAAAATTTGGTGTAAGAAAATACTGGTTTTGCAAAAACCAAATTCACCAATTCAGGAATATCAATTCCCGTATCGAGCATGTCTACACTTATTGCAATTCTAGGGAAGTCATTGTTCTTAAACTGGTCTAATAAACCACCTTTACCATAAACTCTTGGGTCATCCGAAACAATTACTTTAGCAATCTCGCCAGCACCTTGCGGATAAAACTGATCAAACACCTCTTTGATTCTTCTGGCGTGCCTCATAGTCATACAAAAAAAAATGGTTTTGCCAGGCAAAACTCCATTCGGGTCTTTTATACATTCTTCCCAGAATTCACGAACTATCAAAGAGTTAGTTCCTTTGTTAGTAACCGCTTTCTCAATTTCAGTTCCTTCGAAATTTATTTCTGTTGGGTCTTTGCCTTCAGCAATGAGCTTCTTTTGGTCTTCCTCACTAATTGTGTTTATGTGGATTCCTTCCTGCTGAAACTTGGTTGTCAATTTCATTACTTCGAAATTTGACAAGTAGGGCGGAACATTATTTACAGCATCTTCAAAAGTATAAGCAAAAGTTGGCAGCCCATCTTCACAATCAAACAATTCAAAAGTATTATGGTCAATTGCATCTGTTGGTGTAGCCGTTAAACCAAGAACAATAGTATTAAAATAGTTTAGGACGTTTTGGTAAACATTGTAAATTGAACGGTGACTTTCATCAATTACAATCAGGTCAAAAAAGTGAGGTGAGAGACTTTCTTTTTCGTTTTCAATGATGTTCAACATTGTCGGGTATGTTGAAACATACACACGCCTATCCGTTACAATTTTCGTTTCGCCAGTCTGTGGCCAAACAGAATATTGCGGTGCATTATCTTTGAAGGCCTCCACAGCCTGATCTCTCAGCGCAATTCTGTCAACCAAGAACAATACTCTTGAAATCCAGCCTGCTCGCATTAAACCGTCTACCATTGCAATACAAGTCCTTGTTTTGCCTGTACCTGTTGCCATAATCAAAAGGAATTTTCTTTTCCTTTCTTCCATAGCTTCAAATACTGCTCTTATTGCTTGTATTTGATATGGTCTTCCAGCAATGCTAGTATTGATTAACTCTTCTGCTAAGGGCTTTTTGTTCTTGCGAATGAAAGCCATCCGCTCAAGGTCAGATCGCGTCGGAAATGCAAAAATCTTTCGTGGAGCATAGTTCTCTAAGTCCCAAAAATAAATGTCATTCCCGTTGGTATACATACAAAACGGTAAATCACAACTGTTTTGCATTTGGATGTTGTAAGCATACTGCTTTGCTTGCTCTTCTCCAATCCTTGCGTCAACTGATGATTTCTTAGCTTCTACAACTGCAAGAGGTTTTCCGTCCTTCCCAAGCAAAACATAATCGCTAAATTCTGCACTATAAGATGTTAAAGGCTCATTTACAACATTATTTTCAACAGAAATGAAAAACTCCTCAATAACTTGAGTACGGTCAGTTACATTCCAGCCCGCTTGTTTTAAGCGATTGTCTATGATTTCTTTCCTAGTCAGTTTTTCATTTTTCATAATGCTGCAAATTGTCTTCTTTTTATCAAAGAATCTATATAATGAGGCTCAAATAAATCTTTAGACTAATATTTATTGATTTGATAATTATTGTAGAGGCCCTGCTTTGTCACCTAAAGATTTCCGTAATTCTGTTAACTAGCCTAATGCTTGTCTCATTGAACATATCTGCCAACACATCACCCTTGCAACTATCTTGTAAAAAGAGTCTTTCGTTAATAATCGGAAGTTGAAAAGCCCTGATCTTTATCTGCTTCCCTCCTGCCAATTCATCTTCAATAAGCACCTCGCTTACCTGCTCCTGGTGACCTTGTATGGTGTTAGGATAGAACAAAATAATCTCATCTGTATTGAAGCGCACGGCATAGGCCAGCATCTGGTAGAGGTCCCCTTGTGAAATGCCCTTCTTTGGGTCTCTCTCATCAGAATAAACGATTTTATACTTCGTGTCCGCTATAACGCTCCTCTCCCCTATCTTCAAGAGTAAGTCCGGGCGAAGCGCAAAAGCTCCCTCCTTATCCAGATAAGTGGAGCTAACCTGCGCCTTTGCCTGCACCTCCTTCACCTCTTTCTCGATGAAACCGAAGATGAAGTCTTCAAAAACGTACTCCATTGGAAGCAGGAAAGCAAAAAGCTTCAGGTCCTGCTTATAGTTAAAGGATATGAAGTTGCTCAAGAATAAATAACAGTAATCCCGCACTGTTTCGAACTCCCCAAACATGGGATTAAACTGTATGCTGGCACATTCCTCGGCGGTAGCCTGTACATCCGTCACCTCGTCCAGTATAAACAGGATCTCCCGCAGATACTTTTTATCCTCGGGGCTGGTCGTATTCCGGAACAGCAAGCTCGCCACATACTTGATGATCCGGTTAAACTTGTTGTCCAGCACGAAGGCGTCATAGGTGCAGTTCAGTTTATGCCACCTGCCCCTGGCGATATTCTCATGGATGTACCTACTGGTATTCAGTCGCCCTTTGATAAAGGGTAATTCGTTGCTTATTTCTTCATACTGCTGGTAAATGGAGCTTGTCAGCAGCTCACGGGTATATTTGGAGAACAGGTAGATCAGCACCTCAAAGAAGTCACTTTTCAGGTTACCTAGTGCCGTCTGGTAATTCGGGAATTTGATCTTCCGGCAGTAGCTCAGCCACCAAAGAATATGACACTGCATGGCCTGAATCTCCTCAGGAGAGCTCTCAGCACCTGGCTTGTAAAAGATCTTCGGAAGCAGGTTGATGCGCTGCCCTTCAAAGTGAATGACGCCTACATACTTGTTTGACTTTACTTCTTTGGTCTTGTGCAGGAACTGCATGAACTGCTGCACTTCAATTCTATCGGCCTGCCCATTGAGGTAGAAGTCTGTCTTCTCCCTGTTCTTCCATACCTCATCCAGGAACTCCTCAAGTCCTTCTAATGAACTGGGTAGGGCTACCTTATTCTGGTATTCGAATAGGTTAATCACGCTTTCCCTTTATTCTGAGTGGCCAGGCGTTATCCTCTGCTTCAAGACCGGCATGCGCCAAAATGCCGCTTACCTCTTTCTCATCATTCAGGAAGTACTCGAGTAGCAGCGGGATCACTTTCTTGTTCATCCGCTCCACCAGGTTGTTGTTCTCTCCCATGAAGTAAGCATGGCCAATCTGGAAGTCGTGCCCCTTCAATTCCACCACTTTCTTGTTGATCTTCTCCAGCACCTCCGTGTCGTATACCTGTTGCCCATCCAGCTGATACTTCGGATACATGGCTTCAAACTCAAAGCGCCTGCGCAACGCGATATCCAGCAGCGCAATGGACTTGTCTGCTGTGTTCATCGTGCCGATAATGTAGAGATTGGAAGGCACCACAAACTCTTCTCCAGAGGGGAGGGTACATCTGAGAGGTATAGCCCCGTGGGAACGTTTGTCCGGCTCAATTAGGGTGATCAGCTCACCAAATACCCTGGAGATATTGGCGCGGTTAATCTCATCTATGATGATGACGTAGTTCTGTCGCTTTACTTTAGTTGGGGCTTCACTAGCCTGAGGAATGTATTTTAAAATTTGTTGGTAGACCAAAAAGTAATAGGTGGCATGCTGATTCGCTAAACCAGAAATTGATTTAAGCTTTTTCACACCTTGTCTACTGGACACCCTGTTCCTGTCAAACTCACGCAGATCGCTAAACTTCATTCTCAGTACGTTAGCGTGTTTGTTCCACTTATCGCCTGTGTAACGAAACGCCTTTTCCTCTACTTCAGAGATATAAGCGGTTTCATTGATCTTAAAGTTTTCCTCGTTTTCCTGCACCTTTTCTATGAACTTCTCAAGCGCCTGCTCAAACAGCAGTTCTCTTGAAACTTCTTCTGGTGCCTTTTCAGATAGTCTCAGGTTATTCAAAGCCCTATCCGCAATGCGCTTGAACACGCCATCAACTTTCCTGAACGATAGCTCCGCACCGTTCTCCGTATCTGGCCTCAGGCCCTGGATAAAATTTTCGTAGCTGTAATTCTGGTGGAAAGTAATAAACTCAATTCTGTCGCCCAGGTTCTCGTTGAAAATCCTTTGCGCTTCCTGATAATCCTCCACCTCTCTGTTCTCGATAATCTGTGAGGCCCTTAGCAGCGTGGTATAGGTCTTGCCTGTTCCTGGAGGACCGTAGAAGATGGTATTAAGCGGAAAGTTCATCGGAGTTGTTTCTGCTGGTTTATCTTTCCAAATGGCTTGGATATGCTCTTGCTTGATTACTTCTTTAATTGTCGCCCAATAGCTTCCTGGGAAGTCTACTTCGAATGGTTTAAAGTCAGGCTCCCACTGCACTTCTAATTTCCTGCCGTCTTTCGGGTTTCCCGTTACTGTCCCCCTCGCCTTAATGGCCATGACGGGTTTTGTTTTCTCTCTCGTGAAAACTGATTTTATGGCAATTTGACTTCCAACAGGCACCTTGCTCACATCTTCCAGGAACTTGTCATCATAGCCATTCTCCCAGATACTATTGTTAACAAACCGCTCCGTCTGATTTTCGGGAGTGAGGCCTTCCCAGTAGGCCCCTACCAAATAATAGCTATCAGTAGATGCAAAGAGAAAAGCTCTGATTTTAGGTTCTAAGGCAGCTTTGATAATCCACTCATTGTGTTTATCACCATACTGCGAGCGATAAGGTGATTTTTCCTCTTTTGTACGCTGCTGTGCAAGTTCAGTAATAGCCTCTAAAAAATCTTCCGTTTGTACTTTATTTGCTTCTAGTGAAACCCAAATTATATTGCTGCCTTGACTTACAGCTTCCGTATTATATCCTAGATCTGGGTACTTTTGCAAAAATGAATCAAGATATTTGGTAGGTATATAGAACCCTAGCGTAACTATACCACGCTTTCTACTAACATTAGTAACATACTTCCCTCCTACAGTTAGTTGCAGAGAATCTAGAGCTGCCGCATAAACCAGTCCATCTTCATTCGTTAGACCTAACCTGGTCAACACATGTTTTGCAGCATCAAAAAATTTATTAACTGCTTCTAAATCCCTGATCTTTTTTATAACCTTCTTTAAGTCCTGCAGTTGCTCGTATCCGTTTCCGTTCATAGTAGTTGTTTGTAAGATTAGGTCATAAGTTCTACAAATAGCTATAAGCATCTTTGCCAACCCAAATCCCACTTTAAACAATAATTAACTAATATATAACTTTTAATTATATACTATATATTCAAATAAAACAATTAAACTAAAAAACATGCCATTCTACTACTCCATATAAGAGCAAACAGACAGCAGAAGGTCTCCTTAGGCTCAAGAAACATTCTGTAAGGAAAATGGAAGCGCTATTCCGCTACGTCTGAGGCTGTCGCGGATTTGAAACGAGGCAGCTCTGCACCTCTTGCTGCGGAAGGACACTAGCAACTGTCTCGGCAAAGCCTTTGAGGTAATCAATGCAGGCGATAAGTACACCCTTAACGCGCCGTAGCTGCAGGTCGGTGAGCACCGAGAGCCAGAAGTTGCCCCCACTCTCTGCCCCCCACCCCGCAGCTCCTTGTGGCCGTGCCGGTCAAAGTCCAGACTGTTCTAGGCAGCCCTGGAGACGGTGCGCTCTAACTGCCGGACCCTATAATGCACGGTATTCAACAGAACGATGCAATATAGCGGATCCAGCGGGCGTGCTTGCCATTCCTTCATCTGGGGCACGATCTTCTTTGTTAGGGCATGGAGGGTGTCATGGGAGATGTGTATGTTGTACATCTCCTTGAGGAGAGCAGAGAAGCCCCGAAAGCACATCTCCAGGCTATACATGCTCAGTATCCTGACAGAGAACCTCGATCCCCCCGTCTGAGGGCCGCATCTGCTTGGTGACTTTGCCGTTGCGGCGGTTACCTTGCTGTCGTTCCTTTTCCTCGCAGGTGCAGTTCCATCTTCGTTTCCAGGGCGGCTTAAAAAAATGTGTTAGAACCGGAGCCAGCCATCGCTCCATCTTTGCCGAAAGTAGGTTTGCCGCTTCTGAATTCCTACAGAAATTGGCGCTTGATCTTTTCATATCAAGTCTATTTTTCTCTTCTATGGTGGCTGCGTTAAAGGTATTTTACACAAAGTGATTTACAGCTTCCATTAGTTCACCTCCTCTTATCCCTCGCACGCTTGTCAAAGCTCACCAAGTTAAACATCTCCCGCATCCGGGACCTGACCCGGCTCCCGTAGGTCTTCTCAATCTCAGAGCTGGTCAGGTTGGTAGTCAGGTGCGTTTTCACCCCCTGCGATACAAACAGGTCATAACGGCTCAGCAGAACCTCCCCCATCACATTGCACATGTTGCCGTAATGTTTCAAGCAGTTCTCGGCTCCTAAATCATCAAAACAGTAGCCGCCCGGTCTCCTGGAGGGGTTCCACACAATGCCCTGGCTGTAGCGCTGGATTACCTCATAGCCTTCTTTGTGGAATTCAAAGCTGACCTCCCGGCAGGACTTGACACGGTAGCACTCGTCGGGAGAGGTAAACAGGCGCAGCAGCGTCATCAGGCTCGTCTTGCCGCACCCGGTCGGACCGATGAGCAGTATTCCCTTCCGCAGGCTCAACCCCATTTGCTCGGCCTGCTCCCGGTCACCTGTCATGTACACCAGCAGCTTTTCGAGGAGCGGCTGGTCCTCCTCGTACAGTCTGAAATGCTCCCCGTACAGCTCCTTCCCTTTCCGCTCCAGCAGAGCCAGGCACCGGTCCAAGTCCGGAAGCCTGTTTGCTGCTGCTTTCACCACAGCCTCAGAGCGGCTCGCTGTAGTCTTTGGTTTCTCCCCTGTAGCTTGTGGCAGGCTCTGCTGCACGATTTCCCTGATAGCTTGCATAACCGTTTTGGTTTATCCCGTTGATCACCCATTTGCGTGCCGCCGCCTGCCAGTCCTGAATCGGCGTCCGGCCCAGCAGCCAGCCTTTGGCGCTGTAGTGGTGGAAGAAGCGGAAGGCCTCTAGTTCCGCCCAGCCCTCCGCCTGGAAGAAAGCCTGCACCGCCTCCAGCTCCGGCGACTCTCTTCGCTTTTCTTTCTTTTCTTTTTTGGCGCAACTTTTTTCTTTTCTTTCTTTTCCGGACCTAGCAGTGTCCCCCTCCTCCTGTTCATTTTCTGAACTGGTTGCAAAAACGGGTGCCTCTCTATTGTTTAAGTTGTTTACTAAGTTTTTATTGTTTATACTGTTTATAGAAGGGCCTACTTCCAGTTCAGCTCCCGTACAGCACCCGTTCACTGCCGGTTCAGCACTGGTACAGCAAATGGACAGGTTCTCTTTTTGCTTTTTGCCGTCATTTTTTTCAAAGCCGAGCATGTACACCAGGCTTCCGCGGAAGTAATTGTAGGAGGGGTCGTAGTGGAGGTAGCCCCAGCCATGGAGCTCCCTGATGCACTTGTGGTAGGTGACCCGGGAGCTGATCTTGGAGATCTCCATCACCTCCGCCCGGGATATGGAGATGGGGTTCTTGAAGCGGCTCAGGTTCCACTGCTGGAACAGGGCCATGTAGAGGCTCACATGCGTGGGGTTGAGCCGGTAGTCTTTCGAGGCCAGCTCGAAAAAGCCGGTTAGGTGCGTGATGTAGTTCATAGTCCTGCTGTCTGATTGTTGCTTTTGTTCCCTTCCATCAGTTTCTCAATGTCCTCCTGGCGGTAGTAGATGGTCCCCCCGATCTTGCTGAAGGGTAGGGTGCCGTTGATGCGCAGGGACTGCAGGGTGGCCGGTGAAATCTTGAGCAGCTTGCGTACCTCCGCTGATTTCAGCACCTGCTTCTGGGTTTGGGCTGGCTGCCGTTTGCTGAGCAGCTGCTGCAGGTCCTCGAGCAGCTGCCGCCGGAAGTGCTGCAGATCTTCCTTGGTGATGATCTCTACTGACATATTTTACAAATTTGGTTAGGCTCCAAAACTGTGAAAGTCACCTCAGCATTTTTCAGTAGTACATCCGTAGGTGGGGAAAATTCCGCTTACCTCTCAGCAGGGAAGCTAAACCACAAAACGCATTGCCTTATGGAGGTAATAGTACCCTGAATAAGCTCAACGGCAGCCAAAAGCAGCCTCCACAACCCCCTCGATTCACCTGAAACAGCCATAGAAAATATTTCCCAAGTTGTGTTGACCTTGTGAAAAGCACCGCTGTCCCCTGCCAATCTTTGCCTTTCCACCTCAAAAAGCCATGGAAAGAAACACTGCACCAACAAACCATCCTGCCGGAGGTAAACTGGCAAGAACGAAGCTGTTCCCCCTGAAAAGCAGCGGTCCTCCAGGAAGCTATCCGCTTCTAAATCTCAAAAGTACCAGGTCTCCGGCAAGGTCCGGAGGAGGGGGAGCCTGCGGTCTGGTGCAGGCAGTATTCTAAGTCATTTGCAACAATTCCCGGAAAAATTTAGCACATGATCTTTGTATTTACCTTTGGCTATAAAGTTGGCAAAGCAAAGCCAGGCGCTGCCAAAACGTGCCGACAGCGCTGCAGAAGTCAACGGTACTTGCTTATGGCCTCACGCTACGTGCCGCATCAGCTCCACGTATGCCGTCTTTCTCGTGGCCACGGCAAAGACCCTGGCGATAAGTTTGTTGCGCACCATGTTGAGGGTGCACATTTTATTCTTGCCCTCCGCCAGCCTCTTCCTATAGTAAGCGCTCAGCTCCGAATCGCTGCGGGAGGCACTCAAAGCAGCCATGTGGAGCATCTTCTTGACCTGCTTGTTTGCCAGCGGGCTCACCTTGGTCTTCCCCCTAATGCTGGTGCCCGACTGCCACTCGAAGGGAGCAATACCGGCATAGCAGGCGAACTTGCGCCAGGTGGCAAAGCGGGTGAAGTTATGGGTGAAGACGATCAGGTACACGCCCACCAGAAAGCCCACACCTTTGATGCCGGTGATAAGGCTCAACATGCTCCTGAGCTCCTCATCCCGCTCCATAATCTCCTGCATAGCCTGCTCCACACGCTTAATCTCGGTGTCCATGGCGCTGATGATATTGGCGTACGCATCCAGCAGGCCCATCAGCTGGCTGGGCAGCAGGAAGCGCCGCTGCTCCTTCTGCGTGACATAGTAGCCGGCCCTGTCCCGCACGAGCCGGTCCCGCAGCGCCAGCAAGGGCTGCAGCTGCATAATGGCTTCTGCCGGGAGCCTTGTTTGCCGGAGCGACTCACGGTAGAGGTAGGCATACTCGGCTATCCTTCTGGCATCCACTCGATCGCTCTTGCCCCTGGTAATCCCCATCGAACGCTTAAGCTGCAGGGCAGGAACCATGGAGAAGGGAATACCCGCCTCCTTCAGGTATACCGACAGGCAAAGGGAGTAGAGGCCGGTATGCTCGAAACAAACCAGTACCTGCCCCAGGCTCTCCGCCTGGAGCACCTTGCCCGCCCACCTGACGAAGGTGTCGTAGCCGGAGCGGTCATTGCTGAACTGCCGGTGTAGGCCTTTGGCATGAATGAAGACATCGATCACGCTCTTGGAGACATCGATGCCGACAAAGAATCTGTAGTGTTCCATAATGAAAGTATGAAGGTGAAAGATGGTTGCCAACAGCTAAAACTTTTACAAGACCCTATGTCTAAAATTCTAAATGGCTCCGGCAACAGAAATGGCTGACGCGGGGACTGATACTGCCCAAAGGCCAGAAGCCTGGCAAGATGTGAAGGTCACCCCGCGCCGCCGATACCCTTTACTGTAGATAAACTTTTTAGGAGGTACACCCATGAAAAAGAAAGAACCAAGGGGGATGATTACCTTCTGTGAAGGTAAAAGCAAGATGTATTTTTGTAAACAAAAAAGGCGGCCTCCCCTCCCTTTCGGTTCCCCCCGTTGCCCCTTCACCTCGGAACTCGGTTTCTGTTTTTGATGCCTGACGATGCCCAGAAAGAAGCACCCACAGCCAGCGCAGCTCCTCTCCCGCCCCGTCGCCATCCGGCTCACGGAGAAGGAATACAGGCGGCTGGAAAACATCCGCCGCCAGAGCGACTGTCACTCCCTCGGGGAGGTGATCCGCCGCATCCTGGCGCGGCAGCCCATCAGGCTGTTCCACAAGGACAGCTCGATGGATGGTGTGGTGGAGGAGCTGGCGGCCGTACGTGCCGAGCTCCGGGCCATCGGCCTCAACATCAACCAGGTCACCCGCCACTTCAACGGCACCACCAATGCCAATAAACGGGTGCTGCTGGCCCACCAGGCCCTGGAGCAGTACCGGAAGGTGGAGGCCAAGATCAGCCTGCTCCTCTCGCTCATCTCCCAACTCGCTAAAAAATGGTAGCCAAGATCATCACCGGTAAAAGCATCCAGGGCGCGCTTAACTACAACGAGCACAAGGTGCGGGAAGGAAAGGCGGAGCTCCTGTTCGCCAGCCGCTTCCTGCTGGAGCCCGAGGAGCTCTCGTTCCGGGACAAGCTGCAGCGCTTCGAGCGGCTGCTGGAGAAAAGCCCGCAGGTGAGGACCAACACGCTCCACATCTCCCTCAACTTCGACCCGAGCGAGAAGCTGGAGCCGGAGCGGCTGCAGGCCATCGCCATCCGCTACATGGACAAGCTCGGCTTCGGGGAGCAGCCTTACCTGGTCTACCGCCACCACGACGCGGCCCACCCGCACCTGCACATCGTCACCACCAACATCCGCCCCGACGGCAGCCGCATCGACCTCCACCATATCGGCAGGCTCCGCTCCGAACCCGCCCGCAAGGAGATCGAGCTGGAGTACGGGCTGGTGCAGGCCGAAAAGATGAAAAAAGGGGAAGAACTCCCCCTGGAGCCGCTCCGGCTAGAGAAGGCGGTGTATGGCAAGTCGGAAACAAAGCGCAGCATCGCCCATATCGTCACGAGCGTTACCCGCCACTACAACTACACCAGCCTGGCCGAGCTCAACGCCGTGCTGCGCCACTTCGGCGTGACGGCGGACCGGGGAGGCGAGCGCACGCAGATGCACCAGAAGAAGGGGCTTGTCTACAGCATCGTCAATGACAAAGGCGAGAAGCAGGGGGTGCCTATCAAAGCCAGCGCCCTCCCCGGCAAGCCCACCCTGCCCTACCTGGAAAAGCAGTTTGAAAAAAACAAGCTCAGCCGCCGCCCCTGCCAGCTGGCGCTACGCAGCAGCATCGACAACCTCTTCCGCAGCCACCCCCCCAGCAGCCGGGACAGTTTTATCAAACGGTTGAAAAAGCAGGACATCCAGGTGCTTTTCCGCGAGAACAGCCAGGGCCTCCCCTACGGCGTGACCTACATCGACCACCGGCACCGGACCGTCTTCAACGGCAGCGAACTGGGCAAAGCCTACAGCGCCAAAGCAATCACCGAGCGCTTCCGCCAGAGCGGGGAACAGCGGGATGAGGTTGAACAGACAAAACAGGAAGGACCACCGCAGCACACAGCTACGATGTCCTTCCCGCAGCCAAGGCAGCACGCGCAGGGAACAATCCATCCGCAACAACCGGAGGCGCCGGGACTGCTGGACACCCTCCTGAAAGCAGAGCAGCAGGGCTACCTGCCCGAGGCATTGCGCCGGAAGAGAAAGAAGCGCCGCCGAAGACCACGGCTCTAGCGGAACCCTGAACCTTTAACTCACAACGCTTAACTAAAGAAAGTGAACACCGGAGAAAACACACAGGCCCTGCGCCAGATCATCGACTTCACCAGGCTGCTGAGCCTGGTTATCCTGCTTTTGCATTTCTACATCACCTGCCATGCCGCCTTCGCGGAGTGGGAATTGACGGCACCCGTAGTGGACCGCGTGATGCTCTACATCCGGAAGCTGCCGCTTTTCCAGGGCCTGCTGGCACCGAAGGCAGCGGCCCTGCTCCTGCTGTCTATCTCGCTGCTGGGCGCCAAGGGCAAAAAGGACGAGCACATCAAACGTGGCACCATCTGGATATACCTGCTGCTGGGACTGCTGCTCTATTGGGTAAGCCATGTATTCCTTTTGAGCTCTGCAGAGGCCACCACAGCCTCCGCGCTCTACATGGGCGCCACGCTGCTGGGCTACCTGCTTCTGCTGTCCGGCGGCACTTTGCTTTCCCGGCTGATCAAGCTGCAGCTGGACGGGGACATCTTCAACCGCCTCAACGAGTCCTTTCCGCAGGAGGAGCGCCTGCTGGAGAACGAGTACTCCATCAACCTGCCGGCCCGGTACCAGCTCCGGGGCAAAAGGCGCCGCAGCTGGATCAACGTCATCAACCCCTTCCGGGCGCTGCTCGTGATCGGCACCCCCGGTGCCGGCAAGTCCTACTTCGTCATCCGCCACGTCATCACCCAGCACATTAGCAAAGGCTTCGCCCTCTTTCTCTACGACTTCAAGTACGACGACCTGACCCGCATCGCCTACAACACCCTGCTCCGCCACCAGGACAAGTACCCCGTCAAGCCACGGTTCTACGTCATCAACTTCGATGACCTCTCCAGGACCCACCGCTGCAATCCCCTCGACCCGGGCACCATGCATGACATCACCGACGCCACCGAGGCCTCCCGCACCATCATGCTGGGCCTCAACCGGGAGTGGATCAAGAAGCAGGGCGACTTCTTTGTCGAGTCCCCCATCAACTTCGTGACAGCCATCATCTGGTTTCTCAGGAAATACCAGGGCGGCCGCTACTGCACCCTGCCGCACGTCATCGAGCTCATGCAAGCACCCTATGAGCAGCTCTTCTCCCTGCTAAAGTCGGAGCCCGAGATCGAGGTGCTCATCAACCCCTTCGTCTCCGCCTTCGAGCAGGAGGCCGTGGACCAGCTCGAGGGGCAGATCGCCAGCGCCAAGATCAGCATGGCCCGGCTCGTCTCCCCGCAGCTCTACTACGTGCTCTCGGGCAACGACTTCACGCTGGACCTCAACAACCCGCAGGCCCCCAAGCTCGTCTGCCTGGGCAACAACCCGCTCAAGCAGCAGGTGTACGGGGCGGTGCTCTCCCTCTACATTTCCAGGGCTATCAAGCTGGTCAACCAGAAGAACCGGCTCAAGAGCAGCCTGGTCTTCGACGAGTTCCCCACCATCTACTTCAACGGCATCGACAGCCTCATCGCCACGGCCCGCTCCAACAAAGTAGCCACCACCCTTGGGGTGCAGGACTACAGCCAGCTCAGGAAGGACTATGGCCGGGAGCAGGCCGAGGTGGTGATGAACATCGTGGGCAACGTCATCAGCGGGCAGGTGACCGGGGAGACGGCCAAACAGCTCTCCGAGCGCTTCGGCAAGATCCTGCAGCGGCGGGAGAGCGTGTCGATTAACGGCAGCGACACCTCCGTGAGCCGCTCCACCCAGCTCGACGCCGCCGTCCCGCCCGCCACCATCGCCTCGCTCTCCTCGGGCGAGTTCGTGGGCATGGTGGCCGACGACCCGCAGTGCCGGATAGCACTGAAGGCCTTCCACGCCGAGATCCTCAACGACCATAAAGCCATCGCCCGGGAGGAGCAAGCCTATGTGCCTGTTCCCCTCATCCGGGAGGTGGATGCAACAGCGATACAGGAGAACTATGCGCGGATAAAACAAGAGGTGCAGCTGATCCTGGTCTCAACACCTTCACCGGGTTAACGACCACAGGCTTCCATAGCAGACTTCCGCTTTCATCATGACTGCAAAGCCTGTAAAAACACGCCATACAACTGTAAACTTCAGACGAGCATGCAAGGCCAACGCCAAAGCTTTGAATATATATCATTTCACATGTTACGAAAGCAGCATTTTATTCCGTTTTTTTTACAATTGTAAGCATTATATTGAAGTATGGACCAGAATCCTGACCATACCTGAAAACAGGTATAACAGCAGTACTAAAATTCTTTTCAGACACAAAAACTAAAATATGAATAAACAAAGCCCCTGTTAATTGGAAGCTGCATTCTTCTCCAGGCTTTAAACCAGGGGCACGCAACACAATCCATCATAGACATATGTTACAATATTAACAGTTGAGACCATTGTTATGATACAGCAAGCCGAAATACTCTATGACCAGCTGGTGGAAAAGCTGCGGGAGGTGGAGACCACTCCCGCCGGCACCCCGGCGCAACGCCATGAAACAAACCTAAGGATCCTAAACGAAGCCATCCAGGAGCTTAAGAAACTGGTTATCAATCATTCCTTCCCCGAGGAACAGGAGGAAATCATGTTCTTCAGGCACATCAAGCCCAAGTTCACCAGCCTGCTGATCTACCACTCCCGGCTGGCCCTGCTCGACCTCAGGCTTCCGCTTGGCAACCTCCGGGACATCCGGAGGTATTACGAGAACGAGCTCCAGCTCATCCGCCACTTCTTTGATGACCACATCCAGTTCTACCAGTACTTCTACTCCGGCGCCACCTTCCTGGACTCGAAGTACTTCGTACGTGGGAATTGTGATTTTCCCCTATACTACAGCGTCTCCAACCTCAGCACGTCCACCATGGATACGGACACCCGCTTCACCACCCACTACGACTTTCTCGTCGCCTGCTTCCAGGCAAACGAGCGACTGCGGGAATTTCTGGTAAAATCCCTGATGTTACTAGAAGGGGGAAAAATCCCGGAAAATTTACAGGTCCCTGCAAAAAGCAGCTTATCCTGGACCGGCTGCAAGGTGCACCTGATCGAGCTGGCCTACGCCCTGTGCGAGTCGGGGCAGATCAACGGCGGCACCACCGGGGTGATGGAGATCGTGGAGCGGCTGGAGCACCTGTTCCAGGTAAAGCTGGGCAACGTCTACCGCACCTTCCAGGAGATGCGCCAGCGCAAGAAGGACAGCCGCACCAAGCTGCTCGACCTGATGAAGGAGCGGCTCCTGCAACGGATGGACGAGCTGGACGGTGCCTGAAGCAGCCTTTAGAGGATGACTTGAAAGTGTAGACACTGAAAAGAGGCTGTGGAAATATGGAAAAGTTCCACAGGGACTTTACCACATTTCCACAGCTTTTATAGTAGTGGTTGCTACTAATTACGATTTTCTTTTCTGAGTTTTCAGAAGGAAAGAAAATATAGTCTACAGCACTCCCCACCAAAGCCCCTATCTGATCATGTGCAAACAGAATACCAGCTGCTGCAGAGGCAAGATAGCATGCGGAGAATATAGAGACAGACTACCCTAACCCAAGGCCAGTCAGGTAGAACCTGTATGACTCCTCTGCAACTACAGAAATTGTTTCCCCAACCGAATTAGGTTTGCTCGTAATTCATAATGGGGCACCTTGGCCTACCCTATCATTAACTGCGTCTCAATATCGCATCCCAAATATCAAAATCAGATTTGATTAATGAGACGGCAAAAGGGGAATTTTTCACCCCCAAATTCTGCGTTTTGGGCCATATCAAAAAGAGTTTTACAAATCTTGTTATATCGCCGTTTTCTAGGATTATAAATTTTACAACTTTATATCAGAACAACACACCTCCTGTCATCGGAATAGAAAATACCTGCTTCTGGGTATTTTATATTCCGATGACAACCCGTATGTTTGACCCCATTATTGCATTTTGTAAAGTTTATTTTTTGTAAAATTCATATCAGCTCACTTTCTCCTCCTTTTACCTCTTCTTAATTGCCTAGCAGGACATTGTTAAGGTCTGTCGGAAAGGATGGTTTACCATAGAACTGAGTATTAATTAAAATTTTTCACAAAGCTATGAGACAGAGGTGTATGGGCTCTGCTTCGCTAAGTAGAGTAAAGGAGATACTGTGGTACTTCATCCCGGTTCTCAGCTAACATCGCTCATTGGGAACATGCTAGATTAAAATTATCGGATTATTAATTCTTTATGTTGAATGTATGAAACACAAAAATGTGATTCTGTGCACGGCGCTTGTCTTGGGATTAGGCCTTGGCCAGGCAAATGCGCAGGTGGGCATACCCGCCTCGGGCGGTGATGCTTCAGGAGGTGGAGGCACAGTCAGCTTCTCCATCGGGCAGGTGGTTTTCTCTACCTATGAAGGAGAAGCCGGGTCGGTGGAGCAAGGTGTACAGTGCGCCTATGAAATAAGTGTGGTAACAAATGCCAAAAGGTTAGGTTCATCCGGGAGTACCGATCTGCTGAGTGTCAAGTCAAGTAACCCTGCTGACCTGATTGACCTGTCGGCTTACCCCAATCCTACTACAGATGTCCTGACTCTGCGGGTTGGGAACTACAGGGACGAAGCCTTGCAGTACCAGCTTTATGATGTGAAAGGGAGACTTGTGGAGAGTAAGGAGATCACAGGTAATTTGACCAGCATTTCCATGCTAAATCTGGCACATGAAGTTTACTTCCTCAAAATAACCAAAGGAAAAGAGTCCATCAAAACATTCAAGATTATTAAACATTAACCATATGAAGAGAATTTTTACATTCGTATTGGCCTTGATGCTGTATGCAGGCGCGTATGCTCAAGCCCCTGAGAAAATGAGTTATCAGGCGGTAATAAGAAACAGCAGCAACACACTGGTGGTAAACCAGGCGATAGAGATGCATATTAGCATTCTGCAGGGATCTGCGACTGGAACCCCTGTATATGAGGAAAGTCAGACACCCGTCACCAACAACAACGGCTTAGTTAGCATTGAGATAGGTACAGGAACCAAAGTTTCAGGCGACTTCGCGAAAATTGACTGGGCAAACGGCCCGTTCTTCATCAAGACGGTGAGTACTGTGCCGGGCACACAGACCAAAGGCCCTAAGGCCTCAGGGGGAACGGTAACAGGCATCAGCCAATTGCTCAGCGTTCCTTATGCTATGTATGCGAAGACATCCGGAAGCTCGCTCCCCGGCCCTGCCGGCCCACAGGGGGAGCAGGGTATGGCTGGTCCAGCGGGACCTGCTGGACCAGCCGGTGCCATTGGGGCTAAGGGTGATAAGGGAGAGCAAGGCGTAGCTGGGCCACAGGGAGAGCCCGGTGTAGCTGGAGCAACTGGTGCTGTTGGTCCGCAGGGCGAGCCAGGCGTGGCCGGTCCAACTGGCGCAACAGGTCCTGTGGGTCCTACCGGGGCCCAAGGGATGCCAGGAGAAGCTGGAGCGGTGGGGCCAGCAGGTCCAAAGGGTGACCGGGGCGAAGCTGGTGCCACAGGACCACAGGGTCCTGCCGGGAACGATGGGGCTACTGGCCCGGCAGGCCCCGCTGGTCCGAAGGGAGAGCAGGGTATTGCCGGTCCACAGGGCGAGCAGGGACCAGCAGGTCCAGTTGGCCCACAAGGGGAGCGAGGTATAGCAGGACCGGAAGGGCCAGCCGGCCGTGACGGAGCTACAGGCCCTGCCGGTCCACAGGGAGAACAGGGGGTCGCTGGAGCTGTAGGCATGCAGGGCCCTGCCGGCAATGACGGTATTGCGGGACCAGCCGGCCCGCAAGGCGAGCAAGGTATAGCTGGCCCTAAAGGTGAGCAGGGTGAAGCCGGCCCCATAGGTCTTCAAGGACCAGCTGGCGAAAAGGGGGAACAGGGAGAGCAAGGCGCTATAGGTCCTGCTGGGCCGGTTGGCCCACAAGGAGAGCAGGGCATAGCCGGTGCAACGGGTCCTGCAGGTCCGCAGGGGGAACAAGGCCTAGCCGGCCCGGCAGGACCCAAAGGTCTGGATGGAGGTATAAGAACCGCTTTCCTTAGAGATGAAAGAGCCTCAGGACAACACGGAGGAAGTTCGGTGGGTAATACATGGAACACTAGAGCTCTAAATGTCTTGGAAGGAGATAATAGTTTTATACAACTTGCCTATAATCGTTTCAATCTTGAACCTGGCAAATACCTTATTGAGATTTCCGCTCCTGCTTATGCATCGGCTGCTCATCAGGCTAAACTCAAAGCTATAGAGTCAAATACTGATGTTTTAATTGGATCAACTGGCTTTTCACATCCATCGGCACCAGCCATAACGCATTCTATCATTCAAGGGGAGATAGTGATTTCAACCCCTACAACATATGAAGTGCAACACCGTGGTGGAGTGGAAAGACTGTTCAGTGGCTTAGGGCAGGCAACCGGCTTTGGAACCAAGGAAATCTACACTCAAATAAAAATCACAAAAGTAGAGTAGCCGAAGACAGCATGAACTATTGACAAATATGAAGGCCCTATCTCGAAAGAAATAGGGCCTTCACATTTAGGTTAAGTGGAGAGTTGTGAGGTTCTGTGAATGGAGGCAGGTTGAACAGGCATGTACAAAGCGTCAGTTGAAGTGTTGGCTCCCTAACGTAAAGTGCTCTTTAGCCCGCCGCTAGACTCGCCAAACTGTAGTCATGTATTCACTGCTTTTGCCTCCGAATACGGATAGAACCAGAACCTTTAAACCTCTCTTTTTTTGACCTAAAGATTCGGCTGTTGCTCGGGCTTGCCACAGTAAAGGCCTGTGGCAAGCCCTCTGTTATGCATTCAGCAGAATATCATCTAAACCTGTAGCGCTAAAACGGCCATTTTCTGAGATGAATATTTGTCAACCTTGCTAGGACAAGACACCCTAATATGTTATACACTCAATTTGAACTTTGATTCGGAAAGATGTCTATCGATTTCCGGTAAGGACAAGCTTGTGCTAGTATTGAACTAATAAGATCCAGCTTACAAAATGATTGATACATATGTTTCAGTAGTCAGTCTTGTTCAAGATTTCCAAGTTCTTCAACAGTTGTCATGCATATCCTTAACCAATCGGTCTCAAATTCTGTATTTTTTATTTCGGGATTGAAATTTCGTCTGAAGTAGCCATATGACTTGCCTCTGAATACTCCTCCTGAAATAAAGTGTTGGGTTATTTTGGTGATTAGTGCAACATAAGGTCCGCCCAAGAAGGCGTCCATTGCTTTTGCTACAACTTCTGTCATGCTGCTTTTTAATATCAATCTGAGTAGGTTTGGATCGTTTTTCAGATTGAATTCTTTTGATCTTATAGTGAGGAATACTTGAACCAAGGTGTATTCAAGCTTGCTAATTTTTGAAGTCATATAGCAATAGGTTACTATGTTGAGGTAATTTACCAATATTACTGATCCGGCTTCGTTTTCCTCCTCCATATACACTAGCAGCTCATTCGCCAACTCATTATCGTCTACTTTCTCTTTTGCCTCATATTCTTCAAACAGCTTCTCTGTTGCCTTTTTGCAAGAATCAATTAATTCTATTAATTTTTCAGGGCTCATTTCGAGCTTCTCTTCTTTTGTTGCCTCTGGGTACCGTTCTTGTTGCCATAGATTCAACAGTCTTTTATCATTGGCATCATAGGTATGTGGTCGGGTGCCACCATTAGCCAATAATTCCTCATCCAATTTATCGACTACCATGCCTGCCAGGTACCAGCCTGTCTGGGTTTCGAAAAGCATGATTTCGTGCTCCAGATTGGCTGTGATGGTGGCATTTGCGTTGCGCTCGACTAATTTGAGGTGCAAGCCATCTTTGTTTATATCTTTGGCGAGCTTCGATTTTTGTTCGTGCCTGCCCGACAGATGGTAGCACTCCACGAGTTTAAAATAAGCAGGCAAATAATTTTTTTCGGTGAGCGACTTAAATATTGTGATGGCATTGTCATACTGCTGTTGCAGCATCTGGATGCAAGCTGCATAGTAGCTTTGCTTTTCATCTTGCCCATCCGTCTCCAAATAAATAGAGGCTGTTTTTTCGGCGTAATCCAGGATTGGCTTTGTGTTGGGATGTAGGATGCTGGCGGCATTTAGGGCATAGTAATACTGGTGCTGCAGGTTGTCTTCCCATAGCTCATCTAAAATATTATCATGGTATTGATAAGCAATGATCGGATCGCCGCCCATGAGTTCGGCGATGGCTTTGTAGAGGTAAAATTCCCTTTTCAAGTCATCGCCTTTGCTCCCGTTTGCTTTAAGTTCTTTGCGAAACTGCACCATTCTGTTCTCGTAGTTATTGTGGGTATCAATAACCTCTTCGAGTTGTCGGGAGTTGGGGGAATCTAAGAGCAGATGCGGGTATAGCAGTATAATTTTAACCGCAAAATGAGGGGTATCAAAGTACTGTAGAGTATGTTTTAAAAGCTTGGGAACAAGCTGTATCTCTTCACAATTTATGTAGAAGGTTCTAAAAAAGCAGGCAAGAGCATCATCTAGGTAATTTGCATCTGAAAATAACACATAAAATTCTATATATACACGACCTTTGTTGAAGTAGGCACTGGCGTCGTTGGGGTCAAGCTTGATGGCCATCTCGTAGGCCCCAACGGCCTGCTCGTACAAGCCAGTTTTAGAATACATCACTCCTAAGTAAAACCACAATACAGCACTTTCATATTCATCCTGTAATTTATCTTGTATACATTGGATCGCTTCCTTGTGCTTTCCATCATTAAATAATGTTAAACAGTCATTCATAGAGAGGTTGATTTCAAAGCGGATAACTATAAATTAATATACAAAATATTACTTTATTACTGCCAATGTTTATATTAAAGATCTGATATTGCAAATCGACTACAGACAAGATTCTGACTTTGATTATTATTTGGCTGGTTTCAGGTGCCTTTTACAGAAGTTTGCTTCGTAACATTATAATGATGGGTGATTAAAGATTCGATGTTCAGTATTTTAAATGGCAGTCTATCTATTTTTTCTTCTCAGTATTACTATCTTCCTCAAAAAATGACAACTCAAATTTTCCACCCCATTAATGGGTTGCACCTTGTATAGAAACCAGTTCTATTTATCATAAGGCTAGTTATAAGAGAAATGACCCCCACAGCCCGGAATCGAAGGCGCCGGTCCTAATACTTTCACGGGAGCAGAGACTTTCAGTAGATTGCTTTATATTGCTCCGGATACAGTCTATATTCGTGAAGGTCAAAGATTGAGAAAAGTCTCATTTGCACTGTCCGAAAAAAAGGTACTTACAATGTACTTTGATAAAGTTGGCGAAAAAGTAAAGGATAGCCTCAAGAGGGGGAACGGTTTTTAACCTCCTGCCTGTTTGAAGCGTTGATGCTACAAAGGAAAACGGCTCTCTAAATAAATCCTACAATAAAATTTGCAATCTCAGTCATGGCCTTGCCCAAACCAGAGCAGGGGGCGCCTTGGTGGTTGATTTTTGTGGGAAGGGGCGAGATGATCTTAGAAAAAGGAATAGAGGTCAGAAGTTTCGCAAGCGTTGTGCAACAAGCACACAGTTTAAATTACACTCCCAAAATTATAATTTATTAATGTTTGTTTGAAGATAAGCTTTTAGCTTCTTCTGGATAAAAATGGCTCCATAGGTTTGCATCAAGATAATTACATTCTTTGTAATGCTTCTTTGCTTTTTCCAAATATTGTTCTTTGATCTCTTCCCATTTTTCTGCCGATAAACTATAAACTTCCTGAGAATTAATGTTTAAATCAGTTCCAGTTATAGCTTGAAGTTGCATTATAAACAAATCTTTAGGAAGGTCTAAATCAGCCTTAATATTCCATACCCAAACTGTGCTATCCCGCCCCCAAGATAAGATTTGGCTCTCATCTTGGTTGAATCCAGCGCCATGAATATCCCCATCATGTTTAAAGGCAGCCACAGGAGCGCCGCCTGTGGCTGGCCATACCCAAATCATTCCATCCTTATTCCATGATAAGATACGGCTTTCATTCTTATTGAAGACCGCTCCAGAAATAACTTCTTTATGTGGCATCACTGCCAAAGGACCACCGTCTAAACTCCGCCATACACGAACTTTTCTATCCCAACCCCAAGATAAGATGTTCCCCCCATCTCCATTGAAAATGGCTCCAGAAACAACCATATCATGCTTCAAATCAGCCACATGAGCACTATCTAAAGCTGACCATACCCGAACAGTTTTACTATCACCCCAAGATAGGATGCGGCTCCCATCTTTATTGAAGGCAGCGCCATGAACATCCCCATCATGTTTAAAGACAGCCACAGGAGCTCCCCCTATAGCCTGCCATACCCTGATCGAGCCATCCTCACTCCAAGATACTATGCGGCTCCCATCACTACTGAAGGCAACCCCATCCATAAA
The DNA here is from genome assembly GCF_047525655.1 of Pontibacter sp. 13R65. NCBI lineage: Bacteria > Pseudomonadati > Bacteroidota > Cytophagia > Cytophagales > Hymenobacteraceae > Pontibacter > Pontibacter sp. 13R65. Next base: position 25,643 of record NZ_JBLIQL010000024.1, read on the forward strand.
CCCCTCTTGTTTAAAAACAGCCACAGGAGCTCCGCCCGTAGCCTGCCATACCCTGATCGAGTCACCACTACTCCAAGATACTATGCGGCTCCCATCGCTGCTGAAGGCAACCCCATCCATAAACCCCTCTTGTTTAAAAACAGCCACAGGAGCTCCGCCCGTAGCCTGCCATACCTTTATCAAGTTATCACTCCAAGACAATATGCTGCTTTCATCACTGCTGAAAGCAGCTCCATAAACTCTTCCTCCATGTTGCATCACCGCCACCGGAGCACTATCTGTGGCAGACCATAACCGGATTATACCCTCCTCACTCCAAGACAGGGTGCGGCTCCCATCTTGATTAAAGATATGAGTAGAAATAGCTCGTTTATGTTTTAAGATAGCTTCAGGAACATGGTATGAGATTTGCCATATTTGAACTATACCATCCTCACTCCAGGACAGGATGCGGCTCCCATCGCTGCTGAAGGCAGCTCCGCAGACTCCTCCTCCATGTTGCATCACCGCCACTGGAGCACCACCTGTTACAGGCCATACCCGAACTTTGCCATCCTCACTCCAGGACAGGATACGGCTCCCATCTTGATTGAAAACTGCTCCATTAACTCTTTCTTCATGTGGCATCACCGCCACCAGAGCACCACCTGTGGTAGGCCATACCCGAACCATTCTGTCCTTACCCCAAGATAAAATGCGACTCGTATCCTGATTAAAGGCAACTCCAGCAATATATTCTTCATGCTGCATGACCGCTTCAGGAGCACCGCCTGTGGCTGGCCACAACTGAATTGCTCCATCCCCACTCCAGGATAGAACACGGCTCTCATCCCGGTTGAAAATAGCTCCAGAAAAAGATCTTGTATACTTCAAAACTGTTTTAGGTGTACCGCCTGTAGCAGGCCATACCCGGACTGTGCCATCTTGTCCCCAAGATAAAATGCGGTTCTCATTCCTGTTGAATGCAGCTCCAACAATAAATTCTTCATGCTGCATGACCGCTTCAGGAGCACCGCCTGTGGCTGGCCACAACTGAATTGCTCCATCCTCACTCCAGGATAGAACACGGCTCCCATCCCGGTTGAAAATAGCTCCAGTAACAGCTCTCTTATGCTGCATCACCGCCACCGGAGCACCGCCTGTGGCTGGCCATAACCTAACCGTTGTGCCATTCTCACTCCAGGCCAGGATACGACTCTCGTCCCGGTTGAAAATAGCTCCAGTAACTCTTTCTTTATGTTGCATCACCGCCACTGGAGCACCGCCTGTGGCTGGCCATAATCGAACCGTGCTATCCTCACTCCAGGACAGGATGCGACTCTCGTCCCGGTTGAAAATAGCTCCAGTAACAGCTCTCTTATGCTGCATCACCGCCACCGGAGCACCACCTGTTACAGACCATACCCGAACTTTGCCATCCTCACTCCAGGACAGGATACGGCTCCCATCTTGATTGAAAACTGCTCCAGAAATACTAGCTTTTAATTTTCTTTCAAGTCTATATATAGGCATTGAAGGTTGCGCACTGAAAAATAGATTATTAGTGAGAATATTATCTTCACTGCTGGAGATAGCTTGCCCTAATAAATGTAAAAATGTTAATTGGTCATTTTCCTCTTGGGCGTCCCTGGCATTACTCCAATAATTTTTTGCCAGCTGATTTTTTGCTTCTATTCTTTGTTCATCGGCATTATTATACTGGTACACTGCTACAAATAATAATAGAGCAAGAAGGATAATAGCTCCTCCTGATACTTTTTTAAACCTACTATGCTGAAGTATATCTTCTCCAATCAATTCATCTTTAGGTATTCCACGGAGGGTTGAAGCTAAAGTAGCAATGTCATCAGCAAATTTTGACATTTTTAATGTAAGCTCCTCCTCGGTTCTTGCCCATCGCATGTCAATGCACAAAGGCTCATGCTCAAACTTATTTTTCAAACTAAAAGGAATTGCATCAGTCTGACGCCAATCAAAACCCTTCATGTTATCTTTAGTAAGTACAATAATTACTTTTTCTACAGAATTATCATGTATTGTTAACCATTCTTGAATTTCTTTTTGCACCCAATCAGATTGCACGGCCTCCGGAGACGCTAAATAAATAAAGTACTCTGAGTTATGGAGTGCATTTTGAATAGTCGGCCAAAGTTCAGGAGTTGAGCTTAAACTAGTTTGATCACGAAATACATTTATTGCCCGAAGTTTATAGAAGGGTTTAGCAAACTGTTGCAAAGCTGATTGAAGCTTAGGAGCCAGCTGATCATCCGCTGCATGACTGTAAGATATAAAAGCTTTGTAACGCATATTCTGCACATTAAATTTAGGGGCTTACTTTTCGAATACATTATTACATGTTTTTGCACTGCTCCTTGCAAACCATTCGTCTCAGGATCCGGCCCGTACTGATCAATGATCTCTATTAGTATCATTTCCGCTTTCTCACGCTGCTTTGTAGTGTTTTAGAACAGGGGCCAGCGCTCCGTCTTTGCCAAAGGGAGGCTTGCCGCTTCTGAACTCCTCCAGAAACTGGCGCTTGATCTTGTCCAGATCCAGGCTGTTTTTATCTTCCAGATCTACTGTGCTAAAATAATAACTCTAGTATTTTGACACAGTTTGATTTACAGCCTCACTGACGACTAACAGGAGTGTTCCTTTTGACTATTTCGGCTATGCTGTTTATCATTTTTCGGTAATCTGGCCTATTAGGATAGAACCATTGAATCTCATTGATTTCCCTCATTTCAAAACTTTTTGTATCATCAAGCTCTCTGTTTATTTCCCGAAGAAAGTCTGCTGATTCAATTCTTGGATCATCAACTAAAACAGGATATATAGGAATACCCCTTGTTTTTGCAATAAGTATTTCTTTTCTAATGTACTCACTTTTAGCAACTTCCTTGCTTAAAATAACTACAAGTCCCTGAACTTTCATAAGTGCTTCCCATTGGCTGCTTTGCCAATTTTCTCCAGGATTATAGGAAAGAGTAGCTATCCATGTATTTATTCCGCTCTGGAACAAATCTTCCGCGACTCTTGTAGCATATAACGCGTCTTGAGCTCTATAAGATATAAATAACTCACAGTTAACAAATCGAGGGTCAATTTCATTATTTATGCTTGCAACCAATTTGTTTATTTGGTCGGCTTCGCTAACTTTCAATCCAAAGATGATATTTCTAACAAGATTTACGACACTTAAATCTTGAATAGAGGAGAGCTCTCTAAATGAATGCAATTCGTTCCAGCATTCTTCTTTAATCATAATTGGAAGAATCTTTTTGTTATAGCACTGGGCTAAGAATATTTCCATCCTGCACATGGTGCTATTGATATAGCCATCTGACAGACATACAATCATGCTATCACAATTAATTATTCCTGTAAAAATCTCCTTTTTCCAGTCTTCTCCACTCTTGATGGATCCATCATGCCAAATTTTAATATTCTTTGCCTCAAGTTTTGAGATGATTTCAGAAACAATTTCTGTATCATCCTTGCTATACGAGATGAAGGTATAAGTATCCAAGATTCAATTATTGAAATGTAACTTTACCTTACCGCTAACATTTATATATTTCCGATGTTGCGGGATTAGTATTTCCGAAGTTCACTAAATATATACTGTTTACAAAATATTCATGAGCTCCTCCCATTTTTAGGGGGGAGCTCATGAATGCCCTTCTATGAAGATATATGCTTAAATGCATTTAGGACTTCTGCCTTCTCGCTTTCAGTGGCTCCTAATTTAGCTAGCAACTTCACGGCTTGGTTTCTAGTGGACTCATGGTTTCCCAATGATTCTGGCTCTATCCTGACTGCCTCCGCATACATTTCCCCCGCTTCGCTATAGAGTTTTTTTATCAATAGCAGTTCGGCGACTGTTGCCGTCTTCCAGTAATCATTAGCCCAGGGAGAGGTACCAACAAGCGTTAATGTCCTTTGGGCATAATCATCAGCCAACTGTATGTCTTTCGCTGTACCCAGCAACACACTCTTAGCCGCAGCGTTCAGTCCAGTATAGTAATCATCCCCTACCCTTTCGAAGGCCTCTGCATAGTATTTCCGAGACTGGTCCAGGTATTTTATATCTTGAGAGAGATTGTACCTGTCCATCCAAGTGCGGGCAAAGATACCTAATGTCTCAGGGTCCCGCTCCCCCTGTTCATAGAGCTTGCTCAAGATACGCTGGGCTTGCTTTAGGTTTTCCTGTGTCCCTGTTCTTGCAAGCGCCAAGGCATGCAGCTGTTTGGGTCTTACGGCTTTCGGAAACCGATCCTCCAATTTCTCCAGAATGCTGATGGCCTCGGGATACATTTTTAGTTTGATCAGGCTTTCCGCTGCCTTGCATCCTAAAGAAGGAGTTGTTCTCCAAGGTAACGTATTAGAGTCGGACAGCTCAATAATATGTTCAGGATCCCCGATTCTGACAGCCGCATCTATTGCTCTTGCCGCATCCATTGAAGCCTCGTTCTGCTCGTTCGCAAACTTCACCGTGGCGGCATCCAGAGGCTTGCCTACTATACCATGTACAAGACGGATCAGCTCGCCACCGTTAGGGCCGTCCGGGTAAGAGGAGAAATCAACAAATATTTTACTGTCCGCGAATTCAGGAAGAGGCGCTTTGTCCAGTTTTATTGGCACAAAGCAAAAAGCCTCATTTTTCGTCGCCTTAGTTTCCAGTCTTGCATACTCCTTAAGAACCCACTTAGAGTTAGCAGCAGCTTCTGACCATATCAATATCCCAGCCTGGCTTTTGCCCAAGGCCTCTTCTAACCTCATGATCAGTGTTTCGCCTTCTACCAGTTCGCATTGGTCGATGAAGACTCTGTAGCCTAGCTCTACTAGTATATCATAGAGGCTCAATACCCAGGTCCTGTTCACGGACCTGTAGGACAGAAACACGTTCCATTCCTCTCCTTTTCCTAATGGTCTAGGTTTAGGGGCATATTTTAACCATTCTGCAGGTATCATAGGAGGTACGTTTACATTATAGAAGCTTGTTTGGCATTGTTCAAGGCACTCACGATTCCGCTCAGCGTAAACCCATTTGAGATGGCCGTGCTCCATGACAACCCGGTAGGGCTGATATTCCCTGGCTCTATTTTTACAGCTGCAAATTTCAGATTGGTGTCGGACTGTTTGGCTCTTTCAATTTCCCACCGCATCCATTTGCTGCTATAGGATTTCTTGCCGATGATCACCAGAATATAGTCTGACTCTTTCATTTTCTTAGTAAGCGCCCCTTGTACCACACTAGCCTCAGTGCTGTCAATAGCAACATTGGGTGAGCGGAGGTCAAACTTGAAATCAAATGTGGTATTGGCATTCCATGCCCTCAATAGCTCTTTGTAGTGCACGTCCTCACTGTGATCATAACTCACGAATACATTCATTGCCGCCATATTGCTATAATTTGTTTATATCTATGATTTCAATTCTTGCACCTTGCTCCTTTGCAATCTGCACCATATGCTCCGTTCCGCCATCACCATCACCGCCTTTGCCGTCCCATAAGGCAAGCAGGGTCATATTCCTTCCTCCCTCACTGAGTGCCTTGTCAAGCATCCATAGGTTTGCACGTTCCCACACATTTCGGCTTCTGTCCTTTTTCTGTTCCGGTAAGATGTAGAACGGTAATTTTTCCTTTAGCTTATCAAAGCGCTCATCCCAATCCTTTCCGGCAAAGGAAACAGACGCTTTCTTGAATTCTTCTGCTGGTAAGGCCAGGTACATCTCAGTGGTTATCCCCCTTTCAATACAAAGCTCATGGAACAGGATATCGCCACCGCATGCTCCTCCCGCAATTCCTTTCAGCTCACCTGCTCTCCCTCTTATTGCTTGGTCAAGCCTATTCCTTAGTTCCTGTTTAGCCGCTCCTTCCTTCTCAGCAGGAAAACGAGGTTCTTGTCTGTCCTCCGCATCGATCATATGACCAGTAAATAATATCAAATGTCTCATTTTATAGTAGCAGCCCCCTGATTAAATAAAGTACTTGAGGTGTGTTCTTACATTTACTTGGATGTTGCCAACTACTTTTCCTATTTTTCTCAGATCATCTATCTGTTCAACAGAATCTAGTTTCCGCACTTCATCGCTGTCAATGTTTCTTAGCCCTAATTCATCCAAAGCTTGCTGGCTTAGGTCAGCGTTGTATCGCACGTAGCTAAAGTGTCGGTTAGCATCGCTATCAAGCCCCAATATGTTGCCCTCTTCATCCATGGGAACCAAGTCCCCCAGCTCACGGTCAATCGGTGCTCCGTAAATACAGCGCCCCACCGTTCTGCAGTTGATATCCTGGTCTATCTGCATCGCGTACATCAGGTTACTAGGCAGCTCCTGCAGCGTTTCTCCTAAGTGACCATAGACTCCTGGGCTAGGCGCAGATCCTGTACCGACAGAGACGATGAGCAGTTCTCTTTCCCCTGTTTTCCAGTTGAGATTATAGGGTCTTTGGGTAGCCATTCGGTAAAGAAGGAAGGCAGGGTTGTTGTATGGCGTGACACCGCCGTCAACAAATACGAACGTCTTCTCCGGGTTCTTTGGGTCCCACTGTAAGGTCTCTGGACGGAAGTAAGCAGGGGCCGCAGTACTTGCTCTGACCAGTTGATAGAGTGGCATACGCAAATTACAGTCAGCTCTATCAGGTTGATTATACTTTGCATTAGGGTTATTGCTGATTGGCCAAGGGGAATCGGTGGAGCGGTTCATCGTCACAACCAATAACAGGGTCTTGAACGCGCCCGATTTTAGATCTATGTCGCCCTTGCCGAACGTATCCTGTAGTTCCTTCAGTAAGGGACCGTCGTTGTAAAAGTATTTAACCCTTTTCAACAGGAACGCCTTATCAAACATCGCCTCTCCCTTCTGCTCATAAAAATCCAGCAGTTGCTGCACAGACATACCCATAGCCAAACCAGCGGCGATGATAGCGCCTGTGCTAGTCCCTCCTATATAGTCGAAATAATCACTTAGCCGGAAACTATTATCTTTCTTTAGTTCCGCTTTTAGCTGGTTTTCCAGATTGAGCAGGATCTCAAGCGTTACTACTCCTCGTATGCCTCCGCCGTCGAGAGAAAGTATTTTTCGCGGCTGCTCTGTTTCGTAGCGGGAAGCTAATGGACCCCAGTTTATATTTTTTGGCATAGCAACATATTTTTCTAATGTATCCAACATTGAAGGCTTAAAAAAACATTTTAAAGATATAAGTTTTAACGTTTAAATAACTACTAAATTAGTTTATTTAAATAAATTTTGTTTATTTAATGAGAAAATATTCCCCCTCCTGTATGAGAACAGCAATTAAGTGCCCCCATTGTGAGAAAAACACAATTGAATCTTTATCCAAAGTTTGGTTTGTATATGGGTTTCTGATTTTTGCTAAATATGGCAAACGCACCATTCTAGGTTGTAAATCATGTCTTATTAATAAAATATGGTCCAACTTCTTTATTTGTTTGTTAGGTGGGTGGTGGTGTTTCCCGTGGGGTTTAGGTACGCCAATAGTATTAATACAAAATATAATAATTTTGATTTTCCCCTATTCTAAGGAACGGGAACACTCTGAACTTTATAGTATTTTAGATGATGCAGGTATTGATATCTCAGATGTAGAAGTTGATGAACAAGGGCTTACAGTAAAACAGCGGGCTATGATTGAGCGCCTGGTACTACTTCTAAAGGAAGCAATAAACGCTGACTCAGTAAGCCACCCTGATGAAATCGCTCATGCAGTACAAATAATCATTTCATTGACGGCTAATGCTTTATCCAAAGAGCAAGCCCTACAAATGTTAAATCAAGTATCTGTTACAAAACCTCAATTTGAGAATGTAAATTATGAAGAGAGAATTACGTTGCTTGAAATGGTTATTTCAGTTTGTGCTGCAGATGGAGTTTTTAATAATTTTGAACGTCTTTTTCTAAATGAAGTTGGTAAGCGCCTTGCTTTTCCCCCCTCCTTTGTCGATTTGAAGATCAGACAAATTATTTACGGAGAAAATGAATTGGATGAAAGTATAGATGATGAATTAAAACTTGCTCGTATGACTTTAGGGGTGAATAGTAGAACATCTTTTGCTGAAGTTAAACGAAAGTATAAAGAATTGATTGTGGTTTATCATCCTGATGTTGCAAACAACAATAAAATAGGTAAAAGCCAAGCAGAAGAGATTACAAAACAACTCACGTGGGCTTATCAAATTCTTAGAAAAGAAATGATACCTGTAGAGGCTATATAGACAGTCATAGTAATTTTAAGTTTGAATTTTAGATAGTTAAATGAAACTATTAAAATTAATAAAACTGCGCAAAATAGTATGGTTTAGCAGCTTTTACTCTTTCCTTTTAATATCAATACTTTTTATTATAGTATCTTACCATGATGAAGATTTAGGATTTAATTTTTACTTGCTGTTGTTATTAGGTTTACCTATTGTATCTCAAATTGCTGCTTACCGTGTTTTTATCAAAAAACCTAAGATTATACTACTTCTTCGCCCTTTTAGCGAGCCCCACATTAGTTCTAAATTAAAAAACTTAGTTAGAGATGAAATCTCATTTCTGGGTTTTACATTTACTTTGGCAGATAAACATTTCACTTCTCCTAGTAGAAGAGATAAATTACTTAAAACCTTCTATAACCTTAGTGGTGTTCTTACGAGTTGGCTTTCACCAACTTCACTTAGAGCTAAAACTAAAACAGATATTCAGCAGCTAAATAATGTTGTCAGTTCTACTAGAAAACTTTGTTGGCTATGGCTTATATCCTACAGCAGGCTCTTAGTAATTACTGCCAGTGATAATTTTTGGCAAGCTACAGTTAAATTGTTTTTAGATAACGCTGATCTTATTATTGTAGATCTTTCAGAAGTAGGTATTGGAAGTATTTGGGAACTTAAAGAATTAAAAAGAAATAGCCATAGGTTAAGAATTATATTCATTGCTTCACAAGGAAATATAAAAAATGCGCAAGAGTTGATTAATAGTTTCTTCCCGAATAATTTGAATTGCTTTTTTGGATATAGACCAGATGGGACTTTTGTGCGTCGGGAGGAATTTTTAGGAATAGTTAATTCTTGGTTTATGAAAGAGCTGTAAGTTAGATACACCTCTTTTATCCCATCAATGAAAATCAATAATGATTAATAGTGATGGCCTCCCCTACAGTGCTGATGAAATGAAACACGATCCGGTTTTGCCACTGGTCAATTCCCCTCTAAACAACACGGCAGAAATATTCAACTCTCTTTAGATACGCTGTACTTGAAGCTATATTATAACACCTATTATGTTAAACAACTGTAAATTCTAGGCTTCCATTATCTCAATTATTTTATTGATTAACAGCAAATAACACCCATAGCTAACATCATAAAGATTGCCTCAGATGAATGAATCTGTAGCAATCTTTATGATGTATAGCAGCACGTTTAAAAGGAAACAGCAACAGCAGTCAGGTCCTCCAGACCATTGGTTTTAGGTCCAGGTCTCCTATCCATATTTATTTTTCCCCACTACGGAACACCTTGTGAACAACATGCCCTGATCCCTCTCAAATTGCCTTCATACTTCCGTCGCACGGGGCGGCAGAAGAAACAATCAGAAGGCCATGCTTCATCCATACACCTGGACCCAGTTCTTTCTTGCAGCAGGCAGCACGCTGCTGTTCTACTACCTGATCGTGTTGCCGCTTTACTTCCGGGATGAGCTGAAGGCATTCCTGGGGAAGGCGAAAAACTGGGTGATGCCGCAAGTGTACCTTACCTCGTCAACGCCGGACACCTCTCCTGCCAATACCCCACCTGATCCAATTTTAGGTGCCATCTCCACACAGGAGGCCCCTACCCTCTCCGAGGCGGCGGCCATACAGGTCGCACCCCGAAAAAAGGAGGATAACGACGTCGATGCAACCACAACAACGGTACCAGAAGCTCCTGCCCGGGCACCAGCAGCCTTGCCTATGGGCTCGTCGGCTGATTTCCGGCAGGAGACAGCATCCCTGCTGGAGCTGGTCGCGGAGACACAGATGGAGAAGGAGGAGTTCCTCTCCCTGTTGCAGCTCATCCTCTCCAAATACTTCCGCACCGCCCAAAGCCAACACCAGGACCAGGCACAGCACTTCCTCCTGGAGCAGATTCAGGACAAGCTTCCTTTTGAGCTCACACCCGAGGACCTGCAGTCGCTCTGGGCAGATGCTTAATCCACTCGATTTTCTACTACTCCTACATAACCACACCTAAACCTGTCAGAACATGAAAAAGAACCTCACACTGCTCCCGGGACAAAAAAAAGCGAAAGCCACTGCCATCGCTACGCTCCTGCTCCTTTTTGCCGTGGCCCTTACCGCCCAGGCACAGACAGCCGACGGCAACGCAGGCATTACGCAGGCCACCAACATGGTCCGCGGCTACTTCGACACCGGCACCAGCCTGATGTACGCCATCGGCGCCGTCGTCGGGCTGGTCGGCGCCGTGAAGGTCTACCAGAAATGGAACGGCGGCGAACCCGACACCGGCAAGGTGGCCGCCGCCTGGTTCGGCAGCTGTATTTTCCTGGTGGTCGTGGCCACGGTGCTCCGCTCCTTCTTTGGCGTCTAACTAAGCTCTGCCATGGCCAACAGTGTTTACCAGGTCAACAAGGGCATCAACCGGCCCATTGAGTTCCGGGGGCTGCGGGCGCAGTACATCGGCTACCTGGCCGCAGGGCTCGTGTTCCTCTTGCTGCTCTTTGCCGGCCTGTACCTGGCCCGCGTGCCCCTACTGCTCTGCCTGCTGGTTATCCTGCTCTCCGGTGCCGCTTTATTCACAGGGGTTTACCACCTGAACAAAACCTACGGGGAGCATGGACTGCTCAAGAAGTTCGCCCGGCGCGGCATTCCCCGCTTCGTCCGCCTGAGCACCCGCAGCACTTTTATGTTACTGACCTCAGCATCAGACAACCAGCATCATTTAAAACAACTAACCGGAAAGGAGGACACGAATGGCTCAGCCAATTGATCTGGAGCACCTGCTGCCCGTCTACAAGGTGGAGCACGGCTGCATCCTCTCCCGCCAGGGCGACATCACGCTGGCCTACGAGGCAACGCTGCCGGAGATCTTCACCCTCTCCGATGCCGAGTACGAGGCCTTGCACCAGGCGCTCCTCAAGGCGATCCGCCTGTTGCCCCGCTTCACGGTCTTTCACAAGCAGGACTGGTTCCTGGAGTCCTCTTACCAGGCCGACCTCAGCAAAGAAGGGCAAAGCTTCCTTTCCAGGGCCAGCGAGCGCTTCTTCCACGGGCGGCCGTACCTGGAGCACCACTGCTATATTCTTATCACCAAAAAGCCCGAGGACCGGCGGTTCTCCAGCTCGCTTGTCTCCAACCTGCTCCGCCGCTCGCTTGCACCCCAGCAAACGCTGCAGCCCCAGCTCCTCCAGGATTTTGTGGACCAGGCGGGCCAGTTTGAGCGGGTGCTACAGGACATCGGCTTTGTGACCTTGCGCAGGCTGACAGACGAGGAACTGGCCGGGACGAAAGAAAAAGCGGGGCTCATTGAGCGCTACTGCGGCCTCTTGCCCGAGAACGCACCGCCCCTGCTGCAGGACCTGCACCTGCAGCAGGGCATCCGCATCGGGGACAAGCACTGCCAGCTTTTTGCGCTGGCCGACGCGGAGCACCTGCCCTCGCTCTGCGGCTCGCGCATCAACTACGACAGGTACTCCACCGACCGCAGCAAATTCAGCACCGGCTTTGCCTCTCCCCTGGGCCAACTCCTGCCCTGCAACCACCTCTATAACCAGTACATCTTCCTGGAGGACGCCAGCCAGACACTCCAGCAGCTGGAGCGTAAGCGCCTGCGGTTGCAGTCGCTGGCGGCCTACTCCCGCGAGAATGCCCTGGCCCGTGACGCTACGCACCAGTTCCTTAACGAGGCCGTCGGCCAGCAGCGGCTCCCCGTGAAGGCGCACTTCAACGTGCTGGCCTGGACGGAGCAGCCGGAAAAGCAAAAGGAGCTGCGCAACCTCGTCTCCTCGGCCATGGCCCAGCTCGACGCCACGCCCAAGCTGGAGACGGACGGGGCCCCGCAGATTTTCTGGGCCGGCCTGCCGGGCAATGCAGCGGATTTCCCGATGAACGACACCTTCGACACCTTCCTCGAGCAGGCCTGCTGCTTTTTAAACCTGGAGACCGGCTACCGCTCCTCCACAAGCCCCGTCGGCCTGCGCCTGGGCGATAGGCTCACCGGCAAGCCCGTGCATGTGGACATTTCGGATGAGCCCATCCGGCAGGGCATCTGCACCAACCGCAACAAGTTCATCCTCGGCCCCTCGGGCAGCGGCAAGTCCTTTTTCACCAATCACCTGGTGCGCTCCTTCCACGAGCAGGGCAGCCACATCGTGCTGGTGGACGTGGGCCACTCCTACAAAGGGCTCTGCGAGCTGGTAAACGGCTACTACTTCACCTACCGGGAAGACGACCCCATCCGGTTCAACCCCTTCTACATCGGAGAGGGCGACTCACTGGACACGGAGAAGAAGGAGAGCATCAAGACCCTGCTGCTGGCCCTCTGGAAAAAGGACAGCGAGGCCTTCTCCCGCTCCGAGTACGTGGCCCTCTCCAACGCCCTGGAGCTGTATTACCTGCACCTGCAGGAAAACCTGCAGGTCTTCCCCTGCTTCGACAGCTTCTATGCATTCGTGCAGACGGTGTTCAAGGAGAAGCTGCAAGCGGACCGGGTGAAGGAGAAGGACTTCGACCTCGACAACTTCCTCTACGTGCTCCGCCCCTACTACCAGAGCGGCGAGTTCGGCTACCTGCTCAACGCCCGGAAGAACCTGGATTTGCTCTCCGAGCGCCTCATCGTCTTCGAGCTCGACAATATCAAGGACCACCCCATCCTCTTCCCGGTGGTGACCATCATCATCATGGAGGTCTTCATCTCCAAGATGCGCAAGCTCAAAGGCATCCGAAAAGTCATCCTCATCGAGGAGGCCTGGAAAGCCATCGCCCGCGAGGGCATGGCCGAGTACATCCGGTACCTGTTCAAGACGGTGCGCAAGTTCTACGGCGAGGCCATCGTGGTGACCCAGGAGGTGGAGGACATCATCTCCTCGCCGGTGGTCAAGCAGGCCATCATCAACAACTCCGACTGCAAGATTCTGCTCGACCAGGGCAAGTACCTCCACAAGTTCGACGGCATCCAGCAACTGCTGGGTCTGACGAAGAAGGAGAAGGCGCTTGTGCTCTCCATCAACAAGGCCAATGACCCGGCCCGCAAATACAAGGAAGTCTTCATCAGCCTGGGCGGCACCCTCTCCAGGGTCTACCGCACGGAGGTGTCGCTGGAAGAATACCTCACCTACACCACCGAGGAGTCGGAGAAAGTGAAGGTGCAGGCTTATGCCCAAAAGCATGGCGGGGACATGCGTAAAGGCATCCGGCAGCTGGCCCATGACATTCGGGCCGGAATAGACAGGACTTAAACCCACTACAAAACCATGAAGAAGTATCTGCACAGCATACTCCTGTCCCTGCTGCTGATGGCTGCAGCAGGTTTTCACCACCCGGCACAGGCGCAGGACCCCATCCTGGCCGCCATCAAAGCGGGCGTCACGAAAGTGATCGTGGCCCTGGACCTGCAGGTACAGCACCTGCAGAACCAGACCATCTGGCTGCAGAACGCCCAGAAGGTGCTCGAGAACAAGCTCTCCGAGCTCCGCCTCACCGAGATCGCCCTTTGGACGGAACGGCAGCGTCAGCTTTATGCCGACTACTTTGAGGAGCTCCGGCAGGTAAAGGCCGCTATCACCTATTACCAGCGGGTGCGCGACATCATAGGGACACAGGCGGCCCTGGTGGCCGAGTACAAGCGCTCTTATCAGCTCTTTAGGCAGGACGATAATTTCTCGGTGCAGGAGCTGGAGTACATGGAGCAGGTGTGTGCCGGCATCCTGGAGGCGAGCGTGGAGAACCTGGACCAGGTCCTGCTACTGGTCAGCCCCCACGCCACCCAGATGAGCGATGCGGCCCGGCTGGAACTCATCCAGCAGGCAGCCGACCGGCTGGAGCAAAACTACAGCGACCTCCGGGAGTTCAACGCCCAGAACGTGCAGCTGAGCCTGCAGCGAGCCAAAGAGCGGCATAACCTGCAGACGGTCCAAAAACTCTATGGCCTTCCATAAGCATTTAAGAAACATGAACGCAATAACACTCCTATTCTCCCTGCTCCTGCTGACTGGCCTGAGATGCCAGGCGCAGACATTCGACGAGTGGCTGAGGCAGAAGAAAACCAAGAAAGAATACCTGGTGCAGCAGATCGCAGCCTTACAGGCATACGCCGGCACCCTCAGGCAAGGCTACGAGATAGCCGGCTATGGGATCAACACCGTGCAGCAAATCAAGAACGGCGACCTCGGCCTGCACCAGGCCTTTTTTGGCTCTCTCAAAAAAGTAAACCCTGTAATCGGCAACAGTGCCCGGGTAGCGGACATCCTTTCCCTGCAGGCTGGCATTCTCCGGCACTTCGGGCAGACCCTGCAGGCGCTACGGAAGGATAAGCTCCTGTTGGAGGAGGAGCTCGCTTACCTGGAGCAGGTAAAAGCAAAGCTACTGCAGGCATGCCTGCAGGACCTGGAAACGCTCTGGCTGGTGCTCTCCTCCGAGGAGCTGGAGATGAAGGATGAGAAGCGGCTCCGGAAACTCGAGGCGCTGCATACTGCCCTGCGGGACAGGCACCAGTTCACACAGGCCTTTCTCCGGGAGGCGCAGGCACTGGCCCTGCAGCGGGCAAAGGAAAAGCGCGAAGCTCAAACAGGCAAAAGATTACACGGCATCCCTTAACCTCTACTCCACATGAAAAGGATAAAGCAACTCCTCCCATTCAGCTTTTTGCTGCTTTTATTGACAGCCTTCACGCCCCAAAAGACAAGGGCCCAGGAGGCGGAGATCCAGCAGCTCCTGCTCAACGTGCAGAAGCTCGAGCAGCTCCGCCTGATCCTCTCGGACATGAAGCAGGGTTATGCGCTCCTCAGCAAGGGCTACGGCACCATCGTCTCCCTCTCAGAAGGCAACTTCAACCTGCACGAGACTTTCCTGGACGGGCTGCTGGCGGTAAGCCCGGCCGTGCGGGACTACAAGCGGGTGGCCGATATCATCGGCTGCCAAAAGCGCCTCCTCACCGAATACAAAAGCGCCTACAACCGCTTCCGCCGGGATGGCGGCTTCACGCCGGAGGAACTAAGCTACCTGGGCTCAGTGTACGGTAGCCTCTTCCGGCAAAGCCTGCGCCTGCTCGACGAGCTCACCCTCGTCCTCACGGCCGGGGAACTGCGCATGAGCGACGGGGAAAGGCTGCAGGCCATCGACCGGATCCATGCCCAGATGCAGGAGCGGCTTGTGTTCCTGCGCCATGTCAACCGGCAGGCAACCCTAGTGGCCCTGCAGCGGAACCGGGAACTGGAGCAAGTCCGGACACTGCAAAAGCTTTATCAATTGGATGAGTAACAGGCAGGCAGCATGACCATGCGTACCGAAAAATCAATTTATGATGAAAAAGCAGTTTTTGTATTCCGTGTCGCTGCTGTGGCTAATGCAGCTGACACCTCACCTGGCGCAGGCGCAGGGCGTGGCGCAGAACATGCACAGCCTGCACGCGGTGCTCGAGAACCTCTACGAGGAGATGATTCCCCTCTGTGAGCGGCTCATCGACGTGGGCCGCGGTCTGGCCGGCTTTGCCGCCCTCTGGTACATCGCCTCCCGCGTCTGGCGCCACCTGGCCAATGCCGAGCCGGTGGACTTTTACCCGCTGCTCCGTCCTTTTGCCCTGGGTATGGCCATCCTGCTCTTCCCGTCGGTTCTGGCCTTGCTGAATGGCGTTCTCCAGCCGACCGTCACGGCCACGGGTGCCATGGTGGAGGGCTCCAACGAGGCTATCGCTGTGCTGCTGCAGCGGAAGGAGGCGGCCATCCAGTCCTCGGATGCCTGGCAGCTGTACATGGGACACGACGGCAGCGGCAACCGTGAGAAGTGGTACCAGTACACGCACCCGGACGACCCATCAGGTTCAGGCGAAGGACTGCTGGAGAGCATCGGCAACGACCTGAAGTTTGCCATGGCCAAATTCTCCTTCAGCTTCCGCCACTCCATCCGGCAGTGGCTCTCGGAGGTGCTGCAGCTGCTCTTCGAGGCCGCCTCCCTCTGCATCAACACCATCCGCACCTTTTACCTCATCGTGCTCGGCATCCTGGGGCCGCTGGTATTCGGCTTTGCCGTCTTTGACGGTTTCCAGCACACGCTCACCGTCTGGATCGCCCGCTACGTGAACGTGTATATGTGGCTGCCGGTGGCCAACATCTTCGGCAGCATCATCGCCAAGATCCAGGAGAACATGCTCCGCCTCGACATCGGCCAGGTGGAGAATAGCGGCAACACCTTCTTCAGCCCCACCGACACGGCCTATCTGATTTTCATGCTCATCGGCATCGTGGGCTACTTCACGGTGCCCAACGTGGCTAACTACATCATCCATGCCGGCGGGGGCAACGCCCTGCTGATGAAGGTCACCAGCCTGCTCCACACCACCTCCGGTGCCGGCGCCTCGACGGCAGGCACAGGGCTCCGCTATGCCGCCGGGGCCGTAGGCTTTGGCGCCGGCAGCCTCGTGCGCGGCGTCACGGAGCATGGAGACGGCTATGGCTATGCGGCTTCCCCGGGTAACAGCCAACCCGGCAGTTCCTCCTCAGACAGCTACCAGCACGGGCGCCTTTCCGGGGACTCCTGGTGATTCTGAAACACACCTACTGTACAATCAAATGCAAAACCACCATGTTCAGACAACTTCAAAACATCGACAGCGCCTTCCGCCACATCCGCTCGTTCAGCCTGGTCTTCCTGCTGGCCTGCATGGCCGTCAGCGGCACGGCCCTTTACCTGAGTTACCGGCAGGTGCAGGCCGTGCAGGAGCGGATCTATGTTTTGGCCGGGGACAAGGCCCTGGAAGCCTTCTCGACAGGCCGCCGGGAAAACATCCCGGTGGAGGCCCGGGACCACGTGCGCACCTTCCACCGCTATTTCTTCTCCCTCGACCCGGACGACAAGGTCATCGAGGCCAACATGCGCAGGGCCCTCTACCTGGCGGACGCCTCGGCCAAGCGGGCCTATGACAACCTGCGGGAGAGCGGCTACATCTCGGGGCTTATCTCAGGCAATATCAGCCAGGAGATAGCCGTGGACAGCGTGCAGGTGGACACGGGGCAGTACCCCTACCACTTTCGCTGCTATGCCCGTCAAAAGCTTATCCGCGCTACCTCCATACTTAGCCGCAGCTTGGTCACCGAGGGCTTCCTGCGCAGCGTCTCCCGCTCGGACAACAACCCGCACGGCTTTATGATAGAGCGCTGGACAACGCTTGAGAACAAGGACCTGCACACCCAGAACCGCTAGCCATGCTGCTCTTCCGCAAAGACCACGGCAAGGAAACTGTACCGGAGACAGGCGGCAGTATGGATAAGACCGCACACACCATTGCCAAGGCTATTGTAAACCGACAAGGTAAGCTGGCCAGGTGCTGCAGCTCCCGCTATGAAAGCCTTTCGATGCGGGCCAAAATGGCCGCGCTACTGCTCTTCTGTTTTCTCTTTGGCGGTGCCTCTCTTTGGTTCCTAGCAAAGGGGGTGTGGCCGGAGCGAAAGCAACAGAGAGTCATCAACTATTCCGGCAGTCTTCCTGTGCCGGAGCCGGAACCCCGGGACAGCATAGAACATCAACGTATTCATCCACTTAAAAAATAAACAGACCATGAAAACACACTCAGAGGCATTCCTGCGCAGGCGGAAATTTTTGATGGTGCTCCCGCTGCTGGTGCTTCCTTTCCTGGCCCTGGCCTTCTGGAACCTGGGCGGAGGCAAAGGCACTCCGCAAGGGGCAAATGCCCAGGCCGGGCAAAAGGGACTGAACCTGCAGCTGCCAGAAGCACAGATCAAAAAGCAGCACCAGGACAAGCTCAGCCACTACGATCAGGCAAAACAGAAAGCCCGGCAGCTATCGGATGCCGGCACTTCCCATCTCCTGCAGCGGCTGGGCTTGGACATAGGCACGGAAGACAGTCAGCAACAGCGGACAACGGATACAACAGCCACTGCCACCATGGCCTTTGCTGACCCGCAGGAAGAGAAGCTAAACCAGAAGCTGGCCCAGCTGGAAAAAACGATACAGCCACCGCCTCTCCACCATGCGGCGCAGCAGCGAAAGCCTCCTACTCCTGTCATTTTGCCTGCTTCCGGCAACGTCCGCTTCCAGGAGGAGGTGGACCGGCTGGAGGCGATGATGCAACGCATGGGCGGCAACGGCACCGTTGGGAATGACCCGGAAATGCAGCAGCTGGAGAATATGATCGAGCGCATCCTCGACATCCAGCACCCCGAGCGGGTAAAGCAGCGGCTGGCAAACCAGACCCCGGAAAGGCTACAGCAGACCTTTGCGCTGCAGGCTTCTCCCGGACAGGCTGCTATCACGCTGCTTGAACCTGTTTATGCTAGTCAGGCCCCTCGAGAAGCTAGTGCCCAACTTGATGAAAGAAATGATACAGCTCCCCTATCCATCCTTACAGCCAATGCTTTCTATGGTTTGCAGGACAACTATACGCAAGCCGGCACCGGTGAAGCGGGCAACGTACTGGAAGCGGCCATACACGAGACAAAGACGCTGACGGCAGGGGCCACGGTGAAGATGCGCCTGCTCCAGGACGTGTACCTGGGCGGCAGGCGGGTAGGAAAAGGGAGGCTCCTTTACGGCACCTGCCGACTGAACGGAGAGCGCCTGCACATCGAGGTGACATCCGTGCTTATCCAGGATGCGGTGGTCCCTGTAGCACTGGCGGCCTATGACCTAGACGGGCAGGAAGGGCTTTACATTCCCGGTGCCCTCACCCGCGATGCAGCCAAACAGGGAGCTGACCGTGCCATCAACCAAAGCCTGCAGCTCTCCACGCTCAATCCCTCCATCGGTGCCCAGGCAGCCAGTGCAGGTATCGAGGCGGCCAAAGGGCTGCTGAGCAGGAAGGCCCGGCAACTGAAAGTGACCGTCCACTCCGGGCACCGCCTCCTGCTCCGCGACCAGAGCACCCTCCGGTAAGATCATTTCTTTGTACAGCAACTTTTCTTTACACCTAAACCCTTTCATTTCCTCATGAAAAAGAACATCCTCCTTTCTTTCCTGTGCCTGCTTTTACTGCAGCTAAACATAGTAGCACAGGACCTGCAGCCAAAAGTGCTGGAGCTGACTTCCCAGAAGACCACTACGCTGGTGTTCCCCCACCCCATCCAAAGCGTGGACCGTGGCAGCCGCGATATCCTGGCACAGGTGCCCGAAAAGGTGGAGAATGTGCTCCAGCTAAAAGCAGCTCAGAGAGGTATCATGGAAACCAATCTCACCGTCATCACCTCCGATGGCAGGCTCTATAGCTTTGAAGTAAGCTATGCCGACAAGCCTGCTACTACCCTGGTAAAGCTGGAACCACCTGCCACGGGCGCGGCTCCGGTCGTGTTTGCCAACACGGACCTGAACACAGAGCAGCTGAAAACCATTACGAATCTGCTGGCCGGCGACCCCAGGTACTGCTATGGCATCCAGGACCAGGTAGGAAAAACAAAGGCTACCCTGGAAGGCATCTACGTGCAGGGCAACACCTTCTTTTACCGGCTGGTGCTCTCTAACAAATCCCCCGTCCCCTACGACATCGACTTTGTCCGTTTCAGCCTCCGGGACCGCCGGCAGGTAAAGCGCACCGCCGCGCAGGAGGAAGAGCGCCTCCCGCTGTATGCCTATGGCTACGAAGAGAAAACCGTCGAAGCCGGAAGCCAGAAAACACTGGTCTTTGCCCTGGAGAAAGTCCCCATCACCAAAGGCAAGGAGCTGGTCGTGGAGCTCTTTGAGAAGAACGGCGGCAGGCACCTCCAACTCAAAGTACGGAGCAAAGACCTGGTGCAGGCGTGTGCCCTCCTACTCTAACCACGCCTTAAAAACTATCCTCATCACAACTTTTAACAGCTATTTCAACCAATTAAATTCTTACTTCTATGAACCAGAACAACCTGGATTACCTGAAAGAAGGCCTCAAGTACACGGGCTTTGGCACCAACCTCCATGAGGAACTGGAAAAGAACGTGCGGGAGCAGAAACCGGACTTTGAGTTGAAGCTGCAGAAGCCCTACTTCGACAGCACGGTGGACTACACGCTGCACTTCCGCCGCTCAGACCAGAGCGACCTGTACTTTTTTAACAAGTATGAGGCCACGCTCAAGCCCGACACCTCCGCCCGGGAAACCTCGCAGACCTTCTACATCAACAAGAACAGCGGCATCACCGCCCGCGAGGCCTATAACCTGCTAAACGGCCGGTCGGTGCACAAGGAGCTGGTCAATGCCGAAGGGCAGCCCTACAAGGCCTGGCTGCAGCTGGACCTGGGGGAAAAGGACCAGCACGGCAACCACAAGGTCAAGCAGTACCACGAGAACTACGGCTTTGACCTGGAGAAGACCCTGCAACAGTATGCCCTCAAGGAGCTCCAGGACCCGGAGCAGAAAGAGCGGACGCTGCACTCCCTGCAGAAAGGCAACACCCTGCAGGTGACGGCCCAGCAGGACGGGCAGGAGGTGAAGCGTTTCATCGAGGCCAGCCCGCAGTACAAGACCATCAACGTCTATGACGAGCACATGAAGCCGGTGAAGCGGGAGACCATTCAGCAGGAGGCTATACCGGCGGAATCGGTAAAGCAGCAGGCTTCCACGAAAAAGAGCCAGCAACAGGATGTGGTTTCGGAAGAAAAGCAGGAGATGAAAAAGTCCCGCAAGAAAGGCATGTCCATCTGACAGCCCTCTTGTCTTAGTCCTTACCTGCCCCAGCCCCGGGATTCGCGTGATTCCGGGGCTTCGTGTTTACAATAAGAGCCTTTGGCAAAAGCAGCCGGCTCTATACGACTTAAACGATGCTACCGAATCGTATTTACAAGCTATCCTACAACGTCTCTTCATTGACCGGCAGCAGTGGGTTTGGTGGCAGGTGCAGTTTATAAAAACAGGGCGTGCCGGCAAAGCCGTCGGGCTCTCACGGCTCGCTCTCCGGCGACTGCGTATGCCGGAGGAGCTCAAACAACCGCTCCATCCCTCACGCTTTTCTACGCGATAAGCTACAGCTAAAACCTCCACAACGAATGGCCCTTTTCCCGATTTGGTAAAACCGGAAACTGGTGCTTAAGCAAGGACACACCAATAAAAGGCGCGAAGCCACTGCCATGCCAAAGTCCATGGGCATTCATTCCGCTGCAAAGGTAGCCTGCGGGCCGGACACGGGACAAGGTAGTACGAAAAAAAGGGGTATCCCTGAAGGGAGGCCCTCCGCATTTTTTCCGTCTCCACCTTGCCCTTAGTCCGGCCTGCAGGCTGGGAGGGCACCATAATCAATTCCTTAAACCTTAAAAGATCATGATTATGGAAAAGCTGACTAAAAAATCCGGATTGAACAGAGTGGCAGAAATCAAACTGACCTACCGCTCCAAAGTGAAACCGTCTGAGCGCCCACAGGTTACCTGCTCCACCGACTGCGCCGAGGTTCTCCGCCAAAGCTGGGACACCGGCAAGATTGAGTTTGTGGAGCAGTTCAAGGTGATGCTGCTCAACAGGGCCAACCGGGTGCTGGGCATCTATGAACTATCTACAGGAGGCGTAGCCGGCACGGTAGCGGACCCCAAGCTTATCTTCGCTGCGGCACTCAAAGCCTGCGCCAGCTCCATCGTCCTCTGCCACAACCACCCCTCCGGCAACACTAAGCCCAGCGCGGCCGACCTGCAGCTGACAAAGAAAATGAAACAAGGCGGGGAACTGCTTGACATCGTCGTGCTGGATCATATTATCCTGACCAGCGAGAGTTATTACTCGATGGCAGACGAAGGGCTCTTGTAGCCCTTTTTTGTTCATGGTCGAAGAGAACTAGCTAACAATCGGCATTGACCGACATAAATAATATTATTATTCCATATCAGTGAGAAAAGAGTAATAAATTCGATTAGGTGAGCTAGAGCGGGAATGGAATATAGCATGTGTTCTGGAATATCTATTTCTTTACTAGCTATAGTAGGCAAAGAAGGGACCTTTACAGACTGAAAGAAAATTTTTCATTAAAATAATCTATATGTTTATATTAGCTGGTTATAGGCACCAACTAGTTTTGTACTCAAAGCTGCACTATCTTTTTATTAAATGAATAATAATTTATTTCTGCACACGCTGCTTCAGCTACGGCAACAGGAGGAGATCATTATCTTTGGCAATATGCTGGAAATAACGGTGCCTGAGGAGGAAGAAGCGGCTGCTTTTTTAACAACCGAATTCAATAGTGAATGCTTGGAATATCCATTTACAGCTCCGGAGTTCGAGAAACCGGCTGCCCTATGGGGAGCACGCACGATATACCTGTCAGCCCAATTACTTTTTTACAGGGAAAATCAGGTTGAAGATTTAAATGCCTTGTTACCTCCATATAAAGGAAAAATAACTTCCGCCTCAATTCTTTCAGCTGACTTATGCCTGCGTTTTCTGCCTTCCATCTTAAGCCACCTGAAGATTATTGATCCAGACGATCCGTTAATCAATCTTCTGGAGGAGCACCTGCACAATTGGAATTTCTCTGGCGTCAACTATTCATTAGACAATTCAAAATTGGAGTTCGCTACAGTAGCAACAGATAAATGCTTGCTCCAACTGTATGCTAACCGGGTAACAGCGCACCGCAACCTGACACTTGCACAGCATCCTGTTTTTAAAAACCTTATACTTTCCAACCTGGGCATTTTTAAGGATGAACTTTGGAAAGAACTAACATATTAACATACTCTAGATGATGCCTATTGAAAAGTTGAACAACGTCTTATCTTATGTTAAGAAATCCTTTGTCGGGAAAGATGAAATTGTAGACTTACTCGGATTATGCCTGATAGCTAAAGAAAACGCTTTTCTGCTGGGCCCTCCAGGCACAGCTAAAAGTGCCATTATCCGGTTACTATCCAGTTGTATTACTGAAGGGAAAAACTTTGAATACCTGCTTACGCGCTTTACAGAGCCAAATGAAATTTTTGGCCCTTTCGACATTCGCCGTCTGAAAGAAGGAGAACTTGTAACAAACACAGAAGGCATGATGCCGGAAGCCTCCCTTATTTTCCTGGACGAAATTTTTAATGCCAACAGCGCCATTCTAAACAGTCTGCTGATGGCCCTGAACGAGAAAATTTTCCGCCGTGGCAAAGAAACCAGGAAATTGCCTGCCCTTATGTTTGTAGGCGCCAGTAATGCCTTGCCTGAAGACGAAACGCTGAACGCGCTGCTCGACAGGTTTTTAATTCGGATAAAATGCGATTACGTGGATACTGACCTGCTCGAAGAGGTGCTGCTGGCTGGCTGGAACCTGGAGATCGGAAATAACGAAACCAAACCATCTATACGGCCCGATGAAATAATTGAGCTGCAGAAACTGAACAGAACAATCAACCTGGCACCTGTCAGGAAGCAGTTCGTGGATCTGGTGCACAACCTCCGCACTACAGGAATTAAGGTGTCGGACCGCCGTGCGGTAAAAATTCAGAATTTGTTGGCAGCGAGCGCGCTTATGTGCAATCGCAGCCAAGCCAATGTGTCTGATCTATGGGTACTCCGCTACATCTGGGATACCGAGGAGCAGATTGAAATATTAGCGGGTATAATCAATAACATCATAAAAAAGGAGCAGGTAGAACAGGCGCACCCACAGGCCCTGTCGGATAAAACTCCTAATGCTGAGGAGCTGGCAAAAGAGGTACTTTACCTTAAAGGCAAATGGAACAACGGAAGCCTGCCTTACGAAGAGCAGCATGTTGTAAAAGACAAGCTCCGATACCTGCAAACCCGCACAAGCTGGCTCCTAAACAACGAGCACAAGCAGTATATCCAAACCGAAATAGAGGCGCTATGGCACCAGATGCTGAAAACCATCTGATCTATTACCTGCTGCTTCATACTGCCCACAAGGCCGACCTGGGGGCTATCCGGCATTGGGATAATCTGAAAGTGGCTTTTGATGGTGACCATATCTGGCTGAAGAATTTTACGTATGCCCAGCTGGACACAGTGGAGGTAAAGAGCATCCCCTTCAAAGCAATTTTCTATGAAAACAGAAATAAGCTTTACCGCCTAAACAGCCTGCTGCCCGATCAGCAAATTCCAAATGTACATTGGGCTCCCATTTCCAGGGCGTTGCCCGTGGAGTTTCCTTCCTTCAACCATAATTATTTTGGAACAACAGAAAAAGTAGCCATAAAACTCTTACCAAAGGCCGAGTTCCAACAAGTAGTCGCTCTAATAACCACTTTGAAGAACCTGCAGCCATACCTCGAAACAGCACCAGCTGTCCGGCTACAAAGGCTCCGGTGGACATTGCTTGACGGGAATGAGGCGCTGCTCCTGGGCACTCCTCTCCTGCCTGTGCCCGGTGAGACGTATTGGCAGCATAAGGATTTTCTACTTCCGTCAGGCCTTGATTTCGAATTCCCAATAATAGCAGATGCCTTGCAAAACATAATAAACCCAACCGGGAAAGACATGATCATTTTTCAGGCTGATGCCACTTATTTTGCTGTCCCGAAAAGCCACCTGTTACCCCTAACTTTAAGCTCCTTCAGGCTGGGCCTATCTCCCCTTTCACTCCCAAAGAACAGAACATGATGCTGTACGACTATTTTCAATCTTATCAGGACTATTTCTGGCAATGGGAAGAGGAGATGGACGTAGTGGCTATACCGGAGGCCAGCACTATTGTATACCGGGAATATGTGCTTCAAATCCTGAATAAACTTTCACCACAGGGGCTTCCTCCTTTCGGCTCTCTCCTGCTGGCCCTGATTGCCACTAATCCCGATGCCAGATCTTCTATTAATGCTGTATACAGCATTGTAGGCAGCGCAATCAAAACCGCCGACAACAGCACTTTGGCCGAATCAATAGCTTTTCTGAACCTTTTGTCGGAAGTGCCATCAGCTTTCAAAACCGGGAAGAAACGAGTCCTCCTGCTGCAGGTGCTATTCCAGGATTGCCACTACATCTCCTCCGTTAAGAATTCGGCTAGAATATTAGAAACTTACATTTCCGGCAATTACGGCAAAGGTGTGGTAACAGCCAAAAAGCTTCTGAGTCATGAACGGTTCAATTACGACTTCAGGACAATAGCTTTATTGAGTAAGAAATTCCCGGATGTAGATGCTATCCTAGACAGGATGGCGGCTTTGCCAGATATCCCGGAGGAAATTTTTCTTGAAAAAGATAACACAGCGCCAGAACCTATCAATGATGATTTTGTGCAGCAGCTCATCGACCATAGCCAGACGTTTCCGGTAGGGTCCCTAATAGAACGAATCTGGAGCGCATTGAATATTCCTTTTCATAACACATTACCAAGCCAGCAACCGCTGGGAGGTGTTTCGGATCTGACGAATAAAGGAGAATTTGATAAACTCCTTATTTCAGAATTTGCCCATGATGATTTAGTCTTTTTGTCGCGCCTGGCCAACAACGAGGCCCTTTATCTGAGAAGGGAAATACCGCCTGCCAACAACAACCTGCAGCGCCTTATCCTGATAGATGTATCGCTGCGGAACTGGGGAACCCCCAGGACCATTGCATTGGCAATCACACTGGCTATTGCCCGGCACCCGAAAACAGACATTTCCTGCCTAGCCTATGTAGTAGGGAACAACTACCATTCTGTTACCCTGGACACACCGGAGGCTGTTATAGATGCTCTACAAGTGCTGGAGGGGAGCCCTCATGCAGCAAAGGGACTGGAACAGTTTTTCAAGGAAAACGCACTACCCAAAAACCAGGAAGTTATTTTTATCTCTGCTGCTGATGCCACCAAACTCACTGCTACTCAGATGGTGCTCGACAAGTACCATGCATTCTTTTCTTACTGGATACAAACATCTTCCCATGGCCAGGTAGCCGTGTATAAAAAGCAGCATAAAGGCAAAAAGCATGTGCAAAGCTTTCTGTTGCCTTTGCAGGAGCTCTGGAAAAAGCAGATAACAATATTCCCTGAAAAGCCGGAAATGAAACAGCCATCGCTCCTGCCTATTCTGCTGCCTATGCCTGTAAAGGCAAAAAAGGTACTCGGTACCTCCGACGGTGAGATATTCCAGATTACGCATGAGAAAAACCTGCTCCGCCTGTACGATAGAAGTGCCGGAGTAAAAGAGAAAGGCTGGGAGCTTGTTTACGAGCACCTGCCTTTTACGTCAGCTGAATTCGAATTAGCCCTGCACCCAAACGGCGCTTATTTACTTTTCATTTACAGCCACGATAAGCAGGAAATATTATTGCTCAACATCACTACGGGCGGGCAGAAAACAATTCCTTTTCAGGAGTGGAAATCATCTACTTATAAAACATTCTTTTTCGATAAGGAGCACTTTTACTACCTCTCCTTCACTAAATACTGGGCTATCGGATTGGATGGAACCATCACTTCGTTTAACACAACTAAACCAACACTGTTAAATGCACTGAACAAGCGCCAGGTTTATTTAGAATCGCTCCTGAAGGAACCAATGTATAAGCCAAATATTCTGAAAAACATAAAGCAGGTATACATAAATGAATCTGGCAACTTGGTTTTCAATACCCTTGAATTAAACATTTATAATGGCTTTATTAAGTTAATTAGAACTTTTTTCCTCGACAAAAGGCACGAAGCGTATCGTTCCGCTAAAAATGAGTTTTCCTTCCCCGAGGGCAGCAAGGTAGAAGTTAAACGAGACGGTATTGCTATCTTAAAAAGCAGTAACCCGGATATCCCGTATATTTATATTCCATTGGCGATAGAAAATGCGTTAGGATTGGCAACAGACAATGCTTTTGCAGGTAATGACTACTACTTGAAGGAGCCTGCCGTTGATGTAGAACTAATCAGCCCCGGCAGACAGGTAATTACAGCTATCAATCTGCTGAAAAAAGTGACTGGAATAGGAACTGCCGAAGCAAAAAAAATTATTGATGGTGCCCCAGGGAGTTTCCTGAAAAGAATTAGCCAGCAGAAAGCCATAGAACTTAAGCGCAGCCTGGAGAAAGATGGCGGCCAAGTAATGCTGCATAATGTTACTTCTTTTACTGCCTCCGGAGATTTTGCGCAGCTACTGCCGGAAAACTTCTACCAGAAATATGTGCTAACCTTTATTGAAACTATCAAGGGCCATGGAACTAGGAATTAAACCACACCCGAAAAGTCTGTTCCCCTTGCAAGGCATCCTTGTGAAAGGTGCTGCTGTCTCTGGTTGGCTGTATGAAATTCAAGGGCTAAGACTGTCACTGCAAAACCTTGCTGTTTACCCAATTCCTGATACCAGGGCCAACAGCATTTGGGGTTGTCTGCTTGTTACGGAGCAGAAACTCCGCGATATCGGGCGGCATCAGCATTGCCAGTTGGTGCACCACATGCTTTTTATCCCCGAAAAATCATGTTTACAACCAGCCATTACTGAAACAGAGTTGAAACAGCTTTGCGCCGGCAACAGGCATGCGCTGCACCCGGACTTTGGATTGGTAGCACTGGAGGAGGCTGTAGTCTGGGAAAATATCCTACAAAGTCCAATTATACAAAACCGAAAAATATTAAAGCCTGCGAAGCCAATTTTTATTCCAGCAACTATTAAGAGTTTCCAGCTTGCACCTGTTCCCCCAGCAGAAGTTTTGCGCAAACTGGAAGAGGAAATATTTCCCAAAAAAGAAAAACTCGAAGACAAGCCTCTTTCTGTCCTTGAAAAAGCCAAGCTATTTCTATACAGCAAACTTCTCCCTCAGCGCAATTCTTTCGTGAACCCCGGTAAAGCAACAGGCCTGGTTACAACATTGCTCCTGCAAATTGCTGCACTGCTGCAAAAGCTGATACCGATTAACCTAAATTGGCTTGAGGAGCTACAGGAAGACAAGGAAGATCTTGAAAAAAGAAATCAAAAGCAGCTGGACAAACTACTGGATTTGCTTAAGAACAATCCAACCGAGGCCTTAAAGTATGCCATTCCACTGGATAATAATGGTACCACCCGCGGCAAAAGCGGCAGTGGTAGGTTTGAACTAACAACACGTTGGTATAACTTCTTGTTATTCGGTCAGGGAGCAAAACCCGGTTCAGGCGGAAGTGTAGACATAGGCGACGATATGTTCCATGCCCTGCAGCAACAGTACAGTCAGACGGCCCAGGTATTAACCGAAAAGCAGGACTATCAACAGGCAGCCTTCGTGTACATGAAACTGCTCAAGAACTATACTATGGCAGCGCAGACGCTGGAGAAAGGCCACCTCTACCCCGAGGCGGCTTCGGTATACCTAAAATACTGCCACAGCAAAACAAAAGCTGCCGATTGTTACGACAAAGGTAACATGACGTTAGAGGCTATTGAACTTTACAAGGACCTGAATGAAAACGAAAAGGTAGGCGATTTATACCTGAAACTACAAAAGAGCAGGGAAGCAGATATTTACTTCGGGAAAGTAGCCGCCACTTACGAGAGCAAAAACCAATACGTAAAGGCTGCCCTTATTTACAGAAATAAAATGAACAACACCGAAGCGGGCCAGGCTATGCTTTTGGAAGGCTGGCGCGCCAATCAGGATGCCTGTAATTGCCTGAACACCTACTTTGCCAACATCGCGGACACCCAAACCCTCGGCCGCGAAATAGCTGCTATCTATGCTAACGAGGTGAACCCCGGTAACAGCGAAAAGTTTTTGCAGGTCATCAGGTATCCTTATAAAAAGCAACCTGAATTGGCAGAAAACGTCAGAGAGTTGGCCTATGAGATTATTGCGTCTCAACTTACCGACAAACCAGCCCTTGTCTCCGAACTGCGCCACTTTAATCCACCCGACAAGGAGCTTGTAAAAGATACTATCCGGTTCAAAGTCAGCCAGAGAAAATAACCTTGTTACTGACAGTGGCGGTTCAACAGATGTAATAAAATTTAGTCTAATGTTATTACATCTGTTGACATTCCTGCATTTGCACACTAACAAGATAACCTACACTAATGGCTAAGACTATTATACTTTATATTGAATTTAATGAGGAGCGCTTAGCTTTCTGGCTCTAGAATCGGTTGTCCCTGTAATGGTCGAAACAAAGTTATAATGATGTTGGCATCTATCAACGCGAAGAACTGGTGGAGGTTAATACAAAGCAGCAGGAGAGCCTGCTGTAACCACGATTAACATATAACGGACAGTTCATACATTACATACTCACCAGCTTCTGCCGCAGCTGCTGCATATCCTCGCTCACTTTCTTATCCAGAATCTTCGCGTAATGCTGCGTCGTTTTCAGGTTCGTATGCCCCAGCATCCGGCTCACCGACTCGATAGGCACCCCATTGGAAAGGGTAACGGTGGTGGCAAAGGTATGGCGGGCTGTATGAAACGTCAGGCTCTTGCGTATGCCGCACAAATCGGCAATCTCCTTCAGGTAAGCATTCATTTTCTGGTTGCTCAGCACCGGCAGCACCCTGTCCTGGTTCACACATTGCGGATGCTCCCTGTACTTCTCCATAATAGCCTGGGCGGTAGGCAGCAAGGGAATCCGGGAGATGGTATCGGTTTTCTGGCGGTTGGTGTAAATCCACTTCTCCCCGTCTAGGCCAGTCACAATTTCCGAGCGCTTCAGTTTATGCACATCGGCATAGGCCAAACCGGTAAAGCAGCTGAACAGGAAAATGTCTCGCACCTGCTCCAGCCTCTCTATTTCAAACTCCCTTGCCGCCATCTTCTGTAGCTCTTCTTTTGTTAGGAAACTTCGGACTACTTCTTTCTTAATCAACTTAAATCCTAGAAAAGGATCCCGTTGCAGCCAACCATTTTTGAGACAGATATGAATTACCTTCTTAAAGTTCGCCAGGTATTTTATGGTCGTGTTGTGGGCACAGCCTCTGACGGACTTGAGCCAGAATTCATAGTCCGAGATAAAACCGTAATTCAATTTCTTGACATCGATATCCTCTTCCTGATACTTCCACTGAATAAAGTTACGGGTATGCAGAAGAGAAGTCCTGTACCGCTCCAATGTGCCTGACGCAAAATCCTTCCCCACCAGCTTCTCCACTTGATCATTATGCTTCTGAAATACCTCCAGCAGCATTACCGGCTTCTCTTCCACACCAAGCCACTTTTCTCTGAAAGTCTCTACCGTTACAGGTTTACCCATTTTCAGTAACTCGCTCTGGTACGCATACACTTGCGACCTGAGGGTATCCAAGTAGGTGTTAATGCTGCGGGCTTCTTCCGAGTTTCCTTTCACCCGCCCTGCCTCCACCGACCATTTGCTGGGGGTGATATGCCTATGCGTGCTGGTTTCAAACCGCTTGCCGTTGATGGTCACGCGCAGGTAGATGGGCAACAGGTTGTCTTTGGTAGTCTTGGCTGTCTTGCCGTAAAACAAGATGCTGATTTTTGTATCCATTCCGTTTTCTCCTTTTATTGGTTAAAAATAGTAATCGAACCAAAGCTCCGCAAGATGTACAATATGTGTACATCTTATTGAAAACCAATTCCTTACAAGGAATTCGGTTACCCGGAAAAAATATAATCTCGGGTAACCGAATTGAACCCCTAAGGATTGAGAAAATCTGAATGTTTTAGCGGGGGTGTAAAAACAAAAAAGCCCGAAATCATACGATTTACGGGCTTTTTGCTGCTTTTGGTATCACTACCGGCAGAGAGTGAGGGATTTTATCACATTCCATAAACCGCTGATAAAGAAGTTGTTAAATAACCTAAAATACTTGGGTAACCGATTTTTCACCCTCGCTCAAAATCCTTATTTTCTCTGTTCAAAATTAGCCTTTATAGTATACAAAGTCAATATTATCAAACGCTAAGTTAAAACTGGCAGGTTTTCTATATAGACAGCGACAGAACTTATCGGAAATTAAAGTTCGAATAGAATAAAATTGGTATAGCATCGTAAGAAGTCATATAAGCCAATTTAAGCTTTGTTATTGCCATGAAACGCAAAGAGATAAGTGATCCAGATCGCCTGAGCCGCTTCGTCAAATCGTTTGACAGTCACAGCCAGGACTTCAAAGGCTTAAGCTTAAGGCTAATCGAGTCAGGTCAAACGATCGAGCAGATGAGCGCCCTCACCGGTGTGAGCCCCTCAACCCTCTATGAGTGGATAGGGCAGTGGAATGAAAAAAAGAAGTTGGCTTAGTCAACCGCCAGGGCCAGGGAGGCGGTGCTAAGCCACGCTTCAGCAAAGAGCAGAAGCAACAGTTCAAAGAGTTGCTCCAAAGTCAGGGCAGTTTCTACACCATTGGCCGGATGCGCCATCTGGCCCGGGAGCATTTCAGGTTAGACTACGGCAGGCGACAGATGCAGCGCCTGGCCAGGGAGCTGAACATGTACTGCTACAAGCCCCAGCCACGGGACTACCGGCAGAAAGACGGTGCCTGTGGCAGGCTCAAGGACAGAGTACAGGCTGTGGCGGATGTGCTGCGTATGAGGGGCCGCGATTTAAGTAAGTTCTGTATCGGCTTTGCCGATGAAAGCTCTCAGCAGCTCTACGGCAACACGGCCAGGCTGTGGTCCTTTGAGCGGGGGCTTGTCAAGCAGGTGAACACGGACAAGAAGAAGCGCAACTGCTTTGGCTTCTATGCCCTCAAAGGCAGGAGCGTGCTCAACTTCATCGGCAGGGGAAACCAGCAGACGATGCGGCAGATGCTGGAGGCGATACGGGCCGCCAACCAGCAAGCAGAAACGATTGTGGTGGTGTGGGACAATCACAGCACCCACCGGACAGCATCGGTGGAAGCCAAGGCGCTGGAGTTAGGAATAGTGTTGGTCAACCTGCCCACCTACTCCCCTGACCTCAACCCAATAGAGCGCATATGGAAGCAGATAAAGAAAGTGATAAGTGAAGAAGCTCTTATCAAGTGTAGTAGTCAGAACTTGAACTGACAGTTTAGAGATTTCGGACATTGTTCAGACGCTTGGTCCAGCCTATTTCTCTTACATGCAAAGATATGCCTACACTCGAAGTTGTCAAGGGTAAATAAACGGCTCGTGCCTCGCCGCCCTTGACAACATCTCCTTTCGGCATGAAGTGGCATTTAAGAGGAATAGGCTTCAGAAGTAATTATATTTGTTGTAGGAGCACCTAATAGCTTCATTCTTGCCAGTTGCAGCGAATCCAGCCAAGTCTGGTAAGGAGTGTTCCCGTAGCAGTACCTGCCAGAATGGGGCCTGCTCTGATTGTATTCTACCAGCCACGCATCCAGGTCTTTCTGTAGCTGCTCTATTGAGCTATACACTTTCTTGCGGAAAGCCACCGCATAAAACTCTTCTTGAATGGTTTTGTGGAAGCGCTCACAGATGCCGTTGGTCTGAGGGCTCCTGGCTTTTGTTTTGGAATGGTCTATCTCCTCTATAGCCAGGTAAA
Source organism: Pontibacter sp. 13R65 (assembly GCF_047525655.1). NCBI lineage: Bacteria > Pseudomonadati > Bacteroidota > Cytophagia > Cytophagales > Hymenobacteraceae > Pontibacter > Pontibacter sp. 13R65. The sequence goes on from NZ_JBLIQL010000024.1 coordinate 58,119, forward strand.
GCTGGTGCTCGTGGTGCTCTCTGGCGCCGCAGTACTCGGTGCCACGGTCAGTGAGGATACGTAGCAGCGGGATGTCATGCTGCTGGTAAAAAGGAAGAACTTTGTCATTTAGTGTATCAGCGGCCACTAAGGCATTCTTGCGGTCATAGAGCTTAGCAAAGGCCACCCTGGAGTAGGTATCAATAAAGGTCTGCCTACACCTTTGATGGTGCCTACATAGTAGGTGTCCTGTGCACCCAGGTAGCCAGGATGATAAGTTTCAATCTCACCGTGTGCTTCTTTCTCCTGCTTTGCCTTCTCCAAAGCCACCAGCTGCGCTTCTGTTAACACTAAACCTTCCTGAGCTACTTTAGCTTCTAGCGCTTTGAGGCACTTTTTGAATGTCTCCAGATTATGTCGAAGCCAAACACTCCTTACACCACCAGGTGAGATAAACAGGCCCCGCTTCTTTAGCTCATTGCTTACTCTCAGCTGTCCATAGGCAGGTTGCTCTGTTGCGATGGCCACAACTGCTTCTTCCACTTCATCAGAAACACGATTAGCAGGTAAAGGTTTTCTGCGACTCATATCTCGGAGAGCTGCTTCTCCTCCTGTTTCATACAAATCTTTGAAGCGGTAGAAGTTGTCACGGCTATAGCCCATGATCTTACAGGCTTGACTTACATTGCTTAGCTGCCTGGCCAGTTCTAACAGGCCAAGCTTGGGTTTGATGATCTTTTCGTCGATACGCATGGCTTAATCTGAATGGTTGAATTTATGAAAAATTTAAATCAACCGTCAGATCAAGTCTTGACTATTTCATATCAAGACGGTCGAGGAGTTGGAGAGAATTATCAGCAGCACCTTTGAAAGCTGTTGCTGCAAGCTCTCTTTCGCCAAAAGCTGGATTGAGAATATCTATAACCAGGTATTCGGAAATTATCCTATTCCCATTTCCGATAAGTTGTGACGCAGTCTATAACCTAATGTATTAGTTCATCCAGTTCGATTCCCCTACGGGCTACTACAGCAAAAAAGCCGCTTCATACCAAATGGAGCGGCTTTTTTGGTTCGATAAAATCAATATCTTCCCCATTAGTAGGCTGGTGTTGTGGTATCTAAATTTTTATATCCATTTCTTACAAAACTGTTACACTAGGAGATATATGTTTTATAAGTTCTTCTCCAACGATCAATCAAAACATCTGGTCCTATGCAGTTCTATGGTTAGTGAACTGACACTTTTATCAAAGCAACAGCTACATAAGCTAAGGTTTTGATTTGCAAAAGTGGAGGCTCTTTCACGAGGTACTTCTATTTCTACTTCTTCGTACTTGCTTTTCAGCTTCTTTTAGTTGTACAACCTAATAGTGTTAGAAGAAGCAATTTAATATTTGTTTAATATTTTACTCTCACGCTGTTCTTGTAAAATGGAGCCGAGAGTTTTAACATCCCATTTTCGTATTATTCCATTAGATGTGGTTGTTATTAACTGTAGACTTTGGCTATATTGATCAAAAGCAACATCGATGACAGAATTTTCGTGTTGCATCACACTTATTACTTTTTCTGAATTAATATCCCAAATGCGGGCAGTATTGTCGTCACTTGCTGTTGCTAAAAGTTTTGAGTTGGGACTAAAAATAAGTTTTCTAATTCTATCTTCGTGACCAATTAACCGGCTAATTGGCTTCAATTCATTTGTTCTCCATATGACAACTGAACCCTCTAAGTCAGCCATTGCTAAATACTCACTAGTTAAATCAAAATTTGCTGATGTAATGTATCTTCCTTCTGGAAGGTTAATCTGTCTTCCGTTTACTAAATCAAATAGTTCTGCTCCTTTATCTTCACTAACTGTCACCATATACCTTCCATTGGGACTAGATACACTTCCGGCTGCTTGATAGCCAAGCTTTACTTGTTTTTCTTGTTGATTTATAGTTTTTTGTTGTTGATTAATTGAGTCAGCTCTAGCATTAGAAATTTTTATTTGAGCAACCAATGATGCATTTGCTTTTTCTGCTAATAATTTCTGTTTCTCCGCTTCCTTTTGTGCTCTTACTGCATTTGCATACTGATGCATAGCATAATTTAGTGCATCCTCAAGCTCTTTGCTTTGAGTTATTAGTTTACGGCTTTGCTCTTCGAGTAGTATATTTTTTTGTTCAAGCTGTTTTGCGAAATAAATTACACTGTCTCTTTCTGCTTTAGCTAGTTGTTCTTGCAGCTGTGCATATTTGTTGTATTCTTCGGCTTGTTTTAATGAAATATTAGCCTCCTTTCGTTTCTGAAGCGAATAAACGAACATTCCTACAAAAGTCGCTAATAGGATAACAGCAACTATTCCTCCTAATAACAGCCTCTGAGAACGCTTTTGTTCATGAATAGTCTGACTAGATTGAATATAAGCAAGTAATGTATCTGAATAACCTAGACCTGATCCCTCCGGGCTGTTGATCCAATCCAATGCTTCTTTTAACTCAGTTTGGTCCAAAATAAGTCTTCTACGGTCTCTACCTAATCTAACCCATTCAGCAGCTTTATCCTCCAAAATTTGTCCTATTCTCTGAGCTGCAGGTTGAAGAAGCAACCACTCATCATTTGATTTCCGGATTGGTTGGATAAGACGATCATGGCTCAATTCATACCATATTTCTCCACCCCGTAGTTCTGCTCTTATAAGCCGATGGTTTTCAAGTTCACGAACCGCAATTTTAGGTATGCCAAAAACTGAATTCTCTTTACGACTACTAAAAACAGTACTACGTGTACCTTCTGGAGTTATAAGTATTCGGCCAAACCAGGAGCGAAGGGCTCCTTCTGTAGTTTTAAGAGTTGAAAATTTTTCACTTCTATTAGTAGCTTCAACTGCTTTTCTTATGCCAAATTCGTAAAACTCTGATAAGGCATTATTTACATTTCCAAAGAATTTAACATCATCAACTGTAACTTTTATTTCTTTTACTCCTAGATTAACTTTTTCTTTAAAGGATGCTTCTAATTTTCTCCACAGTGTTTGACAAACCACTTGTAAATGAACTGGCTCAACATATGGCCCAAGTATTTGTCTTTCTCCTTTTAACTCCCTTACAATAATTGTTCTTAAGCTATCTATAATTCTATCTAATGCATCTGGTTCAAAACTATAGTTTACTAATTCAGAGCTATTTATCTTCTCTAAAGGTTTTTCAATTGCTGCTCTAGCAGAATATTCGTTAAGTCTTGATAATCGGTAACGAGTATTTAGCTTTTCTGGCAGCTTAGGCGCAAATGGATCAAGCTCTGCGATATAATCTTCACGCATAGCAAAAACAACGCGTAATAAAGGGTCATTTTTGAGCAAATAAGATATCTGCTCAAAGAAGTCTTGTCTATCATCAAACCTTTCGGGATAGATTGTAAATATCTCTTCAAATTGATCGAATATTAGTACGCGAATTGGATTTATATCTCTTTTGCTATAATTAGGTTTGGCCTGTAAATAATCTTTAAAATTTATACTGCTGTGATTGGATGTACTGAGTTTCTTTGGTAGCAGGTAATTGAGAGCATTGAAAATGTAAATATTTGCTTCAACAGGAAAATCAGAAAGTTCCGTTGTTTGCCCACGTACCCGAGCGGGAGGAAACACCTCAAGTTTACGCCGTTTTAGTAATGGAACCAGACTCGCATTTAATAAGGATGTCTTCCCTGCCCCTGATTGTGCATATAATAACACAATTGGATGTGCTATTATAAGAGAAGCTAGTTCAGTTGTTTCCTGTTCTCTACCAAAAAAAAATTCTTCATCTAACTCTTCAAAAGGTCGGGGCCCAACATAGGGTTCCTTAACATGACTTCCAACATTCTTATTTCTATTTTCCATAACCAGAGTCCTGCCATCGTTTTTTTAATTCTGCAATGAACTCTTGACATGTTTTCCAAGAAACCCTAATGTTGTGGTTCTTTAGATATCGCCCAAAATAGTTTTTAGCTTTGCGTTTTTGTTCTAGTGTCGCTTCGTCCCCGATTGGAGTGAGTTGTACAGAAAGGTGGACTTTATAAGGACTTATTTTTAAATAATTCACAAGAGTGCGAAACAATATTCTAAAATCCCAATCATCAAAACGATACCCAAGCAGTAATATTGAGGCATCAGTAAGTGATTGCTGAACCATTGGGGGAATAAGTCCAGGATATTTTGAAACATTAACTAGGAAGTCTAGGTAATCATCTTCTGTAACAACCAAAGCTCTCTTATTGATACTATATCCATAAAGATGGAAAACTACAGGGTTTGCTATATCTGGTTGAAAACCTGTATTAAATATTGACAACTCTTCACAGCGGAGGGGGTCATCCCACCTGCACAAATCCCTCCTAGGCTGTTTATTACAAAACTGAAGAGCTTTGAAGACAAAGTCATCATAATTTGTAGTTATGTAATAAGGAAGAGGTAAACTAGCTAATATACGGTGAGGTTCATCTGGATTAGTAAAGTTCGGAGCCGCAAGCTCCCCTAATCGCTTCACTATTTTACTCTTTGGCTCTATTGATCCCCATGTTAGAGAACGAAATTGTGCTGCTAATGTTAAGCTTCTTAAGTCTGCAAAAGGATATTCAGGGCTGCCTGACCATTCCTGTACAAGTCCAGTGTAAGGGAAAGTTTCAGAATAAATTCCTGGCCCTATAATAGGGGTACAACTTTGTTCATTTATTCTATCTAATAAAAACTCCCAATCCTCATCTTCTAAATCCTCTGGTTCATCTTCATTTTTAAAACGTTCTATTGTATTTGAATCATCTTTAGGTTGTATAGCACCAGGAGGAGTAACATTAATATTTGTAGCTCCTAAAGTTGTTAAAAGCTTTCTCCATTCCCGAGCCTGATCTTTTTGATTAGTCCAGTTGATAGGAATCAGCCCTCTAATCCTTTCAGGCAGTGTTGTTTCCCTTAATAAAAAAGGTATTAACGTTGAATTTCTTCCACCTGGATCACGCCGACGGGCTGATAGGCTTTCAAATTCCACCATGCGTCCTTCCTCAAAATACTCAGGACTTATGATACATATAATTTGTCTAGATTCTGTGCCAGCTCTTTCCATTTCTAACATTAAATCTCGACCGGGAACAAAATCTTCAACATCTAAACAAACTTTTAACCCAGCATTTATTAATGCTGGGTATAGCTGTTCTCGAACCCACTCTTGGTCTGGAGTTATCCAACGGTAGCTAATAAAAACATCATAAGGAAAGGGCATATAGCAATAGTTAAATAGTATATTCTACACTTAATTTATTTTGAAATAAAACCTGGAAACCTCAGTAATATTTTATTAATTCAGGATCTGCTAAATTTGTTAGATATAGAATTTTTTTGGTTCCTATAAGGTTAACTTATTAAGGAACCTATTAACTAAGGGGTTATATTCTCACAAAAGCTTAAGCTATTATAGGGTTAGGAACAGAAAATTTTTTAACCCTAATTTCTATTGAAGAAAAATAATGAAGTAGGTCATTGAAAACAATACTGATTTTTCAGTATTGTTTTCAATGACCTACTTCATTCATCAGTGCAATACTGGTTAAATAAAAATTATTATAATAAATGGTTTATCGTCTCTCTTCTTCCACAAAAAAACTGCTGATTAAGATTAAATTCTTGTGGATAAAGGTACTGTTTTGAAAGTCAAGTATTTAGTTGAATTTTTCATATCTTTCTCTTACCTGGAAGAGAGCTTCTGGCCGATAGGTGCGGGATGTTCATCTTGTGTAGCCCTGCTTGGCGGGCTACTTTGTTTTGGTCTGCTGCGCAGACACCTGAAAGAGAGGCTCCGACCTCCAGGCTAAGGATAACCTTCTGTGGGTCTGCCTCCGGCCCCTGATACTTATTTTCCTGCCAAGCTTCATCTCGTTTCCACAAAGTATAAATCAACACCAACAGCTTCTTTTGCACGACCACGTAGGCCAGCACCACATTTACCCTCCGCCCCTGCTGGTGCATTGCCCAGGCCAAGGCTTCATAATACACCCCCGGTGGCTTCCATGATCACCACCAGCTCCACCTGGGTGTCTTCCCACCTGCGCAGCCATTTGTTGAAGGCAGCCAACCCCTGAGCGGAGTTGGCAAAACTGTGGGTGGCTTTCACCACCACCCGATGCTCTTGCGTCAACACCGAAAAACAGGCGCCGAACTTGTCTTTGGCGATGTCGGCACTCACCGACTGCTTGAAGATTTTCATAGCTGGAGACATTAATAGATGAAACAGGAGACTCCAAACCTATTGCTCTTCCCCTGACTTCACCCATCATTTTATCCAAGGTTACCTCAGCATGGAGACACCTGTAAGTACTGTTCAGCCTTTCAGGAAGAAGCCCTGCCGGAAGGATGTCCCTTTACATCGCCATATCACCAGGTGTATGTCGTTCAATTGCATTGGCCTTTCGGTAGCAGGCTTGTTGAAAGCAAAAATTGAATTCTCTCCGCTTATTGTAAAGATATGAGGTTCGATATTCGATCTTTTGGTCTACTACAGCAAAAAAACGGCTCCATTTCATGTGGAGTCGCTTTTTTGGATCGATATGTTTTCCCTTCGGTTTATTCATATAGTACCTTTCATATTACCAGCTCCCCTGAAAATAGGATATTCAAGTACTGATACTTACTTAAATAAATGGTCACACCAACACTTCCAGATCGATTATCAACCTCTCCACTATTTCTATACATTCCCTCGACTTATTCTCACCCATTGTTAAAGCATCTTTCAATGACTCCAGATGTTCAATCTCCGCCTGCCTTTGTCCTTCACTGCCTATCATTGCCCAAGCGGACGTATATTGCTCCACAATGCTGTCATATGTAACATTTCTGTCCCCTAGCAGACGAAGGCAAAGCAGGAGGTTTGCTTCCGCTATCCAATCCCAGTATTCCCTCTCTTGGTCTTCCTTTAAATGAGTATTCTGCAACTCAATACCAAGCGCTTCCAGCGCATTCTTCTTTTTAGGAAGAGGATCTTTACCCCAGGAGCGTACACCCGCAAGAACCAAAGCATTCTCTATTGATAGCCAGTTAGTAAGTGGGTAATACTTAGCTTTATTGCCTGTTGATTCATATGCTTTCCTATAATAGGATGCTGCACATTCATACGCAGCTTGCTTCTCCTGCCCTTGGCTAATCATCGCAAGCCTTTTATAGGCACTGCCCAATAAATTCGAACGCTCAACAGTTTCTCCAAAGCTTTTTAAGCTTTCCAGCTTTGCAATAGCTTCTTTTGTAGCAATTATGGCATCCTGTACTACTTGCTGGTTACTTAATCCTGCCTCCTTAACCTTTTGAGCGTGAAATTTGATTTGAATGTTGCAGTACTTCTCTGTTGCCGAAAAAGAGAAACTGGCCTTTTCCTCTTTCCAAAGCTCCTCAAACTTAGCTAGGGCTAGCTCATATTTGTTCAGCGAACTGTACAGGAAAGCCTGAAGCTCTATAATACGCCCGCTCCGGATATTCGCCTTTGCAAGAGCAGAATCAATGGCATCCATCGTTTGGAGAATCACCTCTGGGTCATAGCCGCCCCTTGCCACCTTGTTTAGCAAGTTGCTCAGCTCTATTTCTGCCTCATCCGCAATAATGAAGTCAAAAGCCACCTTGTCTTCCTGAGTATTACCAGATAATTTGTAGAAAGGGTCCCCATAGCATTGATATGCTCCCCAGGTATTGTTCCTAGGCCCATATGTTTCAAATACTTTTTTCCGCGCTTTCTTGATCGCTTCACCAAAGCTGCAGCCCTCAAACATACTATCGTAAAACCGCTCGGCAAACTCCAGCGCTGCACTGTCATTCACTGCCCATCCGGCTGCCACCACAGCCTTTACCCCTATCTTAATCAATTGAGTCCCTATATTAGCGGCTAACCTGAATCGATCCTTGGTGAATTCTTCAGCGGCTCCATCTGTCTGGCCCAGATAGCAGCAGTTGACAAACACCAGTTCAGGCACATTGCTCATCTGGTCTATATAGGCTGGTGTAAGGATTGCATTAGGACCGATCAACATGCCTGTGAGCCTGTCTGGACCACTGTTAAATATACCATGCCCGGCCAAATGCACGATCTTGTAGTTCTTGTTAAACAGCTTGGAGAGAATCTGTGCTGCAGTTCCATTTAATATTTGGGTGACATCAAATCCCTGGGTAGACAAGAACTCGGCTACTTTCTCACCCTCTGTGAACGCTGCAGGAAGCTGAATGGCAGGATTCTTTAAATCAGGGTCGCCTACGACAATGGCCGTGCGCTCTACAACCGGAGTAACGCTAATGCGGTAATCCTCAGTTGCCAGTTGGCGGATCATACCGGCATTGACGCTCAGTGGCCTTGAATTCGTAATACTATCCTGCAACAGCTCCCAAGGGAAGGCGGCCGTATAGTTGTCCAAGATCCAGTTGATGTTGCTTTGCCTTTTAACCTGATCCTTAAAGTCGTTTGGGATCATCAATTCAAAGATCGATTTGGCAAGCTCAGGAGACCACTCATCCTTTCTGGACAAATCATCCAGCATCTCGGTCAACGTGTCATTGATTGTGGTCAATGTCCGCTCTTCAACCCGAGCAGCGTCAGTGGAGATTGCAAAGCGCAGAATGTTCCGCTGTTTATCCTCTCCCAACTCCTCATCTGTGTAGCGGCGTACGTTGATGCGTGTCCACCACTCCCTGGTACCGTCCATTGGAAGCCTTTCCCGCCAGCCGATGTTCTCTTTGATCCTGTCTCCATTGGTAATGATATTCAGCGAGCCCGCTTCATCTCTCTCAATGGAGTTGATAGCTTTCACGCAGGCCAGCGCCCGATCTTTATAAAGTTCTCCAAACTCAATGGTGTCAATTGTTTTAGGTGTGCTATAGAGTTTCCGGACCTTAGCATTGGCATTTTGTACGCCTTGGATTATGGCCCTTATCGAGCTTTCTATACTAAGCCCCCCATAATGTGAGCCAATCAGTAAAGCCGAGAGTCCTATGCGTTTTGTTTTTTGACCATTGGTGAGCAGACTATCTGTTCTTGTATTTAAGTTGGCCAAATACCTGACCACCCCCTGCTCCACGGTGAAGGCCAAATGGTGCTCTGTCAGAAGCCCTTGCCTGCCCAGGCCCACAATAATGGCTCCCTTGAATCCCCGTGCCTGGGTAGTTGTTACGATTTCGTTAGTACCGATGTCACCAGGATACAAGCCCAATTGATGCCTGCGGCTAAGTTCACCACCTAAATAGGAATCTATTGCCTTCTCCGCGAAGAGAATGCCATCCTTTTCGAAGTGTCCGACCATCAGCGGATACATGGCGTACTTCATGTCCCCGTTGCTCACCAGCACAGTGATAGGTACATCCCCGGAGATGAAACGACTTTCTGATTCCAAACCAAGTATCGTTCTTTCAACTCCTTCAGGCGACAGATCGAAGTCAAAAACCTCCTTAGCCCTAAATTCTTTTTCAAGGCTCCGCACTACAGGCCTGGTTCTTTTAAGTTGTGTGGTGGATCCGTTACTTAAAAGGTCCGCAATGGCCCCGAACAGTTTTGGGTCATTTGCCAGTTCACCATGCGTTACATCTGAATAGTAAACAGTATTTTGGGCAAGCATTGTCTTGGGTATACCACTGTCCCAGGTTACGCTTTCATCCCCCTCCCGCGTTGCCCGAAATTCCAGCACTGATTTATTGTTCTTTTCAGTGATTTGATAGCCGCTGATTGTTTGACTACCTCTGCGTCCCTGACCCGCTATATATACTGCCTGTCCATAATCAACTGTTGATGCATTTTGAAGAACTTGCTCCCGATAAGCTTTGAACTGATCCAGTACATCTTGATCGGGGATAGGCCATTGATTATCACCAAAGGCGCCACGCATCTTGTTCCATGTTTCCTGCTTGGAAAAGTCATTCCCGTCATCAGTGGTCAGTGGCAGTAGACTGAGAAGCCCAGGAAACTTACAGAATATTTCTATTAGGTCTTTCTGTGAATTATCAAAGTCAATGAAGTCAAGCTTCTTGATTATAGAGTCCAGTCCGAATAGTACATAAGGAATGCGAAACGATCCTCCCAAAGGTGACCCCAGGAACACCAACCGGAAGTCTTTACTTGCCTTCAGCTTTCTCCAGGTAGATTCATGGTTAATCATAAAGTCCCTGATCAATACCCCACCCATGGAATGGCCAATAAGCTTGATTGGCTGCCCGTATTCCATCAGTTGCTCAATTTTCCTACTAAGGCTTGCCGCACTATCCACCATGTGGGTGCGCCAGTCAAAGGGGAAGGTGACTACATCATAATCCCGCTTCAAGTACTCCGTTAGCTTCTTATAAGAGCTGCCTACTAAGCCGTCTGCCTTTACATTCTTATTATCGGGATTGTGCTGTAAACGTGTAAGGCTTCCAGCCACAAATCCTAAAAAGTTGATCCAAATCAGCTTATCGCTAACGCTAAGGGTACTTCCCATGATGCCTGGTAACAGAACCACAATCGGCTTTTTGCCTGTCACCGTGTCCGCGTAGACCTTGCCCCCCGGGAGCGAAAAGTTGATGTTTCTGATTTCCTCCTCTGTAAAAGCCCTTGTTTCTAACTTAGAGAAACCTGGTATGATTCTGTGGTCACTGTTCTGGAGCGCTAACAGTAAGGCGTTTTGCGTCTTGTCGTTTTTAAAGTAATTAAAATGACTCACGGCTACGCCTTCGTCAAAGAAATATTGTACTGTGTTGGGAGCCCGCTTAGCACCATTGTACATAGAACGTGTGTCCACGACAAAATCATTATCATCCCAAAAAAACAGATTCGATAGCAATACCTTCAAAGCCTGCCAACGGAGGCTCATCTTGGCATCTCCTGATATGATGATAAGTGGGGTGTTAACTGTGATATCAGGATTAGCATTGTTCAGCATCTGGTTAAATGGTGACCTTGGATTCTGAACTTCAAGCCCCGGCAGCACGGATGCATCGTCTTTACTTTCTATTAAGGCGGCTATAAGGTCTTTGAATGCCATGTAGATCGGGTTTGCTGATTGCCCGGTGGCTATCCCTATGACATTGAAGATGACATTAAAGTAAATATCCAAACGTCTGGAGGCAAGTGTGGTGCCGCTAGCGGTGCAGGCAACCCTAATAAATTTATCAATGGTGATATCTTTACCAAGAATGGCCTTTTCAATTTCTTCTATTAGTTGGAGATCACTTTCGCGCTTGTGTTTTCGAAGGTAGTTCTTCTCTTTAGCCGAGAAGCCACGTTGTACAGAGTCACTTGTACAAAACCTGTTTAAGATATCCCCTACCAAACCTCCGCGGGAGTGGCTGATAATAGTAAATGTTGCTTGTTGAGGTAATTGACTTACTAGTTCCAGTACGTTCTGCAGAGGGCTTTTCGTAAGCGTTTCATGCTCAAATGCCAGTACATTGTTCTTGAATGTCTGATGAATGAATTTCCATGTTGCTGTACCCTTTAACTCCCTAAAAGAACCGGTAGTAGAAGAGGCTGTGCCATGCAGAAACAATAAGTACCTGCCAACTATATCGAAGGATTGCTGCTCGAAACCAAATTCGCTTGTAAGTTTATATAGGCCACTCCTTTTAGCTAACAGTTTTTCTTCTAGTTCGCCAGCCAGCTTCTTGACTAGAGGAGAAAGAGCAGTTCTTTTTGTAAAAATCTTTACAAGTTTTAGAGTTATCTTCGAAAATATTCCACTTCGGCTCTGCTCGTCAACATAAAGCTCTGTGGGAATGATAAGTGCTTTTTCCCCAATTTCATTTTCACTTCTTCTCAATTGGGCTGAGGTGCCTGGAAATATTTCATCTAATGTTGTATTATCCCCAAACCACACAGTGTCGTCATCAAAGACAAATTCGACAACCTTATTTTCGTCTAACTCACTAGATGAAAGACTATCATATTCCCCACGAGTAGTAGAACCAATAAGGAATGTTTCCTCTATCAATAACTCCTGTGTATTGTCTGTAGGTGTATTGTCAACTCTTGTACCAGGTATTTTAATTTTCAATATTTCCATGAGGATCTTTTGTTAAAGATACTGTTAATGATAGGAGTGGTGATACCACAAAAGCATGAATTGTCTTCGACTTAGAAGCAGAAAATTTTAGGCTATAATATTAATTTAAGAAAAATAGTGAAGTAGGCCAGTATATACAATACTGAAAAATCAGTATTGTATATACTGGCCTACTTCACTAACTGAATAGTTGTGACTTAGTATAAAGCCCTAGTATAAATGATTTATTGCCCCTCTCCTTCTTCTAAAAAATTGCTCATTACGGCTAAATCCTTTTAGGTAAGGTTCAATAATTCACACCTACGTACTACATGAAAGGCCTTTAGCTATCGCTAAAGGCCTTTTTTTATGCACTTCGGACACTATTCGGACGCTAAATTTGTATTGTAAGTGCTTTTTCAGGATCTAATTGTCGCTAGTATATTAAGCTAACCCTTTATATATTCACATACCTGGTATCTTTTATCTTCTATCCTGTAAGTATCTACTGCATGCTTACAACCCCTACACCTACCTACAGCTGATTGGCCCCATAGCTTCTTAATTTGCTTCAGACCAGCAAATAGAAAGTTATTCAATCGCATAGCCTGCTCACTTAAATTTTCAGCTTCTGTCCTTGGTGGATAAACATAGATCTTCTCACCATCAATATATATACATTTGCCATTCGGCGGATAAGAGTAAAACTCTCCATTCCAGTACTCCCCATCCATGATCCGTTTAAGAATGTTGTGCCGCCTGAATCCTTCATCAAGCGCATCTAGAGAAGAGATCCTTAAAGGACATCCCCTAACATTACCGTTTTGAACCGAAAGAATACTATAATTTTTACTTGCTTTGTAGGCGTAGTGCTTATTGATAATTCCTTTCTTTCGCTTCTCCTCCTCTTCTAGCTTTTGCTTTTTAAGCAACTCCTCTTTTGCCTTCAACCTCTCTTGGTCTTTTAGGTAAACAGAATCGAGCCTTGGGTTGTGCAGCCAATATTTTAACCGTGTATCCGAGCCCAAAAAAGCAATCAGCTCAGCTTCGTCTAGATCTTGACCAGCTAGGCTAACCTCTATACATGGCAGTCCTAACCTCCTTAACTTCTCAAGCTTATTTAAGTCTACAAAATGAGTGTTAGCAAACTCTATTAACACTTTTTTACCATCTTTGATCCCTATAGCATCAGCAATAATTAAGTCTGCCCCATAGCCTACTGTCTTCTCTAATACAACCTCATCAAATGTTACGCACCTTCCTGTCTTGAACAAGGAGGCGCTATTATCATGCCTATAATCATGATGATAGTTAGGCAAGTATATTTGCTTGGTCTTAAGAAGAATTGCTTTAGCAAGTAGGTGGAGAGTTGTCTCGAATGCCCCGTCGCACTCTTTTCCAGAATAATGCGCGAAGTGAGGTACTTTCTTGTTACCTAAACCGTTTTTAGCCACTAATGGGTGATGGCAGTTTGGGCAAACGCAGTTGCAGGCAAGCCCTGTTTCTACATTAAGTATGTGCTTTAGCTCTCCGCCGAGCAAGCCGTACTTCAGAAGCCTTTCCATTTTTGTAACTTTGATCAAAACAGCATGAAATCTTTTAATGCTTTACCAACGACAGTCAAATCAAATCAACAACAACCGAAACTGTAAACTATGCTTATGCTAAACTCTAGTAGTAGCCCTTGTCAGCTATACAGTGCCTCACTCCTCCCCTTGGGTTCTCCATGTCCCCAGAATATCGTGGAATCACATGGCAATGGAAATGCATCACTGTTTGCCCTGCCACCTCTCCGCAGTTCATACCAATGTTATACCCATCCGGTGAAAACTCACTCTCTATTAACTCTTTAGCTGTTATGATAAGCTCAGTTAGTTCGCCCCTTTCATCTTCATCTAATAGAAAAAAGTCAGTCTTTTCCTCATTGGAAATGATAAGCGTATGGCCAGGAGATACAGGAAAAGCGTCTCTTATTAGAAAGAAGCTCTTCCCTCTATAGATGACCCTGTCTTCGGATATTTTGCTAAACACACTCATTGTTTGTTGTTCAATTGGGTGATGAGTTTCTTGTAAAAGGGGTCCGTTGCCCGATTGTACGTGGGACTGTTTTCCCAGTACCTGTTACCTAACACTTGCCTAACATTCTCATAGTGATAGTAGGTGCTTTTTGCTCTGGCTGCTTTTGTGGCGCCCAGTGACGCTGATATCTTGTGCTTCCAGGGATGGTTGCTTCCCATGATGTTCTCATTCCGGTCAATCAGCTTTTCAAGATAGTGCTTTCCCACCAGAAAGTCTTCCTTATGGAGGTTACAGAGGCTGTGGCTTAGAACCAGGTTCCATATTTCATCATGCATTACCACCTGCCTTGGTAGCACATGGTCCACGTGGATGTCGGATGGAATCATTTGCTCCCCACAGAAAAAGCACACATTCCCCTGATAGCCGTTCAGGAAAGGAATGTTTCCTGTGATATTGGTTCTCTCGCTTCCCTTCTTGATGTATATCTCCCTTATGTCATTTGCCATTTCCCAGTTGTCATGGCCCATCTGGAAAGCACCCTCCAAAAGGCTCCACCTGGCATCAAGCTCCTTAAAAAGCTCCTCGCTGCTGCTTTCATGAATCTTGAAGAGGCTGTCGTGCAGGTACAGCTTCTTTCCATGGTCAAAGTGGTAGAACTTCTCGGCTCCCATCAGCTTGTTAACGCCTATGGTGTGGAATCTTGGGATCACATCATTGAAAGCTTCGCGCTCAACCATACTTAAAGCTTCCTCATAAGTAATAGCCCCTAACCTGAGCTGGGTGGTAATGCGCTCCATCACAGTCCTTCTGCTAGGGTTAGACTGCTGGGGCAAGGGATTAGCAGAAAGCCGATTAATGTAGTTATCAAGGTATGCTTTTGCTAAAGTAGACCACTCCAAAGACTCACTGTTATGCTTAGTTAGTTCCAACAGAGTTTTCCCAAGGGAAATTTTGTAAGTAGCCGCATTCAGCCCATAAAGTATGATGGCTTTCCAATAATCTATATCCTCAAATCTGTCACTCATACGCACCAATTTAGACCAAAAATGGTAAATAGCTAATAGTGTGTAATAAAGATATACTTTTTGCTATTATGTAGAATTAAAATATGTATGGAGAAGGTGATTATAAACAGGCAAGAGCTGTACCACATGGTCTGGAAAGAGCCCATGACCACACTAGCCAAAAGATACAGCATCTCTGACAACGGCCTCAGGAAGATCTGCATCAAACTTCAGGTCCCGCTTCCCAAGAAAGGCCATTGGATGAAGGTGAAGGCAGGCAAAAAAGTAAAAGTGACTCCACTGCCTCTCACCTACAAGGGAGAACAGGAGGTGAGGCTAACCGTCAGAGAAGACGGCGAGGCTTATGACCCCACAGGCCTCTCTGCGTTGGCTAGGGTGCAACGAGACCTAGAGGACCACAACAGGGATCTAATAACTGTCCCAGACACGATAAAGCGTCCTGACCCGCTGATTGTAGCGGCCAAAGAGGTCTTTGATCGGGAAAAAAAGAAAAGGTCTTATAACGGCCTATACTCCTGTATGAGGAGCCTTAATATTCATGCCTCGCCTGCAACCGCTGCCAGAGCATTCCGCTTCATGGACACGCTCATCAAAGCCTTAAAAGCGCTGGGGAATGATGTGGTTGTGGAGTATCAAAGCACCTACGCAGTCATCGAAAGCGAACGGTTT
Organism: Pontibacter sp. 13R65; assembly: GCF_047525655.1. NCBI lineage: Bacteria > Pseudomonadati > Bacteroidota > Cytophagia > Cytophagales > Hymenobacteraceae > Pontibacter > Pontibacter sp. 13R65. The sequence goes on from NZ_JBLIQL010000024.1 coordinate 73,811, forward strand.
GAGATCGGGGTGCGAGAGAAGCTGACAAAGTACACTATTAAGTGCGGCACCTGGGACAGTTCAGAATATAAACCCTCCGGCCTCCTGTCATTTTGGTACAAGAACTTTGGCACAAAGGAGTGGGCTGACGGGAAAAAACCACTTGAAGATCGATTATCAAGAATCATCGCCACCCTACAGCTAAAAGGCAAGCAGGAGCACGCAGAGAGGCTGGAGCGGGAAAGAAAGCAAGCTGAGCGAGAGGAAAGAGAAAGAACGTACCGCGAGATGGAGGCTAGGCAGGAAAAAGAGCTGGCAAACCTTAATAACATATTGGTAGAGGCAGAGCGCTGGCGGCAGGCAAAGGTCATGCGCGACTACGCTAACGAGGTAGAGAGGGCTGCTCGCAACAACAACATTTATACCGAACAATTAGGCGAGTGGGCTGAGTGGGTGCGTAAAAAGGCAGACTGGCACGACCCGCAGGTAAAGCGTCAAGATGAACTGCTGACAGAGGTGGATTGGGAGACATTGAACCTAAAAAAGAAACCCTCCTACTTCTTTTGGTAAGCTAGTGCATGCCCTTTAGAGCAGACAGCCCTGCTCAGGTGCTGGCTCAAACACTTCGGCAAATAAAAAACAGAACATATATCTAAATGTAATAAAGGGAGTGTAATCTAAACTGTGTGCCTGTTGCACAACAGGCTGGATATAGGCGTAAACGGAGATAGTACCAAATCTCTTAGGCGATGCAAGGCAGGAAAACTTTCGAGGACGAGCGGCAGCTACACTTCTCGCTCTCAGCACATGTGCCGGAACATAACTTTTACCGGCGACTCAAGGACAGGCTGGATCTTTCGTTTCTCTACGAGCTGACAGCCCCTTATTACGGCCGCTGCGGCCAGCAGTCCATCGACCCGGTGGTGTTTTTCAAGCTCTGCCTGGTAGCTCACCTGGAAAACATCGCCAGTGACCGCCGCCTCATCGAGCACTGCAGCCTGCGCCTGGACCTGCTCTACTTCCTCGATTACCAGCTCGACGAGCCCCTGCCCTGGCATTCGACTGTTTCCCGCACCCGACAGCTGCTGCCAACAGCGCTCTTCGAGGAGGTCTTCACGCGCGTGCTCTCCCTGTGCGCAGACGCCGGTATGGTGTCAGGCCACACCCAAGCGATCGATTCAGCTTTGATCAAAGCCAACGCCTCGATGGGCTCCCTGGAGCTGAAGGTCCCCCCCGAGCAGCTCGAGGCCCGCCTCCAGCAGGTGAGAACCTTCAGCAGCGCCGACCGCAGCGCCCGCCACGACAAGGCCCCGCTGGAGCAGCGCACCCTCACGGCCAGCCAGCAGCAACTGCACGTGCTCGGTTACCTGCACCGTAAGTGGCGCTCGGAGCAGAACCTGCGTCCGGGCGGCTTCAACAAGGGGGCCAAGTACACCTCCAACAAGACCCACTACTCGCCGGTGGACCCCGATGCCCGCATCGCTGTCAAACCGGGCAAGGCCCGCAGGCTCTGCTACCACCTGCAGCTTTCAGTCGATGCTTCCCGCCACGTGATCAGCCATGTGCTGGCCGACCACGCCGACCGTAAGGACAGCCGCTGCCTGCCACACCTGCTCGGAGGGCTCACCCACCGGCTCGGGCAACTCGGCTTGAGGTGCACGTCGCTGCTGGCAGACACCGGCTACTCCTCGGGCGAGAACTACGCCCTGCTGGAAAAGGAGGCCATCGCGGCCTTCATCCCGCCCCACGGCAAGTACAGGAACGGTCCCGAGGGCTTTACCTACCAGAAGGAAGGGGACTTCTTCCTGTGCCCGGAGGGCAAGATAGCCGCCTTCCGCCAGGAGGTCATCAAAAACAACAAGGTCCACTCCAGGCTGTACCGTACCACCCGCCAGGACTGCAGGGAATGCCCTTTGAAAGCGAGCTGCTGTGGCAAAAACCACGAGAAGAGAATCGCCATCACCTCCTACCGCGACGAGTACGAACGCACCATCACCCGCACCCGCAGTCGCTGGGGCCGGCGCATGAAACGCCTGCGGCAGGCCACCGTGGAGCCGGTGCTGGGCACGCTGCTAAACCACATGGCCATGCGCAAAATCAATACCCGGGGGCTACAGCTGGCCCACAAAGGGATGCTGGTGGCCGCCGCTGCCTACAACCTGCAAAAATTGCTGCACTTTACCCCGAAAAGAAGCCAGACAGCCATCATGGCCCTGCCCAGAGCAGTCGGTCTTTTTTGGCTTCTATTTTTGGCTAGACCAACAGGTAGCCGTGGAAAAAGGAATAGAGAGTAGAACGTACACAAAGGTTGTGCAACAGGCACCTGTGTCATTTCCTTATTTCAGTTTACTGGCCCTTTTGCTGTTCTGGCGTGAGTCCATACAGCAAAAGGGCCAAACTTTTGAAGTGCGTTTCACTTCAAATCCAGCTGCATCCTGTCCCCGAACCAGATCGCTAGCTGCTGAGCCGTCTGGCTCCAGTTGGCAAGCGGCATGACCCACTTCTTGCTGATGTTCTGATGCGAGAGGTAAATGAGCTTCAAGAGGGCCATGTCCGAGGGGAAAGCCCCCTTGGTTTTGGTCACCTTTGGAATTGCAATGTTTTACTGGAGACTTTTTTCAGGCAGCCACTGTTTGATTGTATAGGAGGTTTTCATACTGGCAAGGAGTCATGTAGCCCAGAGCTGAATGCCTCCTTTTCCGGTTATAGA
>NZ_JBLIQL010000025.1:0-67494 GCF_047525655.1 Pontibacter sp. 13R65
TGAGAACAAGAAACAGAAGAGCAGTACGCAGAACAGCCTGTTTTTCTAAAAAACAACTAAATCACGAAAATGCAATGAAACTAACTTTCTTCTATAGAAACTATCATACATTCTAGACCACAACCTATAAATTAAGTGGTACCGGAAGCATAGATAGCAGTATAAATGCCTGATCCCTAAAGGTACTCTAAGACCTCCTGAAGGCATATTTTATTAGAATAATTGATTCAAAACAGAACAAAAGAATTGATCTGGTGCAGGTATGATAGACAGGCTGAAGAAAAAGATAAATACAGCAGGATAAAGCAAACTGTTGCTCTTATCACTACACCATGCCTCAGAATTTCTGTTACACTGCCGTTTTAGCTGTTAAATTATTTAAATAGAAATGACCTTCTGCAGCCATTGTATTTAAGATAAACCTTTGGGTGCAAAAGCCCTTAGATTGGCTTGAACAATAATTGCTTTAAGTCAGAATACATACACTCTTTATTTCGACATTAATTTTAAACAAGCGCATGCAATACAGAAAACTAGGAAAAACAAATTTTAACGTTTCGGAAATAGCTTTAGGGACCTGGCAGGTGGGAGGTCGTTGGGGAGATCCTTTCAGCGAAGAGAATGCAGCACGCATTATCAACCAAGCCATAGATGCTGGCGTTAATTTTATAGATACAGCCGATGTATATAGCGACGGCCTCAGCGAGGCAGCTGTAGCCAAAGTTGTAAAAAGCCGGAGCGAGAAGGTTTATATCGCCACAAAATGCGGGCGTCAGATTCAGCCGCACATAGCACAAGGCTACACACCTGAGAGTTTAACGGCCTTTGTAGAGGCAAGCCTGCGTAACATGAAGCTTGACACACTGGACCTGATCCAGCTGCACTGCCCGCCAACAGAGGTATATAGCCGTCCCGAAATTTTTGAGACGTTTGACCGGCTAAAGGAGCAGGGGAAAATACAACACTTGGGTGTAAGCGTAGAGCTGGTGGAGGAAGCACGGAAGGCCATGCAGTACGCCAATGTTACCACCATTCAGGTTATTTTCAACATGTTTCGCCTGAAGCCGGCACAGGAGCTTTTTAGTAAAGCTAAAAAAAATAATCTGGGCCTTATTGTAAGGGTGCCACTGGCAAGTGGACTTTTAACCGGAAAGATGAGCAAGTCGACCAGCTTTGGCCCCGAAGATCATCGGCACTTCAACCGCAATGGTGAAGCATTTGATAAAGGAGAGACATTCTCGGGTGTTGATTTCGATTTGGGCCTCGAAGCTGTGGAAGCCCTTAAAAAGCTTTTTCCGGGGCAGGAGCCTCTGGCGGCCTGGGCCTTGCGTTGGGTGCTAATGTTTCCTGAGGTAAGCACAGTGATTCCGGGTGCTTCGCGTCCGGAACAGGTGGTTTCTAATATAAATGCGGCGCAGCTGCCGTCTTTAAGTCAGGAACAAATGCAGGGGGTGCAACAGATTTATGATCAGTACATTAAACCACAAGTACACGCTTTGTGGTAACAGCTTAAAGTAAGTTTGCCTATTAAATATATCTTTTGAAACTGTAAATAGATAGTTTCAGTACTTAAAGTATAAAAGCTTGTCTGAGTGCAGCTACTGCCCTTTGAGGTGTTAGAAGTACTCAGGCAAATTTGCTTTAACCTTCCTGCTCCCGATTGCCTGATGCAGGCTAAACAGGTTTTACTGGTTTAGTATAATCTGGATTCACAACAGCCTTAGGCGGCTTATCAAAAAAATACTTTGATTTAAGCGCTACTGGAATTATTGGATGAGAGTATTTCAATAAATCTCTGAATATGATCCTGAAAATCAGAAAAAATTATCCCATTGCAGCAAAATGGCTCAGCGTAACGTCCATTTTACCAGCAGCCCGGTCTTTTAGTGAAAGAGATTATCTCTTGTGGGCCTGCTTTACCATTTTGGGGGTACTTTTATGGCTACTGTCGGATGTGTATTTTGGCTTAAGGCTAAAGGAGAAGGAAGGCAAATTAGCGATAGGTTATGGCCTTGGAAAGCTTTTTAGGGCACAGGAGGAGTTTTTCTTTCATGAAGTAAAGGGACTTCTCATACTTCAGCAATCGGACCGTAACTATGGGATTGGCCTTAGCCTCAGCTCTGGGCGATTTATTCTGCTGGAAAAGATCTCCACTCTCCAAAAAGCCAAAGCCCGGCAAATAGAGCTGACAGAGAAGTTCGATCGGGCCCTTATACGTCAGAAAAATAAGGTGACTTGAGCTGATCCAGTTGAAAAAACAGTTTAACTGGCATCTTCCTCCAAATCTTTAAACTCTCATTTAGGCTATTATACTGAGACAAGCTCATGCTATGAAAAAACAGCTACTCATGTCATTTTTGATTCTTTTGTTCTTACTGGCAACAGGAGTAGAGGTTTTTGCCTGCACAACCTGTAACCGCCCATTACAAAAAGCTCTATTCGATGCAAGCTTCTTGAAATTACTTTTATGGATGGCTTTGCCTTTCCTGTTTGTCTGGGCTTTAGTAATCAAAATACATAAACTAAAATAAGGGGCTGTATGAGTTTACGACAAACAACAACTGAAACCAAGGCAGGGCCACTTATTGCAGCTGCCACGCTCATAGGTATAGGAATGGGTGGTTTTGTAGATGGCATTGTACTGCACCAGATTCTGCAATGGCACCAAATGCTAACAGCTAAAATACCACCTACTACAGTGCTTAACAAAGAAGTGAATATGTTCTGGGATGGCATTTTTCATGCCTTTACCTGGCTTACCACTGCAGCCGGCATTCTGTTACTGTGGCGTCAGTTTTACAACCGGCAAATTGTTTTATCTAACAGAATTTTTGGAGGCAGCTTGTTGTTTGGCTGGGGCTTATTTAACGTGGCAGAAGGAATCATAGACCATCATGTGCTGAAGCTCCATAATGTGCGGGAGATAAGCACCAACCCCTCCGCCTGGAACTATGGCTTTTTAATTCTATCTGTGCTGCTGTTGCTGGGCGGCTGGCTACTCATTCAAAACGGCCGACGCAGACATAGAAGCTAAAGCTATAATAGGTTGATTGATTACAGCAAATCTTTATAGGATTCAGCCATTTGTTCGCTAGAGGCAGAAAAGTACTACCCAACACCATTCGTCTTTTACTCCAACAACATTTGCCCATGCACAACCTTGGCTCCTCGCTTAAGGTTAATTTGCATTTTCCTATTCTTTACGTTATCGGACAAGGTATCATCATAAAAGGTAAGTAGTTGGCAACACCTGCACCTTAAATCAGCAATTTCCGTATTAATACTTAAGTAAAAACTGTACTGTGCCTCCAGGAGTGTGTGTAGGCGGTAATCCAACAGCTGCGGCAACTTCTAACTTGTAAAAAAGCTTACTTTACCAGTTTTTACATAACATAGGCCTGATTTAAGTAAACTGATACTCCCATTCACGTATTAATAGGAAATTAACAATTTTTTAAACTTTGATTCGACAAAATGGAAAGCAAGAGTGCTAAACAAGCTATTAGTGATGTTTTGCAAATGGACCTGGAAGAAACCCAGTCGCAGGAGCTTTACTATAACATCTGTAATTATCTGATGCAGAAAGATGAGCTATGCTATGTTGATATAATCAAATTTAAATATTCGCTTTTAATAGAAGATTTTAACCAGGAGCTCATTGATTATTTTGTAATGGAATACGTGCTGTCCAACATGAGGACCAAACACGATCTTGTTCTTTCCGCTTTAACATATATCATCGTTAGCAAATCTTAATTACTACTTTACCTAACTCTGCTTAAAACGCTTTGCTTAAGCTTCTTTAACATCACATTTTACTTCCAATTGAGGTAATTGGGCAGCATCCTGCTTTGTCCTGCTTGCTGTTTGATTTAGGATAAGGCTGCCATTACCAATGCAACGAAAAAAAAAATCCCGATGGTTGGTACCAATCGGGATTTTCTTTTTTTTAAGACAACTTACTCTTGAGTTGCTTTCTTATTGATTGAGCTCTTTGCGAGTTTGTTCAACTTTGTATCTGCAGTCTGCTCTTCTTTTAAAGTCTGGTTCAACAGTTCGGCGGCCTCTGTATGGCCTAAGAATTCGGCAAAGTGAGCAGCCGTACCATATCCAGAAATCTCATAATGCTCTATTCGTTGAGCTGAGGCAATCAATCCAGCATCTTTAACTTCTGGAGTGGCTTTCTCGTCAATCATGTCTTCGCCTTCTTCAATCAGGCCTTCCATTGCCTTGCATTTCATTCTGCCAGGGCTAATGCCCAGCAGATCGCATACTTTTTCGATGCGCTCTTTCTGAACTTTTGTTTCTTCTAAATGGCTCTCGAACGCCTGCTTCAATTTCGGATCCGACGCTTTTTCAGCCATCTTCGGCAGTGCCTCCAATAACTGCTTTTCAGCGCTATATAAATCTTTCAGTTCGTGTTGCAACAGCTCGTCCAAGTTCTTTAATTTACTCATAGCTTTAAATTTTTTATTAGGTTATAAAAGGTAAGATTGCGTTTGACTATACGCGCATACCTCATATAAGTTGAACGGATAATTTCCCCACAGCCAGGCCCATGCTGCCGTAAAGGCGCTAAAGCAGGTGCAAAGCGGCGTAACATATAAAAACTCCAGAAGCTTAATTAGCTGTAAATCAACTACAAACCTAGCATACACCCCATACCTTTAAAGTTTAGAAGCAATACGCCTCTGGAAGGCCAATTTTATTAGAAGAATTTATGAAAGGCTTAAGTTACTTGAGGCGGAGAGAAAAAATGGGAGTAAGGAATTTAAATTCCTTCACAGATTAACTGGTAGTTGGAACCAGCCTAAAAAAGTAAAAGCCTTACACGGTTAGGTGTAAGGCTTTTCTGGAAATGACTTTATAGTTAAAACTAAGCCAGTTTAACGTTAACTGCGTTTAGTCCTTTTCTTCCTTCTTGTAAGTCGAAAGTAACTTCGTCATTTTCTCTGATTTCGTTTACCAGGCCAGATACATGCACGAAGTACTCCTGATTTGAATTTTCTTCTTTGATAAACCCGAACCCTTTCGAGTCATTAAAGAATTTTACTGTTCCTTTGTTCATTTTGTTATTTGTTATATACTCAAGACGCATAAAGGTAAGAATTTGTTCATCTAATTTATATTTTTTCTATACTATTTTCAAAAATAGGCCATTGCGCAGCCTCAGGGCACTTTTTATTTTTCTGCTTTTCTTAATTCACCTGTAAACCATACATGCTGCTGCTCTATATTTAGTTTATCTTCTCCATTTATCTTGCACCACCCTTACAGGTGTTAGGTTAAAATGTTTAAATTATTAACTTTAAACCAACAGATCTTCACTAACTAAAACGGAACATGATACAGCAACCCGGCTTACGTATGAAACGGTTCGTCTCCTGGAGCTTTCTTAGTTTGGGCATTACGTTTGCCTGCACCCGACAGCAGCCAACCCGGCAGTCGGAGGAGAACAAACGCATAACAATCCAGGAAATAGCAAGGGAGCAACGGGTAGATGTAATGATAGACGGAAAGCTTTTTACCTCTTATCGCTTCCCCAAGGACTTGTTTAAACCAGTGCTTTACCCGGTATATGCCGCAAATGGAAGTCCTGTAACCAGAGGCTGGCCTTATGAGCCAAGAGCAGGGGAGCGTACAGATCATCCACACCAGGTAGGCATGTGGCTTAATTATGGCGATGTAAACGGATTGGACTTCTGGAATAACTCTAATGCCATTAAACCGGAAAACAAGCACCGCTACGGCACCATACGCCACCACCAGGTAACGGATATTAAATCCGGCGATAAGCAGGCAGAGCTACAGGTAAGTCTAAACTGGCTGCGCCCTGACAGCCTGGTGCTGCTCCGCGAAGACACACGCTTTATTTTTGGAGCAGAAGGAAATACTCGTTTCATAGACCGGATTACCACCCTTACCGCGCAAAAAGAGGCTGTTTATTTAACCGACAACAAGGAAGGCTTTTTTGCTATTCGTGTTGCACGCGAACTAGAACATCCGCAGGCAAACCCAGCTAAATATGCCGATGTCAGTGGCAAAGAGGTTGATCTTTCTAAAGTGCCCGATCCTTCCATCACCGGTAAGTACTACAGCAGCCAAAATATAGAAGGAGAGGAGGTATGGGGAACAAGAGCCGAATGGGTTTCTTTAAGAGGAACAATACAGGATCAGCCTGTATCACTCACGATTATGGATCACCCGAAAAACACAGGTTTCCCAACCTATTGGATGGCGCGTGGCTATGGGTTGTTTAGTGCAAACCCCTTAGGGCAGAAGGTACTGAGTGATGGCAAAGAAGAACTAAACTTTTGGTTAGCAGCCGGAAGTTCCGTTACGTTCAGGTACCGGCTGCATATCGTTTCTGGAGAGAACCAGAGTAATGCACAGGCTAATGAAGCTTACGAGCAGTTCATAAAGGCATACTAGCACGAGGTCAAGAGTTATGTTTTTCAAGTACTTAAACTGCACCTTTTTATAACCTAACAAATTGTATTTCAGAGCGACAGGCTCTGGTAAAGTAGCTATAGTTTAATTCCTGGACCAAAACGTTCGCCTTACTTTTAGTTCTTTTACCTAAACTTAGGTGCCAGTCTGCACGTTTTTTAGGAGCAATTAACATTCTGGAAGTGCACACCAAAGTTAATTTTTAAAAATAAAGTTTTTAATCCTTAAACTTAACTTTTATTGCTTTACTTTAAGCAGCATATTTTTAAATTTACCTACAGTTAACGCCCAGAGTAGGAACCAGAGGTTCATGAACTCTTTGTTTAACATCCAGAATGAAATACTGCTACGAGGTGTTGGATTTAATTAGAAAGGGAGGAGCAATAAGCTAAGTTAATTACCTTATAAAATCTTTTATGAATAACTCCTACGAAGCACAGGTGATGTGGTCGCACCTTGATCCGAACTTACATATGCGCCACTCAGCCTATGCAGATTTTGCAGCACAAGCCCGTATTGCCGTTTTAGACAGCCTGGGTTTAGACTATAAAACATTTCAGGATCTACGGGTAGGGCCGGTACTTTTTAGAGAAGAACTTATTTACCTGCGGGAGGTAGGACTAAACGAGAAAATACGGGTTACGCTGGAGCTTACCAAAAGTCGCAACGATGGTTCCCGCTGGTCAATCAGGCATATTATTTACAGAGGCGATGGCGTTAAAGCGGCTGTTGTAAACGTAGACGGTGCCTGGTTCGATGTAGAGAAAAGAAAACTCACGGTGCTACCAGATGACCTTATCTTAAAATTTGCGGAGCTCCCCAAAAGCATCGATTTCGATTTCGAAAAGGTATAGCTACTGTCGCGGCAATAGATTGGTAAAAGTTTTTGCAGCGACAGTAGCAGTGTCTGCTACCAGGCTGAACTTACCCTGAGCACTCATAGTTTGTTTTTGGCCACGGAATGCCGTTTTCATTAGAATAATTGTTGTAAAGCAGCAACAATAAATGGTACTACAGAATAATATGGAAGAGAGAGATGAATTTTTGCTAGCAGCCCTGGAAGAGGCGAAGCTCGGATATCAGGAAGGTGGTATCCCTATTGGTTCTGTTTTGGTGCACAAAGGGAAAATAATTGGCCGCGGGCATAACAAGCGGGTGCAGCAGGGAAGTGCTATTTTGCATGGTGAAATGGACGCCCTCGAAAACGCAGGCAGGCTACCGGCTACTGTGTACAAAGAATGCACCATCTACACCACGCTTTCTCCTTGCTCCATGTGCTCCGGCACCATGCTTCTGTATGGTATTCCGAAAGTAGTAATCGGCGAAAACAAAACGTTTAAAGGAGAAGAAGATTTGCTCCGCTCCAGAGGGCTGGAGGTGGAGGTAGTGGACGATCCTGCCTGCTATGAACTCATGCAACAGTTCATTAAAGAGAAACCTGACCTTTGGAACGAGGATATTGGGGTTTAAGAACAATCTACTTTAAACCCGGAGTCACCCATCTTTTGCTTCCGAAGTGAAAGCATCTTTTAGAATCTTACAGCATAAAATCTGGCGTACGGCCTCATGCCTTTTACTTTTTCTCACCCAGCTATTATTCTTCCGCTGCATGCGCTAAGCCCAAACCGTCGGTCCATGACGGGGCTGATTGTGGGCAGCATTGTGCCAGATTTTGAAATGTTTCTGAAAATGAAGGCAGAAACATCTTATAGCCATACCTTGGCAGGAGTTTTCTGGTTTAACCTGCCACTAGCCTTGTTGCTTTGCTTTACCTATCATCTGCTAGTACGGCCGTCTTTATTAGCCAACCTGCCCGATTTTATGCGGCTAAGACTTTCCTGTTTTCAGCAATTTAACTGGACCGCCTATTTCAGGAATCATGTAGTGGTGGTAGTGGTATCGATACTGCTTGGAGTTGCCCTGCACATTTTGTGGGATGGCTTTACGCACAAAAATGGGTACTTTGTGAAACAGCTGCCCTACCTGCTTACCCACATAGAGCTGGGTAGGTGGAGTTTGCCCCTATATTACGTGCTGCAGCTTGGTTTTTCAGTTCTCGGAGGAATTGCTGTTATGGCGGCTGTTATGCTACTTCCTCTACAAAAGGAACAGCTAAAGGCTCAAAATCCTGTGCAGTATTGGCTCTTGATAAGTGGTATAACAGGCATTATTTTTTGGGCAGGAATGCAACAGGAAATTGTTACAAATTACGTCTCAAATGTGTTAGTCATTTTGATTGCGGCTGGCTCTATAGCCTTAGTGCTTGCACCTGTTTTAATGGCCGCTAAAGAAAAACTCAAAGCACCAACTACTTAATTGTAGCTATGGTTGCGTAAGGTAGCCTTATCGTTAATTTTATAAAAAGGCTCCGGAAGGCAAATTATTCAAATGAAATTTGCCTTCCGGAGCCTTTTTTGAAATTAAGAAAATGAAGCTTTATTCACTAAACGAAGGGTACAACACCATGCCACCGTCTACATAAATGGTAGCACCCGTTACATAATCAGCCTCATCGGAAGCAAGCCAGGCAGCTACTTTCGCGATGTCTTCAGGCTCACCAATGCGGCCATACGGAATCTGCGAAAGCATTTGCTTTTTGCCTTCTTCCGTGCTCCAGTCCTGCTTGTTTATATCGGTTTTGATAGCACCTGGCGAAATACTATTTACCCTGATTTTATGGGAGGCCAGCTCCTGTGCCAGTGTCTTCATCATCATCATAACGCCCCCTTTTGAGGTGGTGTAGTTTACACGGCCGCCCCAAGGAATAATGTCATGAACAGAGCTGATAAAAATAATTTTACCTGCTGCCCTTGATGTATTTTCCTGCACGCCTTGCGCCACAAACTCTTTTGCGGCGGCACGGGCACATAAGAACGGACCGGTTAAGTTTATACCAATCACTTTCTCCCACTGGTCCATAGTCATTTCAAGAAGGCTCGCATCGGCTTGCACGCCGGCATTGTTGACCAATATATCCAGTCTGCCGAATTCCTTTTTAGCCTGCTCGAAAAGCATCTCCACATCCTTCTCCTTCGAAACATCTGCCTTTACTACAATGGCTTTACCACCGGTTTTCTCTATCTCCTTCAGCGTATCTGCTGCCCCTTCTTCATCAGAATGAAAGTTAATTACTACATTGGCACCGTCTTTTGCCAGAGCAACGGCTATGCCTTGCCCTATACCTGAGCTAGATCCGGTTACCAGGGCCACCTGCCCCTCCAGTCGTTTACTTTTTGATATCATAGTTTTATGGTTGTTGCTTGTATAAGCTGTAGAAGTTGGATTTGTTTGGTTACGAACTAATTATTTTCATAAAAAAGGTCTTCCATAGGTAAAAAGAGGCCTTTGTGGTTAATGGTCCGCTTCCTCCAAATGCACCAGATAACGGGTTAGCTTTTCCCATTGCAGATCCTGAAAGCCAGCCCAACCGCCCTCAGCAATCATAGTATTGAGCATTTTACGGTCGCCCGCTTCCTCACCCTGGTTATTGATGATTTCGTTTTTGCCGATTTCGAAACCCTTAAGCACATTTCCCTCGCGTACTACCCTGAAGATGCTGCTGGCTTCTTTCGTAAAAAAATGCTGTACCACCTCATCTTCAGTTGTAAGAGGGGCAGGTTTTTCAGAAGGATGTACTGTAAATTGGGCCATGTTCTCCTGCACCTGCACATCCGATATATTTACCCAATTCTCTATGTCTGTGCCAGGAAGAATGATCCTGACATAATAGCCTACCTTTGGCATCGGTTCTGTAGTCCGTCGGCCGTGGTCGTCATACAGCTCGAACGTAGAATTGATGCCTTCCAGATCTGACCACAGATTTACATCAAAAAGCTTTTTCTTGGCTCTTTCAAAAGCCTCTTTGGCAGTTGCTGTGTCCGGAAATTCGTTTTCATTAGAGAATAGTTTATCTTTTGATTCTTCGCCCTGAAGCACCTTCACTTCTTTTTTGGCTTTATTAATTAGATCCTTAAGTCCCATATTTGTAGGCTGTAACACAGCTATTTAAATGTAAATAAGATGAAATTACTTTACGGCTCTGCCTGGCAGATGTTAGTCTGGGATAGAAGCTAACTTTGTGAGCTTATCCTCTTTCAGCACGTAGGCCTCTGGAGAGCAGTAGCGGCAATCCTGGTAATTAATAGTTGAATCGGGCGGGTTGAGCACCAAAAGCCTGCTATTGGCACTGTAGCTGGCACCAAGGCGACTCTGCAGTTTCTCCAGAACCTTTCCGCTTTCACGATCTATAACAATATGGTGCTGGCACGCCTCGCCACATGCCACTGTTACTATTGTGTACTTACCGGCAAAGTTCACACCGGCTTTCAGTCCTTCTTTTACTTGTTGGGCGTCGGTTTGACTGCTGAGGTCAGGTGCAGCAAGTTTACCCCGGTATATATCCGAAATGCTGTAATTATTTTTTGCAGTTGCTTCTTCCATAGAGAGTCGGTAACGCTGGTATAAGTCCGGATTCTCATTCGAGGTAACAGGTGTTTTGATAGAGTCATGCTGTAGTTGCTCCTCTAAGGCCGGATGTGTAGATGCCAACGACTTTTCCTCTTTTTGCTGAGGCTGGCAACTCATAAGCGTATTGAAAAACAGCGGTACCTGCAATAGGTGTAATAATTTTGTGTTCATTAGTCCAAGTTATATCTACAGCATACGTAGCACCTGTCATCTTTGTGCCAGGCGGCAGAAAATGGAAGCATAGGCAAATATTGTCAGGAATGGTCCATTTTGGGAAGGGTGTCTGCTATGAGCACCAGCCAAACATGTGGGAAAGGAGGACCTGGGAAACAAGAAAAGCCTCTCCTGTTGCAGGAGAGGCTTTTTAACGAATGACCTTGTTGGTCTATTTCTTGGTTTTCTTGTTGCGTTTTTCAGCTTCTTTTTCAGCTGCCACCCGCATGGCTTCCTGCATACGCTGGGCAAAAGAAGTACCGCCTTTTTTGTCTTTGTTCTTCTCTTTGTTTACTTCCAGTTTGGCTCTAACTTTCTTTTCGTCTACAAACTGGCGAATTACCGCCTGCTGACCAAAGGTTACGATGTTTGAGACGAAGTAATAGAAGCTAAGACCTGCCGGGAAAGAGTTCAATACAAACATAAAGATAACCGGCATTAAATAGCTGTAAAACTTCATCGGGCCCTGCATAGTGTTCATCTGGTTGTTAGACCAAGTATACAAAATAGTAGAGGCCGTCATCAGGAGCGTGAACATACTTACGTGGTTGCCATAGAAAGGAATGGTAAACGGAAGCATGGCAAACACATCGTACGTAGAAAGGTCGTTAGCCCATAAAAATGGCTCCTGTCTGAGTTCAATTGAATTCGGGAAGAAGTTGAACATGGCAAACAGAATCGGGATCTGCAAGAGCATAGGCACACAACCGCTCATCGGGTTAACACCCATTTCCTGGTAGAGCTTCATGGTCTCCATCTGCGTCTTCTGCATATCGCCATCGTTGCGCTCCTTAATGGCATCTATTTCCGGCTTCAAAACCTTCATCTTTGCCATGGAGAGGTAAGACTTATAGGTAAGCGGGAACAGGATCGTTTTAATGTAAAGCACCAGCAGCATGATAATGATACCGTAGCTGGCGATATAGTTCTCCAGGAAGTCAAAGGCCGGAATTATAAGCCATTTGTTTACATAAGAGAAAATGCCCCAGCCTAAATCCAGGTTTTTGTCAAAATCATCGGCCATGTGCTTCAGAATTTTGTAATCGTTAGGGCCGAAGTAGAAGGTAAAGTCTCCTTTGCCATTAAGCACATCCTGGGTAGGAATCAGCAATTGCGAAGTAAGCGTTTTAACTACTAAGGTATCGTTGGGGTTCGTATTGGATTCCATACGGGCACCTGCAAAGCTGTTGCTTGCAATAATGCCTGCGGTAAAAAAGTTTTGCTTGTTCGCCACCCATTTTACAGGCTCGTCTGCTGCTTCTGTTTCAGTGCCTTCTCCTATAGAAACATAGTCGAACCCGCCATCTATGGTATAAAAATTAATGGTAGATTTGGCTCTGTTCTGTTTCAGGTCACGCTCCAACTGCTTGAGTCGGTCGCTCCAGGTAAAGGTCATGGTGTTGCCGCTTACCAGGTTATTCAGGCCTTTAAAATCTAGCTTGTAGCCAAGCTGAAAACTGTTGTCGAACAGCGTGTACACCTGGTCAATGTATTGCCCTTCGCCCAGCTGTGCCCGAAAGGTAATAGTTTGCGTAGGTACCTCATTTAAGCTGCCACTTGTAATTTGAGATGGTGCAAAAAACAGGTCGGATAGTTTTATGGTTTTGCCATCGTTCGTTGCGAACTGCACATCTGTCTGGCTGCTTTCCTTATCGAAGAGAATGAGCGGCTCGCCATTGTACGTTTTGTAGTCCTTTAGAACAACTTCGTTTACCTGTCCACCTTTGGTGTTAAAGGTAATGCGCACGTACTGGTTCTCGAGGGTGGAGGTGGTTTCTTCGCCATTTGCAGCGGCACCAAATGCTCCCAAAGCCGAAGCTCTTCTTACCTGCGCCAAAGAGTCGTCTTCTACAACTGCTGGTGCAGTACCTTGTGTTTCTACATTGGCAACTTGCTCTGTTGTCTGCTGCTGTGTAACGGCTTCGTCCTTCTGTCCGGAGAAAAAGAAGGAGTAAGCCAGCAGCAATACGGCAATCAGGGCAAAGCCAATAGCTTGATTTCTATCCATTTAATGTGTATTGAATTGTGAGGTTAATTTGCTTAGTTGGTTTTGGAATAGTTCATAGCAGCCTTTATAAACTTAACAAAGAGCGGGTGCGGGCTAAGTACCGTGCTCTTCAGTTCCGGGTGGAATTGGGCCGCCACAAACCACGGATGATTCTGTAACTCAAAAATCTCTACCAGTCCGGTTTCCGGATTTTTACCAGAAGCAAGCATACCGGCTTCCTGAAACTGAGTTAAGTAGTTGTTATTGAACTCGTAACGATGGCGGTGGCGCTCCGAAATTTTTGACTTCCCATATATTGAATAAGCCTTTGAACCCTTTTTTAGTTCACAAGTATAGGCACCAAGGCGCATGGTGCCGCCCTTTTGGGTAATTTCCTTTTGTCCGGCCATCATGTCGATAATAGGGTGTGGCGTGTTCGCATCCATTTCAGTAGAAGCGGCTCCAGCCAAGCCCAGCACATTGCGGGCAAACTCTACTGCGGCACATTGCATACCCAGGCAAATGCCCAGGAAAGGAATATTATTTTCGCGCACAAACCGGATAGTTTCCAGTTTGCCATGGAAACCACGTTCTCCAAAGCCAGGAGCTACCAATACTCCATCCATGCCTTGCAGCATGGTGCCCACATTCTCGTCGTTTATATGCTCTGATTGAATCCATTTTACATGTACCTTGCACTCATTCTGTGCGCCAGCGTGTATAAAGGCTTCAATTATTGATTTGTAGGCATCAGGCAGCTCAACATATTTACCTACCAGAGCCAGGTTTACTTCTGCAGTCGGATTTTTAAGCCTTCCTAAGAACTCTTTCCAGCTGTCTAGTTCCGGATCAGCATTCTTGCTAAGCTTCAGTTTATTGATTACCCTTTCGTCGAGCTTCTCTTTGCGCATCAGCAGGGGCACATCGTAAATAGACTCTGCATCCAGCGATTCAATAACAGAATTTGTTTTTACGTTGCAAAATAGAGCTATTTTTTTGCGCATTTCTGCCGGTATAGGGTGTTCAGAGCGACAAACCAAAATATCGGGCTGCACACCTGCCTCAGATAGCGCTTTTACAGAGTGCTGGGTTGGCTTGGTTTTCAGTTCGCCTGCGGCTTTCAGGTAAGGTACCAGCGTCAGGTGAATCACTACCGAATCGTTGGCGCCAAGTTCCCAACGCAACTGCCGCACAGCCTCTACAAACGGCAACGATTCAATGTCGCCGATACAACCTCCAATTTCTGTAATCACGATATCGTACTCGCCAGATTGCCCCAACAGCAACATACGGCGCTTAATCTCATCTGTGATATGCGGAACTACCTGTACCGTCTTACCCAGAAAGGCACCTTGGCGCTCCTGCGTAATCACATGGTTGTAAATACGGCCGGTGGTCACGTTATTCGATTGGGAGGTAGGCACATTAAGGAAGCGCTCATAATGCCCCAGGTCGAGGTCTGTCTCAGCACCGTCTTCGGTCACGTAGCACTCCCCATGTTCATAAGGGTTCATGGTGCCTGGATCGATATTGATGTAAGGGTCGAATTTTTGAATAGTTACAGAGTAGCCTCTTGCCTGTAATAATTTGGCAAGAGAGGCGGAGATGATACCTTTACCAAGAGAGGAAGTAACACCGCCAGTAACGAAAACATACTTTGTTGTAGAAGCCATAAGTTAGGGTAAGTCTTATGGACTGCAAAGGTACTATAATTATTTTATTATTCTGCCACCATCTTTCAGAGTTCCCATTTTGCATAGGTATATTAAAATTAAGATTCAAGCTTAAATTTCACGTTTTTCAGCCGTGATGGGCGCCTAAAGCTGTTGCAGGCTGTTCCGCCAGATAGTGCATGTTCACGGCAGTTTCATCTTTCAGTAATAATGCCTGGATTGCCTCCTCCATTCTACTAATGAAATTCATCTTCCGGAGCCTCTATTACAAAAAACAGGGAGAGGGCATTTCTAATCAATTTCAACTAATTTTAGCGCTGAACAGTATCAAGAAAAAACGATATCTGCTAACACTTCATCACACCATCTATACTTATGTCGTCTGCCAGTCCGTTGGAAGCTCCCCTTGTCTCACACAAAAGAATGCGGTATCAGCAGATCGATGTGATAAAAGGGCTTGCTACGGTTTCGGTAATTTTGCTACACGCTCTGGAGTATGAGGCGCTGCTGCAAACGTTTGCTATCTTTCATATTTGGCAGGCGGTACCGCTATTCATGATTTTGATGGGCCTGAACCTTGGGTTATCACCAGCTGGCACGCAAACACCACTTTTACAACTTTATCTCTCCAAAGGATTCCGGAAAAGAATAAAACGCTTGCTGATGCCTGTCCTGCTTATGTACCTGGTTTCTATAGGAGTTGGCTTTATCTGGCACAGCATCACAGGAAAAAATCCTGTTACTTATAAATGGTTAAATTTGTTAGGTATGTTTCCGGTAACCGGACCAGGAAATTACTTTGTAACGCTGGTCTGGCAGTCTTTGCTTTTACTTCCTCTTATCGGGTACTTTTATAAACGCAAGCCTGGGGTAACAATTGTGTTGCTAGTGGTGCTCGAAGTTGGGTTCCTGCTTTTGTGCGAGGGGCTCACCTTTAGCAAGGAGTACGACTATTTGTACAGTGCGGCTTTCATCCGATACTTCTCTGCCGTGGCTTTCGGGCTGGCGCTGTCGCAGGTAGTATCTGAACCTACAAAGCCAAAGATTTGGTTCTTGCTCTTAATACTCGCCTTGGCCAGCGTTTGTTTTTTATACCATATTCAGTACCAGTTATCTGATTTCACGCTGGTGCGTAAGGAGTGGCAGGCACAGTGCGTCCTGGCTTTTGGGTATGCTGCCCTGCTGGTCGTGCTGTTATTTAGAATTTTTCCTGTGGTATCTGCCAATCGCGGGCTTTTATTGACAGCAGCCATTGGCAAAGCCTCTTATCATATATTTCTGGTGCAAATCCTTTATTTTGGTCTGGCCGCACAAAACTATTCGCCTATACAGGCTCTGGCCGTATGTTTGCCCCTGGGTTATCTCTTTTATTTAATTGATAGCAAGTATTTTTAACTAAATATTCCGGATCTGAAGTAGCCATCTCCAATTCTTAAAATTGAGTAACCAACAAGGTTTGGATTTTTATTTTACTGCCGCTGCTGATCGTTTAGCCAAAGCAGGGTAGGGTTGTAGGCCATATCGTGCACCCCCTCAAAAAGCACCAATTTTACGTTGGCCGACTCCCTATTAAAAACCACGGCCGGGTCTGTAGGAGAGAAATACGGATCCTGGTTCGTTCCTTCCAGGTCTTCTGGCAACTCTTTTTCCTGGTCGATGTGCTTCATTTGCTTTTGCGTTATGGTATCGGCAGGAGCAGCAAGCATGTTAAAGGCGCGCATGGAGTGGCTGGCTGGCACTAAAACATCTTTTATACCATGTGCCAGAAAAACAGGGATGTTGGAAGCATTTTCAAGGTAAGTAATGGGGCTGCGGCGCTTGTACTCTTTCATTACTTCGCTTCCAGGTTCGGGTGCTCCCCCGCAAGAAGCCTCCAATTGCTGGTTATATACCCGGTCGGGGTAGTACAAATTAAACTTGTGCCAATCGGCAAGATCAAGAATCGGAACCCAGGCAACCACGCCGGCCCATATTTCTGGAAAGCGCCCCGCCACCACCAGTGCCGTCATAGCGCCGCCAGATGAACCTACCAGATACACACGAGATGGGTCTATAGCTGCATTTTCTTTAGCAAAGTTAACCGCGTCCACAATATCCTGCACGGCCAGATCGGAGGCAGTGGCTTCCGGGTTATTAAAGGCTCCCCTGTAGTTAGGATGAATAAACACCCAATCCTTTTCCTTTGCCCACTCGGCATACGGAATGCTTACTTCCTGCAGATACTCGCTACTCCAACTGTGCAGCACCACCAGCAAGGGCTTGCTCTTCTGAGACCCGGAATCATAGAATAAGGCTGGCTCTGCCTTGCCGTCTGCCGATGAAGTAATATTTACTTTCCGCACCTGTGGAATTTCTCGTTGCCAGGCGTCAAAACTCTCTTCGGCAAAGGTAGCAGGGTAAGCTTTTGAGGTTGTATAGCCCCTTTCAGAATATTTGGGCGGCTCTTTGGGGATGGAGATTTCTGAAGCATTTTTTTTATCGCCGGAGCAGGAAATCAAGTAAAAGCAAACCAGCATATACAGAACCCGGTAAGGCAGTAATTTTATATTTTTCATTGAATTCATGAAGAAGAACTAATCCGTCTGTTAAAAGGATGTTTTACCTACCATTGCACCACAAAACGCAGCAGCAGCGCAAGGGTAGGGGAGGTGTTATAATTTTAACTATCAAGTGGAGACGATGACAACACTTACTGCCGATGTACCGACTCTTTTTTATAAAGCCACATGGCTCTAACGAATCAATATATCAAAAGTTTATAAGCGGACTGTCAAAAGA
The DNA here is from genome assembly GCF_047525655.1 of Pontibacter sp. 13R65. Taxonomy (NCBI): domain Bacteria; kingdom Pseudomonadati; phylum Bacteroidota; class Cytophagia; order Cytophagales; family Hymenobacteraceae; genus Pontibacter; species Pontibacter sp. 13R65. The sequence continues at coordinate 17,569 of NZ_JBLIQL010000025.1, forward strand.
AATGATTTTATTAAAAAATATACATCTTCTAATATTTAAAATATTCTAATGAAATAACCCTTCAGGAGGGTTTTTGTTATGAAATGGGCCAAGGTTGGTTAAAATATAGGCTAAAAGTCGAAGGTAAGTTGGTAGTTGGAGGTCAGCTCGTGCTGGTACAGCAGATTAGAAACAGAGATACCGAGCAACCTTACCGGATAGGCAGGCAATTGCGGCGTGCGGAGCAGGTCGCGGGCAACGGTAAAAATGGCATCGGACGCACTCAGGTATTGTACCAGCGTTTTACTTCGGGTTTGGATGGTGAAATCAAAATATTTAAGTTTCAGCGTAACGGTTTTGGCAGTTGCCTGTAGCCGTGCCATGTCCTGTGCCACCTCCTGGGCCAGAAACTGCAGACGCTCCAGCATTTCTTCCTCCTCGGCCAGGTCTGTATCAAATGTCCGCTCAGAGCCAATCGATTTGCGCACTCTGTGTGGCTGCACCAGTCGTTCGTCCTGGGCCCTGGCAATCCGGAAATAATAACGGCCTACTTTACCAAAACGCTGCACCAGCTCGTGCTCGGTCCGCTCCCGAAGGTTACCTCCCGTTGCTATTCCCATAGCCTGCATTTTGGCTGCAGTCACCTTTCCTATGCCATGAAACTTTTCGATGGCCAGACTAGCCACCAAATCCTCTGCCTTATCTGGCGTTATGAGCGTAAAACCGTCTGGTTTGTTCATATCAGAGGCAATTTTAGCCAGGAACTTGTTATAAGAAACACCGGCTGAGGCCGTAAGCTTTGTTTCTTCTAAAATACGGGCTTTAATTTCTTTGGCAATAATACTGGCAGATGGCATGCCTACCTTATTTTCGGTCACATCAAGGTAGGCTTCGTCCAGCGACAACGGTTCTACCAGATCGGTATAGGCATGAAAAATCTCCCGTATCTGCCGCGACACGGCACTATAAACTTCAAAACGAGGCTTTACGAAGATGAGCTGCGGACACTTTTGAATAGCGATCCGGGAGGCCATAGCTGAAAATACTCCGAACCGACGGGCTTCATAACTTGCCGCTGCCACCACGCCACGCGCTCTGGAACCTCCCACTGCTACGGGCTTTCCCCTCAGCTCCGGGTTATCCCGCTGCTCCACCGACGCAAAGAATGCGTCCATGTCTACATGAATAATTTTACGGATGGGCTGGCTCAAGGTATGTTAGTCTCTTCTGCATTACCAGGGCGCAACAGGTGCCGCAAGTAATGATGCGAATTTACAATACTTTTTGCACTTGCACCAGTTAGAGGCAATGGCATAGCATGGTTGCAGCCTGAGGAAAATAAAGCCGTTTTTGCCTCACGAAGCGGCTCTTATTGGAATAATTGGATCAAAAGTAATCCTAACTTTAAAAACTGGAAAGCAGGTATCTGAGAAAAACCTGGTAAAAGGTAGGGTGACAGCGGTGTTTGTTGTATAGGTTAAGGAATAGGCATAAATAATCAGGCGAACCAGCATGTGAAGCTACTTCGCCTGATATGTCTGTAGAATTTTATTTTACTTCTCCGGTAGCTTTTTTGATGGCATTACGCAAACCGTGAACGAACCGCATAGTTTCTCCAATGTGTTCATCTGTTTTTCCAGACTCCCGGTGCACAACGCCACAAGATGCATACTCCAATACCAATTTTAAATGGTCCATGAGTTCACTAGGCTTCATTTCATTAAGGTAGCTGATAATCGGCTCAGCGCTTAACGTCTGATTCCTGGAAACTTTCAGTACCGTCTCCACAACGTTTAAAGGTTTTTCTGCAGTCTGCATATTCGGTTTGTTCTCTAAAAAATTTATATAAAATAATTTAATGCATCTACGGGTGTCCCTGAGGCAACTGGCTCAATATCTGGTTGCAAGGCTGTTAAACACTTACAACGCTTTATAACTTAACCTAAGCTATATATAGATGTTATAGAATACAAATGTAAAAAAAGATAAAATAAAACAAAAAATAATTATAAATATTTTTACGAAATCTTAAATTACTAATAATCAACATATTAATAATTTTCGACTTCAGTATTTTAATTTACTGAAATTCACTATCCTTTGGCTTATGCTGTCTAGAAAAAGATTCAATAGAGGTTGTAAGTTGCTTACAGCCGCTGCTTTACTTTTCCAGAAATTTATAGAGGAATATCCTATGGGTGTAATACGTGAAACAGGGGCTGTTTTGTTGCCATAATAGCAGCTCAAGCCGAAATATTTTTTGCAGCCTTATCCATGTGTAAAAACAATTTTGACAGAAACTAATGTATTAGAAGCGCTTAAAATTTAAATCCAGTAAAATATTAAGTTCATTTTAAAAATTTGTCAATATCTAGGTACAGCTGGTACAAATAGCTCAATTAAAATATACCAAATATTTTATAAACCATTCTTCTATAGGAAGATACCTTATTTCGTATTATAAAAGAGTATGCTATTATAGGTATCAGAATAATAGATAAGCCTATCAAATAGCAGCATTGTTTTTATTCTATTTTAAATAAACATAATAATGTATTTGATTATTCAGAAATCTTCGTACTTTTAATGTTATAATTAAAACAGAAATATTGCACTAAGGTATTGCTTGTAGTTTGTTTTGATCTATTTGCTGCCAAATGCTAAACCGCTCCAACTCAATACTAACGTAGAAAGGCGCCGGAAGGAAGCAGGTACTAGTGTAATGGCCTCTGTTCGTTTAGCTTGCTCCTTAGCAGCAAAAAGAATCACTTAATTCCTGCTGGCTTATGCTTATATCTTTTGGTCATTACCTGTTACATCTGCCTCTTAAGCTAGCAGCCGCCCTGCCACCTAGCTTCTTGCTATTGGCCCTGATTAACAGCAGCTGCAGCGATAACAAGGAGGCAGTACAGCATCAACTCCCCGGAAAAAAATCAGCCCTATTTGTAAGTACATCTTCACCTCTTGATACAGCACCCTATGTTTCGATACCCTTTACACCGGCACATGCTATTTCTACTGAAGAGGATTATCTGCTTTTTAGAGAAAAATTAGCTTATACTATTTACAACCGCAACATAAACAAAGACATGCTCTCTTCGCATGTCAGTACAAGCGCCAGCAGTATTCCAGCCACTGTAGCGCATAACATTGCCACTTCCTTTTACGATAACCTACGAAAAAATAAGAATTCCAAATTGGAGAAGGAGTCGTTCGCCATAAGAGATGTGCAACTTTATGAAACAGTAAATGACTGGAAGGTATACTTCATTTTTATAGGTACCGAATTCGAAACTACTGCCTACCTAACCGGATGTTTCGATGAGGCTGGTCATCATTTCGTGTTGAAAGAAGCCTTCGGTCACGGGTGCGCCACTTTTTCCTTTAAAGCACCCAATCCTCTGCCAGACGGACTTCAGTTTCAGGTGTATGAAAATTACTCCTGCCAGGAAGGCAAAGAAGAAATTTTTCATAATACTTTCACCATCTCAACCAGCTCTCTTCAGCATGCGCGCCAACTATATGAATATCGCTCAGCAGCACAGGTGGCTCAATCGCGGCCACGACAAAGGCAGTCAGGAACTTAGCCTCTTTGGCTGCTTTTGAGTACAGGGCATAAATTAAATTTAAAAGCTGCTCTAATGGCCTTTTAAGCAAAAACAGAAAAAGCAAGTTTTTGGTTAAGGCAATATATTCTAAATTTGACGAATTGAATCAGGATTTGTAGGCGGCAGCCCGGAGGAGTTATCAGTAAAAGAGCCAGAGCAAAAGCTGCAACGGCCCCTTCTGCCTTCCCTCCATATAGTCGCCTCTTCATATTCTGCATTTAACTTTACCTGGCCAGAGCCTTTCTGCTTTGGGCATCAGGAACAGAGAGTAAAGATTTTTCATCAATTTAGAATATGGAACCGAATTTAGACCATTTGTTAAAAGTGGCCAAAGAGCTGAGCCTGACAATAAAGCAGGTGCAGGCTACGGCAGAACTGTTGGATGAGGGGGCGACCGTACCTTTTATTTCACGTTATCGCAAAGAGGCAACAGGCTCCTTAGATGAGGTGGCTGTTGCTGCTATACGCGACCGCCTGGAGCAGCTTCGTGAGCTTGACAAGCGCCGTGAAAGCATTCTGAAATCTATCAGAGATCAGGAAAAGCTAACACCGGAACTGGAAGCACAGCTCATGGCTGCCGAGACCATGACCGCGCTGGAAGACCTTTACCTTCCTTACAAGCCAAAGCGCCGGACACGCGCCACCATTGCCCGCGAAAAAGGGCTGGAGCCGCTGGCACAGCGCCTGTTCGAGCAGGAGGCTTTTGATATTGCCGCTGAGGCTGCTCAGTATGTTTCGGAAGAAAAAGAGGTGAAGGATGCGGAAGAAGCACTTGCCGGAGCCCGAGACATAATGGCGGAATGGATGAACGAGAACGTGGAGGCACGTGCTACCATGCGCCAGCTTTTCGAGAAGAAGGGCGTGTTTAAAAGCCGTGTGATGATGGGTAAGGAAGAGGAAGGCCAGAAATACAAAGACTATTTCGAGTGGGAAGAACCAATTGAGAAAGCTCCTTCGCATCGTATATTAGCCATGCGCCGCGGCGAAACCGAAATGGTGCTCATGCTGAGCGCGCAGCCAGAAGAAGAAGAAGCCTTAGCGAAACTGGAAGACATGTTTGTGAAAGGCCATGGTCCTGCTTCTGAGCAAGTTCGCTTGGCTGCCAAAGATTGCTACAAACGCCTTCTTAAACTTAGCATGGAGACAGAGGTGCGTCTTAGCTCCAAAAAGCGTGCAGACGAAGAAGCCATCAAAGTATTTGCCGATAACCTGCGTCAGTTACTCCTAACGTCGCCACTTGGCCAAAAAACTGTATTGGCCCTCGACCCTGGGTTCAGAACAGGCTGTAAACTGGTGGTGCTCGACAAGCAGGGTAAACTGCTGCATAACGAAACCGTTTATCCGCACACAGGTCAGCAGAAAGCACAGGAGGCAGCCCAATCGGTTAAATACCTGGTTACCCGCTACGAAGTAGAGGCAGTAGCCATTGGTAACGGCACCGCAAGCCGCGAAACAGAATCCTTTGTGCGAGGCCTTAACCTACCCGCAACCGTACAGGTGCTCATGGTGAATGAAAGTGGTGCATCTATCTATTCTGCTTCGGAAGTAGCCCGTAACGAATTCCCGGATCAGGACATAACTGTGCGTGGCGCAGTTTCTATAGGTCGTCGCCTCATGGACCCGCTGGCCGAACTGGTGAAAATTGATCCTAAGTCTATTGGCGTGGGTCAGTATCAGCACGATGTGGACCAGTCTGCCTTAAAACACTCCCTGGATGATGTGGTGATGAGTTGTGTAAACGCCGTAGGTGTAGAAGTAAACACTGCCAGCAAGCAATTGCTCACCTATGTATCTGGTTTGGGACCTGCACTGGCTCAAAACATCGTGGAGTACCGTAACCAGAACGGCCCTTTCAGAACCCGTGCGGAACTAAAGAAAGTGCCTCGCCTGGGCGATAAAGCTTTTGAGCAGGCGGCAGGGTTCCTACGCCTACAAGATGCAGAAAACCCACTCGATGCCTCAGCAGTGCACCCGGAAAGCTACCCCATTGTGGAGCAGATGGCAAAAGATCTGGGTGTAACGGTAAGAGACCTGATGCAGCGTGAGGAATTGCGCAAGCAGATTGACCTTAAAAAATATGTGACGGAGGCAGTAGGGTTGCCTACTTTACAGGACATCATTAGCGAATTGGCTAAACCGGGCCGCGACCCACGTCAGACTTTCGAAGCTTTTAGTTTTACAGAAGGTGTAAACGAAATCAAAGATCTGCGCGAAGGCATGAAACTGCCTGGCATTGTGACCAACATCACGGCCTTTGGTGCCTTTGTTGATGTAGGTGTGCACCAGGACGGGCTGGTACACGTGAGCCATCTTTCTGATCGCTTTGTAACCAATCCGCATGATGTGGTAAAGGTAGGGCAGAAAGTAGAAGTGACGGTGATGGAGGTAGATGTGCCGCGCAAGCGTATTTCCCTCTCTATGAAAGGCGACCCGAATGCAGCCAGACCAACAGGAGGCGGAAGTGCCAGAGGAGGTGCAGCCAAGGGAGGTGCCAAAAAAGAAAAAGTTGAAGAACTGAACGACTTCCAGGCAAAGCTGGCCATGCTGAAAGGCAAGTTTAAATGAGATAGTAAATCACTTACAATCTTAAATCAGGAAAAGCCGCTCCATAATACTGGGTCGGCTTTTCTATTTTAAGTCTAGCACTTCTGAGCAGGAGGGCAAGCAGCCTTATCTTTTAAAACTAAGCTAGGATTTGGCCCTATGGGAGCATCGGCTAAAATTCAGAGAATTCTCCTCTGGAAGGTCATTTTTATTAGAAGAATTGAAAACAGAATTTAGCCCGATAGGTTTCTTTAGAGCATTTAAGAGATAAGGATATTGTGCCCTTAATAAACCTATCCTTTATTAAGGGTTAGTCAAATTATACTTGTGCTTGTTTTATAAAAAATCCAGAAGTTATAGGTGGCATATGAAACTATAATAAAAGAGAAATAATATAAAACAGTAACAATACAGTTGCTATAGCTCGTATCCATGAAAAAAGAAAACGGTATGGATACTTTCAACAAATACTCCTCAGAACTTCTGCAAACAACACATATCAATCCGCCAGCTAATGGTTCCAGCCACATCAACGTGGGGAAATCGGAGCGAATTGCTTCTGCAGTGGGTGGCGCGCTGCTGACCTTCTATGGTCTGCGTAAACCGAATGCCGTTGGGTTAGTTTTGGCTGCAGCCGGCGGAGCGTTGTTGTACCGGAGCGCAACTGGCCATTGCCCCGTAAACTCAGCTATAGGCCGAGACACAGCCACAGACGAAGATATTTCTATAGATATAACCAGTACTGTTACTATCAACAAGCCACGGGCGGAGGTATACCAATTCTGGCGGCAACTCGACAACCTGCCCAAGTTTATGGAGCACCTCGAGAGCGTGCAGCAATTAGGCCCCAAACGCTCCCATTGGAATGCCCGCATTCCTGGTGGCATCGGCTCCATTTCTTGGGGTGCAGATATTATAGCAGAACGAGAAAATGAGCTAATTGCCTGGCGATCTCTTCCTGCTGCCGATATAGACAATGCCGGTGAAGTCAGGTTTTCAGATGCCCCTTCAAGTGGGGAGACCATTGTGCAAGCTTCAATTTCTTATCGGCCGCCAGCAGGAGCCATGGGAGGCATGGCTGCTAAACTGCTCAATCCCATGCTGAAGGAAATGATCCTCAAAGACATTAGGCGGTTTAAGCGTTTAATGGAAACAGGTGAAATTAAAGTACAGTAGCTACGTCTGTAACTGTAGCTAATAAAAGAAGCGTTGGTTAATGCCAAAGGCTTTCCTCAAATTTCTCTAATGGAAAAGGTCTTCCAGAGGCAATCCTTTCATTCTCAGACTCAGGTTGTTTCATGAAGTTTACCAGATTCTATTACCCTTTTGCTGAGCCAGTAAATTAGAATTATAGAAGGAAATTTATTTTGTTGTAGATTTTCCATACATGAAAGTAATGTCTCCTATTATAGCCAGGTTAGTTCTGCAGCCCCTGCTGCTTATAAACCTGTGTTTATGCTTTTCACAGTGTCAGCAGACGCAGGATATTAAAGCCTTTACAGAGGCAGATTACCGCCTGCTTGGTGTGGAGCAAGCTCGGCTCAACAACATCGACCTGCAGGAGCGGGCAGAAAGCGGACAACGTTTAAGTGCAGAAGAGCGAGATGCACTATTGGCTGCGGTGTCGGCAAACAACCTGCCGCTGGAGGCGACTCTGCTACTTCAAGTTTCCCTACGTGAGGCCACAGGAGAGCAGCGCCTGACCGTGACTCAGATGAAATGGTTGGTGCTGGTAGATGGGGAAGAAGCCTTTACTGGGACTGTGCACGAGACGATGGTTCTGCATGATGGCGAAAACCAAATTCCTGTAAAAACGCAAGTGCAGTTATCCGAGGTAAATGGCCTGCCAAATTACGAAGGGCTTTCTAGAGTAATTAACCTGATCAGCAGTGGAGGAGACATCAGGCAGGCCATTACCTTTCAAATTAAGCCGACCATTAAAACACCACTTGGCAATATAGAATCTCCTCAGTTTATATCTGTCTCTAAACCCAGTGCACCACCTAATCCATAACCTTAGTTGGGCCCAGGGCAAAGGAATAGCAGGTGACATGAAGAGAAGTAATAAACATTGAGTTTTAAGATTGTTACCTGAATTATTTGTTAAACCCCAATCATTTTCTACCAAACTGTTTGCTATGAATCAAAAACCTATACCCAACCGCCGAAACTTCATTAAACGTTTTTCTTTAGCATTGGGAACAACAGCCTTAGGCATACCCTTGCTCAATCTGAGCTCCTGCCAATCGGAGGGGGGAGGCAATGAGCAAGCCGGTACAGCTGACCAGGACCAGCAGGAACAGGCCAACACGAGAAAATTGGGCATTGCTTTGGTTGGCCTTGGCCAGTACAGCAAGGAGCAGCTGGCGCCTGCGCTAAAAGAAACAAAACATTGCTACCTGGCCGGCATTGTAACCGGCACACCATCTAAAGTGGCGGAGTGGCAAAAAGCTTACAACATCGCAGATAAGAACGTTTACAATTATCAGAACTTCGATCAAATAAAAGACAACCCTGACATCGATGTAGTGTATGTGGTGCTGCCAAACAGCATGCACGCCGAGTATACCATAAGGGCAGCAAAAGCAGGAAAACATGTTATATGCGAAAAGCCCATGGCTACCACTGTAGAAGATTGCCAGCGGATGCTCGATGCCTGCCGGGAGAACAATGTGACCTTAGCGATTGGGTACCGCCTCCACTTTGAGCCATATAACCAACGAGTGATGGAGCTTGGGCAAAAGCAGGTATTCGGTAAGGTTAAAAGCATAAAAGCAGACAATAGCCAGGACATGACAAAAGATAGCCCTGATGTCTGGCGCTTAGATAGAAAACTATCTGGCGGAGGTCCACTCATGGATGTGGGCATTTATTGCGTGCAGGGGGCATGCTACACCATGGGGAGGGATCCTGTGGCAGTTACAGCACAATTCGGCAAGGTCACAAATCCGGAATATTTTAAGGATGTAGAAGAGTCTATTAGCTGGCAACTGGAATTTCCTGATGGCGTAATAGCGAACTCCAACACAAGCTATAGCACCGAAGCCAACCTGTTAGCTGGAGAAGCAGAAAACGGGTGGTGGCGCGTAAGCCCTGCCTATGCCTACGACGGCAAAGAAGGAGAAACCAGCGAAGGCAAAATGGATTATCCGCAGGTGTTTGAGCAGGCCCTGCAGATGGATGGCATTTCGCAAAGCATTTTAGAAAACAAGCCTACCAAGGTACCAGGTGAAATGGGGCTGCGAGATGTTAAAATCATGGAAGCCATTTATGAAGCTGCTCGCACAGGCAAAAGAGTAACTATACCAGCATAATCTCTGGCATTTGCCCAACATTTAAAGAGAAACTGAATTTTGTTGTAAAGCTTCTCTAGGAGCAACATTATCCGGAAGCCATTGCCCTAGCAACATCCCTGCTACACTTCCTGCCAACCCAAATAGCATGGGATTTATGGAAGTGTTCAGGTAAAGGCAAAGCAGCCATATGCTCATCCCCAACAACATGGATAACATGGCTCCAGCAGAAGTTGAGCGCTTCCAGTAGAGCCCTGCCACCAGCGGCACAAACAACGAAACCAGACTGAGTGCTGATGATTCGCTCACCAGTTCATAAATATTAGTCCGCAGCAGTGCCATTGTCATAGATACGGCGGCTACTAACAGTACGCACCCACGGGAGAGTTGCAGCAGTTTAGCGTCAGAGGGATTCCGAAGAAGTGGCCGCAACAGATTCTCGCTTATGACCGAGGCGGGTGCCAGAATAGCCCCACTGGCTGTACTAATAATGGCTGAAATTAGCGCCCCGAAAAATAACACCTTTACCCAGAGGGATGTAGAGCGCAACACTAGCCCCGGCACCAGCAACTGGGCATCTTCCTGCATCAGATCAGGGTGAAGCAAACGTGCATAGAGCGCCAGCAGCAAGGGCATAAAGGCAACGGAAAGGTACAGAAACCCGGCACTGATAGAAGATAACACCGCCACTCGCTCCGACTTAGCCGACATAACCCGCTGAAAAACATCCTGCTGCGGAATAGATCCAAGGCCGATGGTGATCCAGAGGGCAAAGTAGTTGAGCCAGGTGCTCAAATTTCGTGTTGGAGGAGTCATCCTGAAAAAATCTCCAGGCAAGGCTGCTGTTACTTCTTGCAGATCTGCCTCGCGGGTAAGGCTGTAGGTAATAAAAATCAGCCCCAGAATAATCATGACCGTTTGGATAAAATCGGTGATCGAGACAGACCACATACCGCCTAAATAGGTGTAAATCACCACCATCAAGCTTCCACACACCACACCTAGGCTGGTGGAAATTCCAAAAACCTGGTTCATGACTATTCCCAATGCCACCATTTGCGCGGCAACCCAGCCAAAGTAAGAAAGGGCCATAAAAATGGCAGCTACTCGCTCTGTTGCCTTGTTGTACCGAATGCGGTAATAATCGCCCATGGTGAGCAAGTTGAGTCGATACAGCTTTTTAGCAAAAAAAAGTCCGACAAGCAACAGGCAAAGAGCCGCCCCAAACGGATCTTCAATAACTCCTAATAAGCCGTGCTGCGCAAATTCAGAAGAGGCCCCAAGCAATGTTTCGGAGCCGAACCAGGTGGCAAACACTACAGTCGTAGAAATATAGAATGGAAGTTGGCGGCCGGCCAGCAAAAAGTCTTTTGTATTGTGTACACGGCGCGAAGCCCAGAACCCAACACCAAGGTTAAACAGCAGGTAAAGCAGGACAAAAAAGATCAGCATCCACAAATGGTTTTGCCGCAAAAATAAACATAAAATTTACTAGTTCGAAATGGCCATGGCCGACGCTATACATTCGAAACAAGAGTGCCGCTCCTGCAAGATCCTGTTGCACCACCTATACCTACTACCAGCTCCTAACAGAAGTAAACAATTTTGGCAAAGTACTTGCTACTAATCTTATACCAACATATAGCGCCTTTACGTTATGTAAGGCATCTGTAGGCTAATAACGATCTGGACATGAAATACTTTAAAATATTTACGCTACTGATAGGACTGACTTTAGGTGCTGCCTCTGCTGCAAGTGCCTTTACAGTTGCGCCTGCCGCCAGCTCTGTTGCAGCAGTGGGCCCTCGTGATATTATTGCTGAGATTAACGAAGTAATAGGTTTAAAGCCCCGCTTCGAGGTACGTGCCGCTAACATTGAAAATGCCGCCGCTGTAGTTTACGGAGGCAAACGTTATATTCTTTACAATGAGCGTTTTCTTGCATCCATCAACAACGCGGTGCGCACCGACTGGGCAGGTGTAAGCATATTAGCCCATGAAATAGGTCACCACCTGAATGGCCACACCCTTACCGGCAAAGGAAGTAACCATGCCGACGAGCTGGAAGCAGATGAGTTCTCTGGTTTTGTGCTTCGAAAGATGGGAGCCAGCCTGGAAGAAGCGCAGGCTGCCATGAGTCTTCTATCAGAAGAACGCAACTCCTCTACACACCCTGGCAGAAGTTATCGCTTGGCAGCAATCAGTAAGGGCTGGCGCACTGCCGATTCTCAAATAATAGCCAGCAGCAAAGGCCTTGATAAAGACCAAACCGTTGCCTCTGCTGAGCCGGAAATAACGACGCAACCACAGGTAAGTGTGCAACGCCAGCCGCAGCCTGTAGCAAAAGCCTCTTCTCATACAACAGGAGTACTCTTAAGCAAAGATGTCCTGAGGAAGGTGAATTTCAGTGCTGCTCCTCGCGAGCAGATTTACCTTACTACCCGCATGAACCTGGTGCATGTTACGGAAAATGGCACCAAAGTTATTGGCAAAATGGCACGCACCAACAGCAGGAGCTACCCTTTTTATTTAGAAAGCGAGTTTTTGCATGCAGTATTTGTAACAGAGAATGGCATCCTGGTCAATCAGAAAGGGCAGAAAGTAGGATACCTGAGTTTGCTGAGAACCTAAAAGCCATTAACAATAAAGGGCAATTGGTTTAGATCAGGTTTAGATATTGAAGAACAGGAGAGCTGAACATATTGCCGGTAGATTAGCCTGAACATCAATATATAAACCACATAAAACTATGAAACCCAATTTTTTCTCAATTAACGGCTACCTGTGCCTGCTGGCACTTGGGCTACTGAGCGCCTGCGGAGACGAGGCCAGATGCAAAAAAGGCGAAGGCAGTATTGAAACCAGAACCTTTGAGCTGGCTAACCTCAAGGGAGTAAAAGTGAATGGCAGCTCCAAAGTGTACATCAGTAAAGGAAATCGGCAGCGGGTAGAGGTAAGGGCTGAGCCCAATGTCCTTGATGACCTCAACCGCGACATCTCAAACGGCATTTGGGATGTAGAAACTGAAAGCTGCTTCCGTAAGCACGAAACCATAGAGGTGTATATTACTGTTCCGACATTGACACACGCCGAAGTAAACGGTTCCGGGGAGATAAATTTGCAGAATAGGTTTGATGTAGACGAATTTAAGACCTTGATTAATGGATCAGGCAAAATAAAAGCTAACTTTACCGCAGATCACGCCATTACGCAGATTTCCGGCTCAGGAGATGCAGAGATAAACGGAATAGCAGAACAGCAGGATGTATCCATCTCAGGTTCAGGGAAGGCACATACTTATGGCCTCGCTACCGATAGATCTCTTGTAAAAATTTCGGGCTCTGGTGAAGCAGAGGTTTCTGTTAATACCATATTGGAGGCAGACATTAGTGGTAGTGGCAAAATTTATTACAAAGGCAACCCGACTGTAACCACCAATATATCAGGTTCTGGTAAAGTCGAGAAGCGTTAAAAAACTTAACTCAGCAATGTTGAAGAGATCTTTCTTTCAGTTTTCACTATTTATGGTCCTGGTGCTGCTGGGCTTTTCCTGCAGCACAAAAAAAGATGTAGATGCCTTTCGGGAGGCAAAGTATAATTTAGTAGGCATTAATGAAATACATTTGAACGGCATCGACCTTTTAAGTAAAAAGCGTCCGGAAGATTTCTCTTTCAGCGATGCAGCCATTCTTTTTTCAGCTGTTTCCGAAAATAAGCTGGCGGCTTCTTCTAAATTGGCACTTGATGTGAAACTGCCGGAAGGAACTCAGGAACGCTCCATGACGGTAACGCAACTTAAATGGCAGGTGCTGGTAAACGGCACTAACACCGCCCAGGGTATAGTGAACGAGCCAGTCGAGTTGCACAACGGGCTTAACACCATTTCGTTAAACTCCCCTGTTACGCTTACCACGGAGAACGGCCGCCCCAGCATTTCACACCTTATGCGGCTGGCTACTCTGTTCGCTCAGGCCGATGCAGCAGATAAGCCGAAAATAACGTTGCAGATCAAGCCGACTATTCAAACCTCTGTAGGTCCCTTCGAACTTCCTGCCTTTATCAATATAAAGGACTAAGCTCCTGAAGCAATTTATTTGCAGCGATGGCTCTTCCTTTGGAGGCGTAACTGAGAACACATAGAATCTGAAGTAAATAAATAAAACTTTGGCAGAAATTAATAGAATGAGGCAGCGGCAACAGATAGCCGCTGCCTCTCTTTTTGTACATCACTCCAAATAATACCCTTAGCTTGAAACCTCCACATTAGCTCCGGAAGGGTGAATTAATTAGAATAATTGAAAACTAAATCCGTTTTGGGTAAACCACTACCTCCTCTATGAAAGTCCTTATTTTACCTTTTTTGCTGTTGTGCTTTTTGCCTGGCTTGGCACAGCGAATAGACCTGGATACCATACAGCTGTTCCAGGACATCCAGGCTCTTTCAGCCGACTCCATGGAAGGGCGAAGAAGCGGAACTATTGGAAACCGGAAGGCGCAGCAGTATTTGGAAAGCCGCTTTAAAAGTATTGGACTCAAGCCTTTCGGAAATTCTTATCGGCAGCACTTCAGGTTGCAGCACAAGCAGGAGGTAGTAGAGCAGGCAGCTAACATAATTGGTTATATCCCGGGCAAAACGGATAAGGCCATTGTTGTAACAGCCCACTACGATCACTTAGGCCAGCGCAACGGCAACATATTTAACGGTGCCGATGACAATGCTTCCGGGGTAAGCGCGCTCTTAGCTGTCGCCGCCTACTTTCAAAGGCAAAAACCGGAGCATACACTTATCTTTGCCGCATTAGACGGAGAGGAACTAGGGCTACAAGGAGCTTCTGCTTTTTTAAATAACCCACCTGTTGCGCTTTCTAAGATCCTGCTTAATGTAAACCTCGACATGCTCAGCATAAATAATAAAGGCGAACTGTATGCAAGTGGAACCTATCATAACCCGTGGCTGGCTCCCTACCTGCAGCAGGTAGAGCCACTTGCAAATGCTAAACTCATGTTGGGCCACGACCAGCCAGAGCAGGGGCAACATGACTGGACGAATCAATCGGATCATTACCAGTTTTACAAGCGCCAGATTCCGTTTGTGTATTTTGGTGTAGAGGACCATCCGCATTACCATAAAGCTACCGATACCTTCGCTCAAATAAACCGGCCATTTTATGCTGATGCCACCACACTCGTCCTAAACTTCCTCCAGCTGTTCGATCAAAGCTACAAACCCGCCTCTAACTACACAGATTAATTTAAACTCTTCATAAACAAACGGTTATAAATTTAATTTTCAAATTATAAGAGTCTGCTCCAGTTTCAGGTATTTTGCGAACCAGCTGATTATTTTAATTTATATGATATTTTGAATATTCTAATATCAAAATAACCAGATTTTCATCTGTTCTATAAGATTAAACGTAGAAAAGCATAAGGTGCTGATAGGACTATAAAGTTTCAAAACTGTTACCTTAGTCACGCAATTTCCTGACAAACGTTAGTCTAATTCTTAACTTAATAAAAGCAGTGTTGGCCATGGCTTGTAAAACAAGCCGACATAGACTGTTAAGCATATGAACAAAAAATTCTACCTTATAATATTATTGATTTTTTCGCTCAGCTATTTTCCCGAACAAGGTTTTGGCCAATCGGGCTATTACAAAAGAAGAGGCATGAGCAATGTGCCTGAAAGAGGTTTCGTCGTTCAGATGGGTACAGGTGTGGCTGCCATTAAAAGCGATATCTGCGGCTCCTGGGATTGTAACGATTTTAAGCCTAATTTCAGCATTGGAACGCTTTACAAAATGAGCCCGTACCTTGGTATAAGCGGTGAGCTCGACTATTTCCGGTTAGGAGCTGTAGAGAAAGACCCCAGCCAAAGGCTTAATGTTGCGTTTCAGTCGGAGGTGGTAGAAGTATCGGCAATGATGGTCCTGAACCTGTTAGACAGCTATAGCGGCTCCGGCAATTACCGCTCTTCCCACAAGCGGTTTGTAGTGCCTTTTGTAAAAGTTGGAGCAGGTTTTATTTACTACACAGCCACTTCCTACCCTGGCAACAGAGGCTTAAACGACTCTCAGGTAACATACGATAACGAGCGGGATTATCCTGCTTTTGCTCCTGTGTTCTCCTTCGGTGGAGGCTTACGTTTCAGACTCAACGATGAGTTTAGTATTGCGCCGGAACTTGTATACCACGTTACCACTACCGACTACTTAGACAATATAGGACCACGACTGGGAAATCCGAACAACAAAGACCATTATGGCATTGCCGCTGTAAAACTGCTATACACGCCTTTTCTGAAAAACAATATTTTTTCGAAGAAGAACTACGGAGGCAAGTAAAGAACCTGAATTTGTGATTAACTCGAACCTGCATCTGCCGTAAGTTTACGGATGGGTGCAGGTTTTTTTGTGCCTGCCAATAACCAAACTATTCCTTAAAGATGAATAAGAAGCAGAAAAAGAAACTTTGGTGGCTGGCTGCAGGCGCTGGAGCTCTGGTAGCCATCAGGGCAATTAACAGGGCACTAAACGCCTACGACTTCAAGAACAAGGTAGTATTGATAACCGGCGGGGCCCGTGGCCTAGGTTTGGTGATGGCCCGGCAGCTGGCTGCAGAAGGAGCCCGACTGGTGCTATGTTCCCGTAACGAGCAGCAGCTGGAAAACGCTCGGCAGGAACTGGAAGAAAAAGGAGCCGAGGTATTGGTGATAACCTGCGACGTAACAGACAGGGCAGAGGTGGAGAAAATGGTGGCCCAGGTGCAGAACAGCTTCGGCCCTGTAGATGTATTGATAAACAACGCTGGTGTAATACATGCTGGTCCTGTTGGAGAAATGACCGTTCAGGATTACGAAGAATCTATAAACACCCATTTTTGGGGTCCGCTCTACACTACGCTGGCAGTGGTAGATAGCATGAAGGAGCGGGGAGGCGGACGCATACTAAATGTGTCGTCGATTGGCGGTAAAATAAGTGTACCGCACCTGGTACCTTACAGCGCCGGCAAATTTGCCTTAGTTGGACTATCAGAAGGCTTGCGTGCAGAACTGAAGAAGTTTAATATAACCGTTACCACTGCCACTCCCGGTTTGATGCGTTCTGGCAGTCCGCGCCATGCCGTTGTAAAAGGTCAGCACAAAAAGGAGTATGCTCTCTTCAAAATAATGGATTCTAACACGCTTTCTTCTATGAGTGTAGAAGCGACAGCAGAAAAAATACTGGATGCCTTGCGCCATGGAGATGCTGAGATTATTACCACACTTCCTGCCAAAATAGGAGCCTTCCTGCACGACTTTTCACCGGAGCTCATGTCGCAGATCTTTGCCGCCATCAATGGCCTGTTACCCGACGAAGGAGGCATCGGCAAAAGCAGGGCCAAAGGCTTTCAGAGCGAATCCCCAATATCTATGTCGCCCTTAACAAAGAAAACACAGGAAGCCGCTCAAAAAAACAATCAGTTTTAAGTACGAAAGCCCTATTGTCATATTACCTAAAAAGCCCTCTGGAAGTCCATTTTCATTAGCAGAATTAATGAGCCCTTCCAGAGGTTTTTAAGTTCTATTCCACAAAAAGGACTAAGCCTTTCAGGTATTCGCCTTCGGGGTGGAAAATAGATATCGGATGATCGGCTGGCTGCGAGAGGTGGTGCATGATTTTGATAGTGCGCCCGGCCTCTATAGCAGCTGCCATTACAGTGTTGTTAAATAAATACTTATCTACCACTTGCGAGCAGGAGAAGGTGAATAAAATGCCACCTGGTTTTATTTTGCGCATAGCTTCGGCATTAAGGCGTTTGTACCCCATTA
The DNA here is from genome assembly GCF_047525655.1 of Pontibacter sp. 13R65. NCBI lineage: Bacteria > Pseudomonadati > Bacteroidota > Cytophagia > Cytophagales > Hymenobacteraceae > Pontibacter > Pontibacter sp. 13R65. The sequence goes on from NZ_JBLIQL010000025.1 coordinate 34,803, forward strand.
GGGCATTATGGCGTACATTCTGGCTCTTGGCAAATGCAGGAGGGTCCAGAATAATAACATCGTATCGGTCTTCTTTGCCTTTCAAGAACTCAAATGTGTCTATGGCAAAGGCTTCGTGGCGGTCAGGTGCCTGGCTTAGGGCCGCGTTGCGTTCAGTTAGTTCAATGGCTTTTTTGGAGCTATCGACCGAGTGTACTTCGCTGGCACCGGCATTAAGCGCATACACAGAAAAGCCGCCAGTGTAACAGAAAGTATTCAGCACCGATTTCCCTTTGACGTAATGGGCCAACAGGCTGCGGTTTTCCCTCTGATCTATAAAAAAGCCGGTTTTCTGGCCACTTTCCCAATCCACAAAAAACTGGTGATCGTTTTCGTTTACCACGGTACCGGCCGAAGACTCACCAAACAAATAACCGTTTTGTGCTCCTGTCTGCGCCTTTTGCGGAAGCGATTCTGCACTCTTATCGTAAATTGCTTTTAACTTATCGCCGTACACTTCTTGTAAGGCCTGGGCAATGAGGTGGCGTGCCTGGTGCATACCCAGGGAGTGAGCCTGTAAAACAGCAGTATCTTTGTATACATCTACAATCAGCCCTGGCACATTGTCGCCTTCTGCATACAAAAGGCGGTATACATCGGTGTGCGGGTTGTCGATCATGCCGAGCCTGTTGCGGAAATCGTACGCCTGCTGCACTTTGTTTTTCCAGAAGGCAAGGTCCGGCTCCACCTGCTCAAAAGAAATAATGCGAACGGCAATGGAGCCCGGCGCATAATGGCCCATTCCCAAAAATTCGCGCTTGCTGGAATATACCTCCACCACATCTCCTTCTTTGGGTTCTCCTTCTATTTTCTTTATAGCACCGGAAAACACCCAAGGGTGAAACCGTTTAAGTGAATGCTCTTTACCGTTTGCTAAATATAATTTAATGATCGACATGTAATTGAATTGGAATTCTGTGAATTAAAAAGTAATCGAAGGTGCTCCAAAACAGTGCATCCCTAAGGTCATTTCTTCCAAAAATACCTCCGGAAGGCTGTTTTTATTAGAAGAATAAGGAAATCTGCAGCAACTTAACTTTAGAAGACTGCACTGTTGCTCTGTCTCTTGTTAATGGGACCTTACCTGCACCGGCTTTGCCTGATAATGGCTAAACCAGTTTGCAAAAGTACTACAAATTCCAATCTATCGCTTATGCAATTACCTTTAGTTCTACCAGCTTGGTGTAGAGCATTTGCACAGGCAGGCCAACTACGTTAAAATAGGAACCTTCTATGCGCTCAATTCCAATCATCCCGATCCACTCCTGAATACCGTACGCGCCTGCTTTGTCGTAAGGCTGGTACTCCTGCAGGTAGTAATCTATCTCTGCATCAGTCAATGATTTAAAATAGACATTGGTGGTATCGTGAAAAACGTGCTTAAAGGTTTTGGAGAGCAGGCAAACACCGGTGATGACCTGATGGCTCGTGCCAGAGAGCAGTCGCAGCATTTCAAAAGCCTCCGCGTAGGTAGCTGGCTTGTTTAAAATTTTTCCCCCTGCCGATACAATAGTATCGGCAGTAAGGAGCACTTCGCTGCTGATATCCTGGGCATAGGCTTCTGCTTTATGGGAGGCTAAAAATTCGGCCACTTCAGAAGGAGAGAGGTGGTCCGGAAAATCTTCGTTTACTTCCTTCACTTTTACGGTGTAGGCCAGCCCTAAACCAGTAAGCAGTTCTTTTCTTCGGGGCGAGTTAGAGGCAAGCAGCAGTGGCTGTAACAAATTCATCTTCTTTGATAGAGCTAAATAAAAATCCACTAATAACTTTGGGGTAAAAAAACGTCGATTTCTGCGGCATCATGGCGCCACTGTAGCAAACTTTTTTCACCTGTTCTATGGTGACTTCGTTGGTGATGAGCGCCAGCCTTGCAGTTCCTGCCTCAACCTGGCTAATACAAGCGGTAAAGTTGCGGACGTACTGCAGTCCCTCGTGTGTTCGTTGCGCCTCGCGGCCGATGCCTAAAATTTTTTCAAAAATGAAGAAGTGCATTACCGTTAAGTCCAGTTCCTTCACCTCCTGCGGCATATCCCAGTTTATTAGTGGGAGCACTTCCGGTTTCAGGCGCAGTTTATATGACTCTCCTGAAAGATAAAGGCCAAAAGCCCAAGGCTTACCAGTTATTACTTCGTTCAGTTCGTAAGGATCTGCTTTGGGAGTAACGGTAAAGTACTGCCGCAACTGCTCCAAAAATGCTTCGTCGGATAGCGGCATATCCTGCAGCACCCGGTGAGTTGGTAAAATGCGTAAATCGTCGGCCTCGGTGTTGGTCAGGTACATGAGGTGGTAGTTATATCCTTCCTTGCCAGTATGGTTGCTGTTTTGGCTACTCCTTTTTTTTCTATAGGCCAGGGAACCTTCGTAGCGGTGGTGGCCATCGGCCAGCAGAATCTGCAATGGCTGCAGCGTATCTATAAATAACTTCATGATGCTCCTGTCCTGAATTACAGCCAGCACATCTCTTACGCCCTGGTAATCTTCTGTTTCGTACAGAGGAGCATTTATGGCTTCATCCATATAAGTTTCCAGCACAAAGGTAGGATCGGTGTAGAGGCCGTGGGTGGGGCTGCTATTTAGTTGCGTGTGCTCCAGTAGATCTATGCGATCGTTTACAGAGCTTGGTATAGTACCTTCGTGGCGCAACAAAACCTGCTCACTCCAGTCGTAGGCTTTGATATGGCAGATAAAACCTTTGCGGCAATACTCCTTGCTGCTGCCCGGTAACCTGAAGTACTGGTAGTACACATAGATGCCGGGCAATGGGTCCTGCAACAGCACCTGCTGCTCTTTCCAGGTTTGAAGTAAACGCGCGGCATCCTGTGCAGGCTGCTCGCCCTGAGGCACAGAAAGGTGAATGCTATTAAAGCTGTTGCGGTAAAGGTTCTGCCGTTGTTTTAACGATACCACATCAAACAAGGGCGAGGTAAGATCATCTATGTTCAGGTGCAGCTGGTCGTTGTAGCGCCATGGCCTCAGCGGGAGTATTTCTGCCATTCTTCGTGTTGGTGGTTATTTGGTTTCGAAGTAATTCGTTTTGATAACTACTTCAGAAAAACTTTTTAGGTGCCTGTATTCTCTGCTACTGTCCTGGATGCTCCAGCCTCATGTGAAGCTCCGAAGCAGTTTGAGTTAATGGTGTCTGCTACCGAACAAACCAGCATCAGCATCAGCATCAAGGTGCTAAACGCTTGGTAAGCCAGGTGGTTTCCTGCTTTTCAAAAACAATGCGGTCGTGCAGGCGGTTAGGGCGGCCCTGCCAGAATTCGATGTAGTCGGGGCTGAGACTGTAGCCTCCCCAGTGCGGTGGGCGGGGCACCAGCTCCTTATCGGCAAACTCTATCTCGTATCGCTTGCCTGCGTCTTCTAATACCGACCGACTGCTGATTTCGCGGCTCTGGGGAGAAGCCCAGGCTCCGATCTGGCTTCCTCTTGGGCGGCTATGAAAATAATCATCAGAAAACCCAGTATCTACTTTGCGCACCTGCCCCTCAATGCGTACCTGCCGCTCCAGCTCCGGCCAAAAGAAAGTAAGGGCTACAAACGGGTTTTCTTCTATGCAACGACCTTTTCTGCTCTCATAATTCGTGAAGAACGTGAAGCCGTTCTCTGAAACGTCTTTCAGAAGAAGGACTCGGGAGGAGGGGCGGTTTCTATTATCTACCGTTGAGAGTACAAAAGCTGTCGGCTCCAGCACCTCTGCCTCAATTGCTTCCTGCAGCCATGTGCTAAACTGCTGGAGCGGATCCTTTGAAACAACATCTTCTGTTAACTCCTTCTTGGAGTAGTTTATGCGAATGTCTGCGATGTTATGAGATAAAGCCATAGGAAAGCGTGTTTTTATCAAAAGTAGCAAAAAATAGACTGGCTGAAAACAATAAAAATAGCCTCTTCGGCAGGCTTTACTTTAAATATAGCTTAAGTTTAATATTTTAAAATTAAGTATCTGGAGGGTAATTGCCCATATCTGTTACTATATCGCTTTCTTTGCGTAAGAAACTATAAGTTGTTATTATTAAGTAAGCAGTTGGTTATTTGTTACTATCACTTATTAGCATATATAAACAGCATCTGATGGAAGAAAAGAGTGAGATAGTGCTCCAAGCCGGAAGCGTTTTGATATCTGAACCGTTTTTGGGTGACCCTAATTTTGAACGGTCGGTGATCTTGCTATGTAATCATGAAGAGCAGGAGGGCACCTTTGGCTTAGTGCTCAACAAAATGTCTAACCTGATGCTTTCAGATGTATTAGATGTCTTTGAAAGTTCGTTTGATATAGAGCTGGGTATAGGTGGGCCTGTACAGTATAATACACTACATTATGTACATCGGCTGCCTGATCTGCCTGAAGCCATTAAATTAGGTGAAAATGTATACTGGGGCGGTGATTTTGAAGCACTTAAGGCCAGAATAAGCGCTGGAACAGTAGCAACAGCTGATATTCGGTTCTTTTTGGGTTACTCTGGTTGGACTGCTGGGCAGCTTCAGGAAGAAATTAATAAAAATGTTTGGATAGTAAATAACAATGCTGTGAATAAATTGTTTAATTTTGAGTCAGGTAGTCTTTGGCACGAGCTTTTGCGCCAAATGGGAGGCAAATATAAAGTGCTTTCCAACTACCCGATTGATCCACGCCTAAACTAACGAGATATCGTTACACTTAAACTTGCTGACATGACAACTGAAAATAAAAATATGGACACTGCCGGTGCTGAAAAGCCTGAGAACCTGGATACTACTAATAAACTTGAAGGAAAAGCCGACACACCACAGGAAATTCTGGAGAAGCGCCTGGCCGAGCTAAACGCCAAAGAAGAACAGCAGACTCCTTCGGCTGAGGAGCACCAGCAGGAGCCGGTTGGTGCACCTGCAGCAGAGGCACAGGAGCAAACCAACGTTCCAAAAGAGGCACAACCCGAAATACAGCCCGATCTTACAACAGAAGAAGAAACGGCATCCATTACTGAACAAGAAGAGGCTATTGCCTCAGCACAGGAAACAGTACAGGAAGAAGGAGTACCTGCCCCCGTTGCAGCCAGCCCTGTAGCACAGGCTCCAGCAGAAAATACTGCACCAGGCACCTCTATAACAGACACTCACCATGAGGAGGAGGAACATGAGGAAGAGGTGGAAGCGGCAGACTATAGCCAGCTATCGCAGGAGGAACTTCGACAGCAATTAGCATCTCTGCTAAAAAGCCCGGATGCGCGCAAAAAGTATAAAACCATAAACGAGCTTTACCGCCATTACGACCTTAGGTTTCAGGAGCAAAAAGGCGAAGCGCTGGAGCAATTCAAAAGAGAAGACGGTAGCGAAGAAGATTTTGAATACCATGCGCCGCAAGAGCACCAGGATCTGGAAAAACTGCTGACTTCATTTAGAGAAACCCGCTTCCAGGAGCGCCAGCAATCAGAAGAGCAGCGCGTAAAAAACCTGGAACGCAAGCGTGAACTGCTCAACAAACTACGTGAGTTGGTAGAGTCTGCCGAAACCAAAAACAGCGGCGAAGAACTTAAGAAACTTCAACAGGAATGGAAAACTATAGGACCAGTACCGGCAGGAGAGGCGCAGGTGCTTTGGGATTCTTACCATGCCTTGCTCGATATTTTTTACAACAACCGCAGCATATTTTATGAGCTAAAGGAGCTGGACCGAAAACGGAACCTGGATGCCAAACTCCAACTCATTGAGCGTGCAGAAGCCCTGGAGCATGAACCGTCGATCAACAAAGCGCTGCAGGAGCTACGCCACCTGCACGAAGAGTGGAAGAATATTGGCCCTGTGCCAAACGACCAACGCGATGTGGTGTGGGACCGCTTTATAGTTGCCTCAGAAAAAGTACACGAACACCGCCGTGCATACCAGGAAGACCGGAAGACGAAGGAGATGGAGAACCTGGCGACCAAGCGCGCGCTGCTAGAGCGCCTCATGACATTTCAGGGCTTTAATACTGATCGTATAAACGAATGGCGCGATAAAACAGACGAGATTCAGAAGCTGAAAGAGGAGTGGGATGCTGCCGGATTAGTACCAAAAGAATATGCCGAAGAAGTAAACAAAACGTTCTGGGGCAACTACAAGGCATTTTTCCAGCATAAAAACCAGTTCTTTAAAACCCTGGATGACCAGAAGATGCAAAACCTTCGCATCAAAACGGAACTTTGCGAAGAAGCTGAAAGCCTGAAAGACAGCACCGACTGGAACTCCACCAAGGAGAAGCTGATTCAGTTGCAGAAAAAATGGAAGACTGTAGGCCGTGTGCCAGACAAATATTCAGACAAAATCTGGCAGCGCTTCCGAAGTGCCTGCAACGAGTTTTTTGACCGCAAGCAGGCACATGAGCAGCAGCGCGGCGCAGAACTCGATAAAATGGCCTCCGAAAAGATGGAGCTTTGCGACACCATTGCCGCCAAGCTTGCAGCTCCTACTGCCACGACCTCTATAGAGGAGTATGAAGACCTGGTGGCACAGTGGAGTGCCTTAGACAAAGGCAAGCGCAGCAATCCAAAAGTAGAAGAGAGATTCCTGGCGCTTATGGCAGATTTCCTGGAGCGGGTGCCGCAGCTATCTTACGAAGAAAGAAACGATCTGTTGGTAAGGCTGCAGGTCGACAGGCTGAAGCACACGCCAGACGCCGGTCATAAGCTACAACAGCGCGAGCAATCCATTCGTCGCGAAATAGCCCAGCTGCAAAACGATATTCAGACACTGCGTACTAATATTGAGTTTTTTGCCCGTTCCAAAAATGCCGATAAGCTCCGCGAAGAGTATGAGGCCCGTATAGAGGAGGCGCAAAAGCGTATAGATCTGCTATACCGACAACAGCAGGCATTCAGGGGATAAATTTTTTATCCCTGATTTCCAAAAACTTACTCTGCCTAAGCAGAAAAAGTGTTGCTTGTAGTTTGCAAATTTAAAAGGAGCACCTACCTTTGCATCGCTTTAGAACGCTAGAGCACACAAAAAGAGTAAAGCCTCCATAGCTCAGCTGGTAGAGCAACTGACTTGTAATCAGTAGGTCGTTGGTTCGATTCCGACTGGGGGCTCTCCTCCAACAAAAAAGCCTTCAGAGAAATCTGAAGGCTTTTTTGTTGGCCACGTTCTGCGCTAATTTCAGAATTATTCTAATGAAAATGGTCTTCCAGAGCTGTTTTCATGCTTTTTCGCCTTAGGGTTAAAAATAGGTGGCTATCACACCAACAACTCATTTCTGAATAAAATCTTCCAGGATAATAGAATACTCTTTGGAGCTACTGTTGTAACTGAAGCGGTATTTTTGGGGATAAAGGCCAGACTGCTGGTAGGCGGCAGGCTGAGGAATGCTCATGGTTTCTGAGCCCTTTGCTGGTAAAGTACTCAGGTAATCGAGGGTGAACATAGGCTCATGGAAAATAAATTTGCCATTATAAGAACCATAAATAAAATTTTTGGCAAAGTTACCAGGTGAGTTGTTCTGGTCTGTTACATTTATCCAATGGGCGCCCATTCCCGGCACAATGCCAGGTGTCAGGATGTAATTTTCAGGCACATATTGCGCATCCGGCTCCACATCCATGCCCATGCTGCCTTGGATGGCAGAAACCGTAGCTTCCGGCACCATGTAAAAATGCAGGTCGAAGTGTGGCTGATCGTATAAACCTGCAGGTTCATGCCCCTGTGGGTTCCAGTCGAGCATGACGTGGTCATAAAGGGTTTTATTGGCTTGGCTTGGCAAATGCAGCATGTACATACGCATAGCATTACCCAGGTTGGAGGCATTAACGGCAGCTTCTGAAAGAGTAACTCCCACGGCTGTTGGAGTACCTGCACCGTCCGTAGTTACCCATGCTTTAGCGTTTCCTTGCCCAACAGATACTTCAGGTCCATAAAATGTGCCGGCAACATTCGCATCATCATCATCGTCCTTACACCCAATTATAAACATGAAAGGAGCCAACAGAGCCAATGCAATAAATTTTCTAGTTATTCGGTATATCATTTGGTTGGAGTTTAGTATTGAATTTCAAAAAGTACAGCATAGAAATGCACTAGAAAGTGAGGCCATGAAATAAGGCAGCAGCAAGGAAGGGGTGCTTATGAGTAACAAGAAAGGAGCAATAGAATTTTGGAAGAAAGTGAACTAGAGCGCTAGAGAGGGTACTACAGATTAGCTAAACTGTTTAGAAACAGCAAGCAGCAGAAGCGCAGGTCTGTATAAAGGGAGTATAGCCAGACCGATGGTACTCGTTAAGTTTTATATATGGAAGATAATCACAATTTTTAATTTTATCAATATTTAAAGTAATTATTGTTTTATAACTTAGCCAAAAAACTAAAAGTGCTGTCCTTATATTTTTTTCAACAATAAAAGCAGCTTAAAATACATGGCGTGAACGTTCTCCTAACGCTCTGGCTGCTAAGCCTTTTTTGAGTTTAGGAAGGTTTCGCTAAAGAAATATTCTAAAAAACTATATATTTTCGGCAGAAGGTATTTGCATTTTAAAAATCAATTTCTACCTTTGCATCGCTTTAGAACGCTAGAGCACACAAAAAGAGTAAGCCTCCATAGCTCAGCTGGTAGAGCAACTGACTTGTAATCAGTAGGTCGTTGGTTCGATTCCGACTGGGGGCTCTCCTCCAACAAAAAAGCCTTCAGATTTCTCTGAAGGCTTTTTTGTTGCATTTTAGATCGACTCATCCTGTTTTTCGGCCTGGTTCCGAACCGCACTGCTGCTTTTTGCTGTTTTACCTATCTCCTCAGAAGCCATTTAGAAGTTGCGCGTATACTGCCCTTGCCATTTTCTGTCGCTGATTTTTGCACCAGAAGCGTCAATTCTTTTACTTATCAGCTTTTATCCTTTATTTTGACTTATTCATACTTAGTCTTGCTATGCAATTAATAGAAGTTACGACTCCAAAACTGGCCCAGGATTTCCTGATGGTACAGGTGCAACTCTACAAAAACGACCCTCATTACATTCGCCCTTTGGATAAGGACATCAACAATGTTTTTGATCCGAAGAAAAATAAATTGCTTCGGAACAGTGAGGCAATTAGGTGGCTACTAAAGGACGAGCAAGGGAAGTACATTGGCCGAATTGCTGCTTTTATAAACAAAAGAACAGCAAACACCTACGAGCAGCCCACTGGAGGCATGGGCTTTTTTGATTGTATAAACAACCAAAAAGCTGCTAATATGCTCTTCGACGCCTGCCGCGACTGGTTACAGGCAAGAGGCATGGAAGCCATGGACGGCCCTATAAACTTCGGTGACCGCGACAAGTGGTGGGGCATGCAGGTAGATGGATTCAACCCGCCAACGTATGGCATGAACTACAATTTCCCGTACTACCAGCAGCTCATAGAAAACTATGGCTTTCAGGTATTTTTTAAACAGTATGTGTACTACCGAGTGGTAGAAGAGAAGCTGGAGGAAGGCATTTACCGCAAAGCGCAGCAAATTCTTGCTAACCCTGACTACAGTTTCAGGCACATGAACAAAAGCGAGCTCAAGAAATATGCAGAAGATTTCAGGACTGTTTACAACAAAGCCTGGACCAAGCACGAAGGTGTAAAAGGCATGACAGAAGCACAAGCCCTAGGTGCCATGAACCAGATGAAGCCAGTGCTGGATGAACGAATTGTATGGTTTGGCTACTACAAAGGGGAGCCAGTTAGTTTTATGATTATGCTGCCGGAACTGAACCAGCTGTTTAAGTACGTAAATGGCAAGCTAGACCTGTGGGGTAAAGTTAAATTTGCCTTCCACCGCTGGCGCGGGGCCTGTAAAGCCATGTTTGGTGTAGTGTTCGGCGTTTCTCCGGAGCATCAGCGGAAAGGCGTTGAAACAGCCATGGTTGTAGCAGCTTCTAAAGTCGTACAAAATAATCCTTCTATCCCGTACCAGGTAATGGAAATGAACTGGATAGGAGACTTCAACCCAAAGATGATGAACGTGGCCGTGCAATGCGGCGGACGCGTGTATAAAACGTATCATACTTACCGCTACCTTTTCGACAGAACGAAAGAATTTAAGCGCATGAAACTGATTCATTAAATCAACCTTATGGTTAGGCCTTTGCTGATGTTGCAGAAACGGGCCTAACCATGGCACAAGCAGCCTTTACAGACCTTGCACAACGTCCGAGTCTGTAAAGGCTTTTTCTTACCTTATGGATTCACTTACGCAGATTGTTTTAGGAGCTTCAGTAGGCGAAGCTGTTTGTGGCCACAAAATAGGAAACAAGGCCTTGTTTTGGGGCGCTGTGGCCGGCACTATTCCAGACTTGGATGTTTTGGCCAACCCGTGGCTCGACACGGTAGAACAGCTAAGCTTCCATCGCTCCTTTACCCATTCCTTTCTTTTTGCTTTCTTATTGTCGCCCGTGTTCGGCTGGCTGCTGCGCCGGCTCTACAAACACCAGTCGGCCACCTTCCGCGACTGGACCCTTCTTTTTTTCCTGGGCTTCACCACACATGCCATTCTCGACAGCTTTACCACCTGGGGCACCCAGTTGTTCTGGCCGTTCAGCAACTATGGCGTTGCCTTTTACAATATCTTTGTTGTGGACCCGTTTTACACCGTGCCGTTCCTGGTTTTAGTGGCGGCGGCGGCCTTCTACAGCCGTTCCAGCCCTACCAGGCAAAAACTAAATTACTTAGGCTTGGCAATAAGCTCAGCTTATATCCTTTTTTCTTTTATAGCCAAAGGATACGCGAACCAGGTATTTGAGCAGTCCATGGCGAAGCAAGGCATCCAATACGACTCTTACATCAGCAAGCCAACCCCGCTCAACACGTTGCTCTGGACGGTAACGGCCGCCGGAGAAGACGGTTTCTATACAGGCTTTTACTCGTTGCTAGACCCGGACAAGGAGGTGCAGTTTGCCTTTGAGCCGCGGCAGGAAGCATTACTCCAGCCTTACCTGGGAAACCCAAAGCTGGACCGCCTGCTAGACATAACAAAAGGATATTATACCCTTGAAAAAACAACGGAAGGCGTTGCGATTAACGATCTTCGTTTCGGGCAGTTCGACGGCTGGCGCACGGGCGGAGGAGAGTATGTGTTTAAATACTTGCTGTGGTTCGACGAGAATAAAAAGCTTCAGTTCAAAGAACAAAATTACCGACCTAAGGTCGATAAAGCTTACCTGAGCTCGTTTGCCAGCCGGGTCATGGGGGAGAAGTAGCCCTAAGCCTTCAATCCTTTAAAAAGTCTCCGGAAGGGAAATTTCATTAGGAGAATTTCTTTTAATTCTTAATTTCTGCATGTTCAGAGGCAAAATTGATTACTGATTAATTTGTTGTTTAAAACTGATTCTTAAAACCTTGTATCTACTGATCTTAATCTTTTATTTGTTAAAAAGCCTCTTGAAGGCCATTTTCATTAGAATAATTCGTTAGATAATGAGCAGTTTCCTAAGTACCTGAATAAACTAAATCTATTGATCAAACAATGAAACAGACCAGGTGGACATTACTCGGCAAAAAAGCCATAGTAACCGGCGGAACCAAAGGAATTGGAGCGGCCATAGTGCAGGAATTTTTGGATTTGGGTGCACAAGTACTTGCAGTAGCGCGAAAAGAAGCAGATCTGGTTGCTCTGCAACAAACCCATCCTGAAAATCTTTTTATTCAGGCAGCTGATGTCAGCACAGAGTCAGGCAGAGATTTACTCGTGCAGCACGTACAGGAGCTTTGGGGAGAATTGGACATATTGGTTAACAATGTGGGCACGAACATACGCAAGCCCACCACCGACTACAGCACCGAAGAGTATGATTACATTCTGAACACAAACCTGCGTTCTGCTTTTGAGCTAAGCAGACGTTTTTATCCATTCCTGCAGGCGGCAGAACAGGGCAGTATAATACAAGTTACTTCCGTAGCCGGCCTTACGCATGTGCGTACAGGCGCAGTGTATGGCATGACCAAAGCTGCTATGGTACAGCTAACCCGCAATCTTGCGGCAGAATGGGCTCCGGCAGGTATACGGGTAAATGCCGTGGCTCCCTGGTACATCAGCACTCCGCTGGCCCAGACAGTACTGCAAAATCCTACTTTTTATGATGCAGTGATCAGCAGAACACCACTGCAGAAAATCGGGAAGCCGGAAGATGTAGCGGCAGCTGTAGCCTTTCTGTGCATGCCTGCTGCGGCTTATATTACGGGGCAGTGCCTGGCAGTAGATGGCGGCTTTACCATAAACGGCTTTCACCCACTCTAAACAGAACCAAAACCATAAAACTAAGGCCGCAAAAAGTGGGTAATTTGCGTCAAAATGTTTACTTTTGTAGCGTTATGCAAGAAAGCGGCTGGTAAAATTCCTGACGTTTTTATTCAACTTTTTACTAGATGATTTCACCCCGCTTGTTATTTTTTTGCTGCGCATTTTTAGCAGCCATTTTCACTATTTCGTGCAAGCCTATGTGTCCAATTTCTTCCTGCCAGGTACGTATGGTTCACCCGCACGGAGAGCATCAATTCAGAGGCCAGCCTTTTTATAAAAAACAGAACCCTAAGATGGGGGAGAAGCTTCCTAAAATGAAAGGGGAGAAGAAAAAAGCCGATGCGCCTAACAATAAAGCGAAGAATAAAAAATAAGCGTGTACGTAATATAGGCTTTTTTGCATAAATTGCATTTGCTAAATTTAATCCATTTACTTTAATATTTTAGACGTTGAGCATGATCGAAGGCGAACGAATTATACCGATAAACATTGAAGATGAGATGCGTGGAGCATACATCGACTATTCAATGTCTGTTATCATTTCCAGAGCCTTACCCGATGTCAGAGACGGACTAAAGCCGGTGCACCGCCGTGTGTTGTACGGCATGTCTGAACTGGGGGTATCTTATAACAAATCCTATAAAAAATCTGCCAGGATAGTAGGAGAGGTGTTGGGTAAATACCACCCGCACGGCGACTCTTCCGTGTACGAAACCATGGTGCGGATGGCCCAGGAATGGTCGCTGCGGTACCCGCTCGTTGACGGGCAGGGAAACTACGGCTCTATAGATGGTGACTCTCCTGCGGCCATGCGTTATACAGAAGCACGCCTGAAGCGAATTGCAGATGAGCTCCTGAACGACCTGGATAAGAACACAGTCGATTTTGTACCAAACTTCGACGATTCCCTGAAGGAGCCATCGGTGATGCCGGCTAAGTTTCCTAACCTGCTGGTTAACGGAACATCTGGTATTGCTGTTGGTATGGCCACTAACATGGCCCCACACAACCTTACAGAGGTGGTGAACGGGATTATGGCCTACATCGACAATCGCGATATTACCATCGCGGAGCTCATGAACTTCATCACGGCGCCTGATTTCCCAACTGGTGGAATTATTTATGGTTACGATGGTGTAAAAGCAGCTTTCGAAACCGGTCGTGGTAGAGTGTTGATGCGCGGAAAAGCAATTTTCGAAACAACAGCTACAGGCAAGGAGCAGATAATTGTGACGGAGATTCCGTACATGGTAAACAAGGCTTCCATGATCGAGAAAACGGCTGCGCTCATTAATGAAAAGAAAATCGAAGGCATTTCAGACCTTCGGGATGAGTCGGACCGTGACGGTTTGCGTGTAGTATATGATCTGAAGCGAGATGCTATACCCAATGTTGTACTTAACAACCTCTACAAATACACGCAACTGCAGTCTTCTTTCGGTGTAAACAATGTGGCCCTCGTAGGAGGTCGCCCCATGACGCTGAACCTGAAAGACCTGATCAAATATTTTGTAGAGCACCGCCACGAGGTTGTTATCCGCAGAACTCAGTACGAACTGGATGAGGCAAAGAAACGTGCCCACATTCTGGAAGGCTTGTTAATTGCCTTAGATAATCTAGATGAAGTAATCACCCTGATTCGTTCTTCGCGCGACCCTGAAATAGCTCGTAATGGGTTAATGGAGCGTTTTAACTTGTCAGAACTGCAGGCAAGGGCTATTCTGGACATGCGTCTGCAACGCCTGACTGGCCTGGAGCGCGACAAAATTGTGCAGGAGTATGAAGAAATCATGAAACTGATTGATTATCTGACAGCCATCCTGAACGATGAAGGCCTGCGGATGCAGATCATCAAAGATGAACTGATTGACATCAGGGACCGCTATGGAGACGCACGCCGTACCACCATAGAAGCTTCTATGGGAGATCTTTCTTACGAGGACATGATTCCCGAAGAGAACATGGTCATCACAATCTCCCACGAAGGCTATATCAAAAGAACTTCACTGAATGAGTACCGTAGCCAGAGCCGGGGTGGTATTGGTTCCAGGGGAGTGGCTGCTTCCAAGGAAAGTGATTTTACCGAACACTTGTTTATTGCCAGCACACACCACCATATGCTGTTCTTCACAGAATTTGGTAAGGTATTCTGGCTGAAAGTGTATGAAATTCCGGAAGGAGGCAAAACAACCAAAGGCCGCGCTATCCAGAATATCATAAACATAGAGAAAGAAGATAAAGTACGTGCCGTAATCAATGTACATGATCTTAAAAATCAGGATTTTGTTCTTAACCACAACCTGATTTTCTGTACCGAACAGGGCACTATCAAAAAGACAATTCTCGAAGCTTATTCCCGCCCAAGGACAAATGGTATCAACGCTATCACTATCAATGATGGCGACAGGCTGCTGGATGTGCAACTGACCACTGGTAACAGTGAGGTAGTAATAGCACTTGGTTCCGGTAGAGCCATTCGCTTTAACGAAAGCCAGGTAAGGCTAATGGGACGTAACGCTGCTGGTGTGCGTGGCGTAACACTGGCCGGACCAGACGACAAAGTGGTTGGTATGGTTTGTGTAGAGAATGAATTGACTGAATTACTGGTTGTTTCTGAAAGCGGATTCGGAAAACGCTCGAAACTAGATGAATACCGCATTACGAACCGTGGTGGAAAAGGTGTAAAAACGCTGAACGTAACCGAAAAAACCGGGAAGTTGGTAGCCATTAAGGGAGTAGTAGACGGTGACGACTTAATGATTATCAACCGTTCAGGTATCACTATAAGGTTGCGCGTCGCCGATATCCGAGTAATTGGCCGTGCCACGCAGGGTGTTCGCCTTATCAAGCTTAATGAGGGCGACAGAATTTCTTCGGTAGCAAAAGTAGAGATGGAAAATGAGGAGGAAATCGTGCTCCTGGAATCAGAACTTAAGCCAGAAGATTCGCTTCAGCCTGAAGACATGATTGATCCGGTAAATGACCCGGAGGAAAATTCGACAGATAACTCTGATGCCATAGAACCTACAGAAGAAGTATAATTTATAATTACAGGGAATTTTATTTAATTAAGAAGCATTTCCTCAATCAAACACAAACTAATCTATTAAGTATGAAAAAGGTACTTTTGACAGTGTTAGCAGCCGCAAGTTTACAGGTTGCTACAGCTCAAAATTCAGCCGTAAACAGTGCTGTACTGAATCATAAAAACGGACTTCTGGACAAAGCACAGGCTGACATAGACAAAGCGATTGTGCATAAGAAAACCAGCGAAAGCCCGAAAGCCTGGTTCTATCGTGGAGTTATTTACCAGGATATGATGTCTAGCCCGATCTATAGCAAACAAGTAAGCGACGAAACGACAAACCTGGTGCTGGAAGCCTTTAACAAGGTAAAGCAATTAGAAGGCAACAACGGAGAGTACACCAAACAAGTGCCTGAGCGTTTGGACCTGCTGTATGGCCAGGTGCTAAATCAGGCGGTGGCTTTCCATAACGAGCAGAAGTGGGATGAAGCAATTACCAAGTACGAAATGGCTTCTAAAATCAACCCTACAGATACTACTTCTTTAATGTATTCTGCCTACGCCGCTACTGGTAAAGAAGATTACAAATCAGCCATTAAATATTACGACCAGCTTTTAGCAATAGGTCATAAAACAGAGGCTGTGTACAAGGCAAAAATTCAGCTGATGCAGGCAACGGAGGCTAAAGAAGAAGATATTCTGAAAGCGCTTGCTGAAGGTCTTGCTGCAAATCCTAACAGCGTGTACCTGATGCAGGAAGAATTAAAGTACTTCCTGGCTGCCGGTAAAGGCGACGAAGCTACTGAAAAGCTGGAGAAAGCTATTGCCGCAGATCCTAACAATGCCAGCCTTTACGCTGTGCTTGGCAACGTGCAGGAGCGCAAGAAGGACCTGGAAGGTGCCGCTAAAAATTACAAAAAGGCAGTAGAACTAGATCCGAATAACTTTGATGCTTACTATAACCTGGGAGTTATGGAGTATAACAAAGCCAGCGAGTTTGTAAACAAAGCTGCTAAACTGGATTATGCTGCTTACCAAAAACAAGGAAAATCGTTGGAGGCTCAAGCAAAGAAGCATTTCGAAGCATCTCTGCCTTATTTTGAGTCTGCCCATAAAGCACAGCCAGACGATGTAAGCACTATGCAGAACCTGTTCCGCGTTTACACCCGACTGAACCGCAAAGCAGATGCTGAGCGCATGAGCAAAATGCTTGGTAACTAGTTTTAGTTAAAATTAACTATAAAAAAAGAGACTGCTTCGAAAGGGGCAGTCTCTTTTTTTTTGGAAAACAAGATTACATCCTTTAAAGCAGGAAGAAGCTATAAACGGAGTTTCTAGTGACTAAGAAAGATATAGGGAAGAAAGGCTAAATGAATAGTCAGGAATATAGTAAGAGAGCAGTACATCATCAAAAATGGTCAGGAGGCTTTTATATTACTGCGAAGCAGGCGAATAGATCGGAAGAGCAGAAGCACCAACTAAAGAACATCTGTTTTATAGTTGAAATCAATTAGGAGTACAGCAACCAAATAAATAGGTAGATACACAGGTTATCACAAACTCTATTTAACATAATATAAATTATAAGACTTATAATTTACGATTAAATCGAATCAAATAAGTGTCACATATAATATACTTTATGTTAAATAGAGTAGTCTCCATTTTTGTATTGAACAGTGACAATGATTTGAGTTTGACGCTCCTATTTATGTTGTATCGGTATCTAAAAATGAACTGAAAACAACTAAGTTGACAGCAATCGGAAATACAGCGAATAACAATAACAATTTTTGCTCGTCGTCTTCTAAATACCTGATGTTGCCTTTGCACATCTGCTTAGCTTTACCCAACCAGAAACTTTTTATTTTGTTTAGTTGATATTAATGTCACTACAGCTATTTAGTTGACTGATGGTACAGAGGCAGAGAAGGATTGTTTAAGGCTAGAGAAGGAAATTCTGCTAATGAAAGCGGCCTTCCGGAGTACTTTATTCGAATTTTTTGTAAAGGGTTCTTGATTAAAACACTATAAACGATAAAACAAAAGAGGGAGCGTTGCCGCTCCCTCTTTTGTTTTATTTTACGAAACAGAATTACTTGTCGTTCTCGAATCCTGCTTCTTTTACAATCTTGTTGTAAAGCCCTAACAGCAGAAAAGGTGCTGGCCATTGCCCTACAAACAAAGCTTCTTCATCTTTCTTCATGATTTTAAGAGTAGCAGAAACCGCCATGGATCCCAGCGCTGCCCATAAGAACAAATCAGATGGTAACTTAGATGTATACTTTTCAATAGCAGATGCTACAGGTCCTTCTTTATGCTCAGGATTAAAGTTGTCTGCTTTATTCTTCAAATCTTTTGCTTCCATAATTTTATTTAGATTTTAATTATACAATTTCCTATGAAAACGTATTAGGGAGCGCTAATGTTTACAAAAATTATTTTTTTTAATTTATTTTTGATTCAGAAGAACAAGGTTACCCCCTTAAAACCTGACCTACAGGCCATTAATGAAGATTATTTAATTCCTAATTATCCTATCTTTTTGGCCCTTACTCCTTATTTCCATCCTTAACTCAAGCTGGCCCTCCCTCCTGCTTTTGCCTTATATATTTACATCATTTCTATTTTAAGGCTATATAAAGGCTTTAAATTAAGGTTATATATTTTATTATTAAAATTATATTAATAAATCATTATTTGTATGGAAAATCAGTATTTAAGTCATTAAATACAGTACAAAATCGTTCCTATAATTCATAATTTTAGCTATATTTGTTTAGAGCCTTTAGCTTAAATGGTTGATACAGATTACTCTGCGACCACTGCCCCACCTAGTACATTGGATTGTAGTGAAACAAAAGAAACTGACCAAATGAATTGTACAAGACATAACCTAAACCTTTAGAGCCATGAAAACATTTGATATAACATATACAGAAATGGGTAATGTTCTTCTTATCAATATTGAAGGAGAACTCGACGCTAGAACTTGTTTAAAAGCCGACTACGGGTTCCAGCGTCTGGATATATCAGGAGTGCATGCTATTTTGATTGATTGCCAGGAATTGTCTTATGTATCTTCAGCAGGTATTGGTGTTCTGCTTTCGATTTACCATGTGTGCATGCAAAAAGGAATCTTGCTTCTACTGCACGGGCTACAACCAAAAGTTAAAAACGTGCTCGAAATTTTAGGTCTTGAGAAGGTGATGACCATCAAAGAAAACTTGGATGAAGCACTTGATTTGGTGAAAGAAAAAATTCCAGCATATATCTAAATAAAGTACAATTTTTTTTATTTCTATTGCGTTTTTCTACTGCTTAAGAACCTACTAAAGGATGCATTTAAATTCGCATCATCTTTTTTTGCTCCTTTACCCATACTCCGTCCCTATCTGCGCCTTAGCCCACTGCCCTGCAACAGGCCCTGTAGTACCCTTACCTGCAATTATTCTAATGAAAATGCCCTTCCGGAGGACAAACGCCTGTTCTTGATTTGAGGGAGACTTAACACAATGAGGTGAAATTAGTTGGTCAGCTGTTTGAGCTGCGTTAGCGATCAGCTCGGTTACGCGGCTTATTTTCGGTAAAGAGGAGAATAAAAAAGGGAATCTAAACCTTGCCCTTGCAGAGCAAATTTTAGATTCCCTTATAAACCAAAACAGTTAAGTCCACTACCTTCAACACCCAATCGGGTAGGGCTTATACTATGATGGCTTGTACTGAGAAGCAGAAACCACTAAAACCACTAAAAAAATACATAACTATTGCCACATATTAAACAAACCCTTCGCAGTTAGAGTGACTTTGTTTCCTGTTGACTTAAAATACGAACACTACCGCGCAATAGCTGGACTTAGCAATGTAATCAGGTACTAATACAATTAAAATACAGCTTTACAACTCTTTAAGGATTTATACTGATGTAAAATCAGCTATATAAACTCCTGCCATTTCTCTTCCAGCAACCTATTATTATAACCCGTGCAGATCGATAGTGTCGGTCGCTATTATTTCTACCTGCTTTCCCATCTTTTTCTGAATTATTTTGAAATGGTGGGCATCTTCCGGGGCAACAAAAGTTATAGCCTTACCTGGTGCAGCCGCTCGCCCGGTTCTGCCTATTCGATGCACATAATCTTTTGGTGAACGTGGCAGTTCGTAATTTATAACGTGGGGCAGAAATTTAATGTCTATGCCTCTCGAAGCAAGGTCCGTTGCAACCAACACCCTTAATTTTCCTGCTTTAAATTTAATCAGGGCATCGTTTCTGGCTCCCTGGCTCTTATCACCGTGTAATGCCGCTGCCTGAATACCGTGCTTAATTAATTTGCCTACCACATTATCAGCTGTTCTGATAGAAGAAGCAAACACAAGCACCTGCTGCATGTCTTCTTGTTTTAGCAGGTAACGCAAAAATGGGCCTTTTCGGGCTGCCTCTACGGCATAAGCCACTTGGTTAATTAATTCAGGTACAGAGGTTTCTTCCTCTATGCGCACTGTAACCGGCTCCTTCAGCTGGTTGGCTACCAAGGCCTCTACTTCCCCACTCACGGTGGCTGAAAATAAAAGCGTTTGACGCAGTCTCGGTAGCAACCCAAATATCCTGTTCATTTCTTCCTGAAAGCCCAGGTTAAGCATCTTGTCGGCCTCATCGAGCACCAGCATCTCCACATCCGATAGCTGCACTGCATTATGTTCAATAAGATCGAGGAGCCTGCCAGGTGTTGCCACCAGCACATCGGTGCCATTCAGGCGCATCATCTGCGGATTAATCGACACTCCACCATAAACCGCCAATGACCGCACTTGCCTCGGGAGTCTGGAACCAAAGCCGCGCAATACATCCTGTATCTGCATGGCCAGTTCGCGGGTTGGCACCAGCACCAGCATTTTCACAGCCCGGCCTTTGGCAGCTTTTTTAGATTGTAGTAGCTGCAGCATGGGCAACACAAAGGCTGCTGTTTTTCCTGAACCTGTTTGGGCAACGCCCAGCAAGTCTTTCCCTGCCAGCACAGCAGGTATGGCACTTTCCTGTATCGGCGATGGCTGCGTGTACTGGTGAGCTTCTATGGCTTGTATAAGTGGCGCTGAAAGGCCAAGTGATGCGAATGACATAAGTTATAAAAGATGAACCACAAAGGTAAGCATTAAAATGATGTATGTCTCTTCTGTTACCTCAATCAGACGTAGTGGTGGTATTGCGCTTTTAGCGTCTTAGTAAAAGTGCATGTGAGAAAGCATCAAGCACCAGGTTTTCTTTTACTTCTAGTTGCTCTATTTCTTATTTGTTAAGCTGAGAAATTCTGCTAATTAAAATGCATTTTTAGACTCATTAAATTAAAAATAAACAGCATGCTGCCACAGAAAACCAAAAAGCCTGTACGTGCTTCGTTCAGGCTATCTGGTTTAGAAGAAGTTGAATTTTTGTTATCGCTGTGCCACGAGAAGTTCTGTCTGTTGTGGCTGCTGCAGAAAAGCTCTCTCATTTACATCGCCGCTGCCTCTCATGTAGCCTACTAAAGCAAGAGCAATGGCCGTTACTAAGGCAATGATTAAGGCTGGTAAAAAACCATCCACTTTAAAATTTTTAACCAGCTTATCTACCAGTTTAATCATGAGGGCGGTTACCAGCAGGCTTACCAGGGCATTAAGCAAAAAGAAGGTAACCAGGTTCAGGATGCCACCTATAATCCAGCCAAGTGTAGCATTGAACAAGCCAATCAGGAAAGCCACCCACAGTGCCGTTAGAAAACTTTTAACGTGCACGCTGGGCAATAAATAGGCCAGTAGCAGAATCACACCGGCGCTTACAAGTAGGTTTACAATAAAATCCATAGTTTTAGTTAGTTTAATTGTTGCCACTAACTACGCATACTTTTGCTAAATGGATATTTACACCTATTGAAAAGCCCCTCTCTTCTACTTTAGCTTCTCCTGGAAATTTTTCTCCAGTTTTTTCATTTTAGGCTGCATCACCGACCTGATATAGGGATTATCTGGATTGCGCTTGTAAAAATCCTGGTGGTAATCTTCTGCTAGATAAAAGGTCGTAAAGGGCTCCACCTGCGTTACAATCTTACGAGAGTAGGTTCCTTTTAAGTTAAGCTGGTTTATATAACGCTCTGTCTGCTGCTTTTGCTCAGAATTGTGGTAAAAAACAGCCGATCTGTACTGCTCTCCAACATCGGGTCCTTGGCGGTTTAGTGAGGTAGGATCGTGGGTGGCAAAAAAGACTTCCAACAACTCCTGATATGTAAGCACCTTTGGGTCATAGAATATCTGTACGGCCTCGGCATAACCAGAATTGCCTTTGCTTACCTGCTCATAGGTGGGGTTGGGTGTAGTTCCTCCAGTATAACCAGAAACAACATGCTTTATGCCCTTAAGTTGCTCAAAATAACCTTCTGTGCACCAGAAGCAACCACCGGCAAACGTGGCTATTTTTAAGTTTGCTGTGTCCACTGGCATATCCTGAACTGATTGCACAGAGACTTCTTGTACATGTGTTTCGGTGCCAGCCTCTGTACAGCTTGTAAGGAGGCTAAAGACGAAGGCAAACAGAGGGAACATTTTCATAAAAACAGTACCGTAAATAACTTAACTATTTATTGCAGACCGTGTTTTTTGTCGGCAATAACTTTATCAAACTCCCATTCCACACGCTGCCTGAAATCCACGCGACGCGAGGTGCAATTATGTTTCTCGCAGACTGTGCACGACAGTTCCACACAGGGGTCGGTATGTATGAATAACTCGATACCAGGATCAATGTTTTCGCGTACAAGTTTAGACAACGCGTCGACCTCATCATGCGCCTCTAATACTGTCAGGTACCACGGAACCGTTAAATGGCAGTCTATATGCAATTTAGCACCGTATTTAATAACCCGTAGGTTGTGAATGTCTATCCAATTATTGCGGCGGTTAGCATTGAGCACTTCTACTATTCGCTTTAAAAGCTCGTAGTCGGCTTCATCCATAATGCCTGCCACAGAGGAGCGTGTAATTTTGAGACCCGTATAACAGATAAAACCGCCAAAAAGGATTGCGACTACACTATCGAGCCACATTTGTTTTGTAAGGTAAATCAGCAGCAGCCCTACTAGAATGCCAGCTGTGGAATAAGCGTCTGTTTTAAGATGCCTCCCGCCTGCCACTAATACGACCGAATTGCTATTGCGCCCTTTTTGCTCGGCTAAATACCCGGTGGCATAATTCACTATACCCGACCCGGTAATTAGCAGCATGCCATAATCCAGTTGCTGCAGCGCTACCGGCTGAAAAAGGTTAACAACTGACTTCGCAATGATGAAACCACCGGCCACCATAATTAAGGAGCCTTCTACAGAAGATGCTATAAATTCTATTTTACCGTGCCCATACGGGTGGTTCTCGTCTTTAGGTCGAGCCGATATAACCAGGCTGTAAAGCGAGAAAAGTCCTGCCACTACATTAATAATGGACTCTAACGCATCGGTGAGTATGGCATTGGAATTGGTAAGGAAAAAGGCAACAAACTTAGTAACCAGCAATACCCCTCCCACCGTTACCACCAGCATCTGAAACCGGATACTTTCACTCAGCCCTTTGAACATGCTATTCTTTTAAAAAATATGTAGCTCAGCTCCGCATGACCTGTCCCCTGACTAAGCTGAAGACAAATGCCGGCACCTACTGAGCCAAATTAAGGGCAAAGATACAGAATAAGGATAAAGCGGCAGGCATAAAAACCAGGCCTGCCGTATGCTACCATCAAATAATAAACTGCTATTCTAATAATCAGGCCTTTATATTTCCGGCTAAGATTAAGACAAGGTATCACTAAGGTCTAACCAATTGGGGTTCATAGAATCGATCAGGCTGATGGTCATGTCCTGCGGATTCTCCTTTAACTGCCGTTCGCGCTCCATAGCTACTGCCTCTAAATTGTAATGCTCATAATACACCAGATTAAGAGAAGTTTCGGCAGGATTGGAAATCGAATGGGGTGCAGTTGGAACAGTCTGCTGCTCGAGTTGCACAGGGTCATCAGCTACTCCAATTTGAACTTGGGAACGTTGCTGATCGCCATATATACAAACAAAGTAATGGGTGTCTTCTAGGGTCATGGTTAATTCTGTTTCAGATAAAACGCAGGAAGGGCCTGCTAAATTGTAAAAACTTATGGTTCAGGCTTCTGGGGCTCTTTGTTTTCCAAAAGTTGCTTAATAGACGTAGAAGCCTACTGAAGGTTGAGCAGCCAATGTCTTGTTTTTAAATTCTTTTTTTCTATAAAAACGTTTTATAATGTAATTACACAAAAAAATATCTACTTAACTCTGCACAGCCAGCATCGTACTTTCAATGTAAGTTACAAACTCTCTTAGCAAGAACTGTGGCAAATTATTCTAATGAATTAAGGCTTCCGGAGGCGAAAACATACTTTTGGTACGTTGGCCTACTCCTTTTTTAGTTTGGTAAAGAGCAACAGTAAAGTCAATTTAAAAAACAGCAGCAATGGCCCTGAATGAAAAACTTGTTACGAAGCTGAATAAAAAATATGCCCCTGACGCACGCATAGATGATAGCTACAACGGAAAAGACCTGACTTTTTTAACTAATGAGCTGGGGGAGCCCGTAACGTTGTTTATAGGCAAACGAAAAGAAGATGGGGCCATTACCGGGGAGCGGTACACCCGTAAAATTGTAAGGAAACCGGGAAGCCAGGAGATACTGAAAAGTCACTGGGACCTAAAGGGAAAAGTAACAAAATCTACTTAATTACAGCGAGCCATATTCCTGCAAGTCAAAATCTTTGCCCTTGCCGTACTTCAGAAGGTCCTCCAGCAGGTATTTATCGAGCGTGTGCAGATCTTTTACCTGGTACACATTCTCCTCCGGCATAGCTATAACCTGAAAGTCAAATACCTCCCCGTAGTTTTTTAAACTATACTTCTTCCCAATCCGCAGGTTATCAAGTGAAAGCGCCATTTAATGTTATTTCTAAAATAAGTGGAGCTGTGAATATACGAAGCATCTGCTAAAAATAGCTGCAGATAAGTTTAATTCCTTGCGCTTCCGGTCCTGAACGGCCATCTTTGCAGCTAAATAAAGGCAGGCAATTTGGAATTAGAGTTGATTTATGAAGACGAGCACTATGTAGCCATTAACAAACCAAACGGGCTACTAGTGCACCGCACTCGCATTGCGGAAGAAAAAAAGGAATTTGCTTTGCAATTGCTCCGGGACCAGTTGGGCTACAGGCTGTACCCGCTTCACCGCCTCGATAGAGGGACATCGGGTGTCTTGCTTTTTTCTAAAAGCCCTGAAGCTGCAGCGCCCGTAGTAAAAGCATTTGAGGAACAGCAAACAAATAAAACTTACCTGGCTATTGTTCGCGGATACACCGCAGAGGCTGAGACAATAGACAATCCGATAAAGCCTGATAAAGATCATAAACATAAAGCACCGCAAGATGCGGTAACCCATTATAGCCGCCTGGCTACCGTAGAACTGCCTATACCGGTAGGCCGATACAGCACCTCCCGCTTTAGCCTGGTGCAGGTAAAACCGGAAACGGGCCGTATGCACCAAATCAGGAAACATTTTGCCCATATCCGGCATTATATTATCGGCGATAAACGGCATGGCGACTGGAGACAAAACCTCATGTTTCTGGAAGAATTGAAGAGCCCATACTTGCTGCTGCACGCTGCTGAACTTCAGTTTTGGCACCCTTTCCTAGAAAAAGAAGTAATTCTGCAGGCGCAGATGCCAGCCAACATGATAAGGCTCTGCCGGCAGTTCGGCTGGCAGCAGGTGCTGGAAGAGCAGCTTTATTTGCCTCAGCCTATACCTTTTGGCTAAAGAAAAGCCTTACCACCCTCCGTTAAAAATAAGCCTAAAAGGCTCCAGAAGGGTAAATTCATTATAAAAATTGGATTAGGCAATCTACACCTTCGCTGATCTGGCCATGATCATTGACCTAAGCTTTTCTAGTTGTTGTTTTTCTTCTGTGGTAAGGTTACTAGGTAATGTAACGCCAATGTTTACATACAGATCACCAAACTGCTCTGGTTTATTGTACACAGGCATACCTTTCCCGCGCAGACGAAGCGTTTTTCCGTTTTGGGTTCCGGCAGGAATGGTGAGTCTTATCTGTCCACTTAGAGTTTTCACCTGTGCTTCGCCTCCTAGAATGGCTGTAAACATATCAATAGGAAGAGTTGTATACAAGTCGTTTTCTTTTCTTTCGAAGTTAGGGTCCGGCTCAACTTTCACTTGCAGGAAAAGATCCCCAGGTGTTCCCCCTCCTACAGCAGGCCCGCCTTTTCCCTTTATTTTAAGTACCTGTCCATCTGCTACTCCAGGCTTAGTTGTAATGCGAAGCTGCTGATTTTCTAAGGTTATTAACCTGGAAGTACCTGTATAAGCTTCCGAAAGCGTAATAAGCATTTCGCCTTCATAATTTTGGCCTTTCTGGCTTTTGGAGCGGCCAAAGCCACTATGTCCTCCTCCAAAAAACTGTTCAAAAAAGTCTGAAAACCCACCGCCAAAAACGTCAGAAGCATCTTGACCGGTAAAGCCGCCAAAGCCTCCTCCAGGTTGTCCGCTATAGTGCTGCCCTCTACCTGCTCCTCCGGCACTTTGCTCATACTGCTTCCAGTTGGCACCCAACTGGTCGTACTTCTTTCTTTTTGACTCATCGCCTAGCACTTCGTAGGCTTCGGATATTTCTTTAAAGCGGTTTTCAGCTTCTTTATTGTCTTTGTTTTTATCTGGGTGAAATTGCTTAGCTAACGAGCGGTATTTCTTTTTTATGTCTGCCTGAGAAGCAGTTTTCTCTACACCCAGTATTTTATAATAGTCCCTGTACTCCATACCAAGTGGCGCTAAATGAATTATTTCTTTAAAGCAATACCTATTACCCCACCACCAGAAAAATCAAATAGAGGTGAAAAGAGGCTGGTTGTAATACGTTTTGATGAAAAGAAAGTAACGCATTTTTTTCGTAAACAAAACTTATTTACGAGTAAAATTTACTCTTCAATATAGACACAGAAAAACTAATTTCCAGAAAATGGAACATATATCCCGAAACGAAACAGTTTAAAAGAAAAAAATTTGTGCCAGTTTGTAGGAAAGCAAAAGTGGGAGCACATCAAGGCTAGATTAAGTAACTGTAGTCAAGTATGTTCCCTCTACATTTATTGACTTGTTTTATACTGCGTAGCTAACCATGCTAGAACGCTCATATATAACATTAACAACCACGGATTTAATCTCATTATTTACCTCAACATCCCGAACAAACACAAATAGTTTGTTTGAAGTAAGTTCATAGTGGCCGTCTACTGGATCAAGCTCATCATTTACAAAATCGTAAATGTTGTACACGTAAATAAATTCTTTCGTGTTATCATTCATTCCATCAATAACTACTACTCTATCTAGCTCCAGTGAGTCGCCGTAAATAACTGCATTTTTATCACTATTTTTAGATCTATTATTCAACCTGTATGGTACCTTAATAAAGCAGTTATCATCGCTGCGTTTTTTTATGTTTAGGATACTTTGCTGAATATTAAAATCCACAATTTCAGATTTCGAAGGCTCTCTGTCATATGAATTTTTATAAAAATCCATAATTATTTCTACTTCGCTTTCGTATTTGGCCAGATTCCAGTATGTATATTTCATATCAATTATTTCTTTTTCAGGTTATTATAAATTTTATCTTAATAAGAACTACTACGAGCAAACCGGTAAAATGATATTTAAATGTAAAAATAAAATTAATAAAGAATTCAACTAAACAAATAGTAAATTAATTCCTCAGCTCTAGGAAAAACAATTATCTAAGTATTGTTCGTTAGTAAAATAGAAAATATCATGCCAAGGCATTCATTCGGTAAGCAGTTTTCTCGAATTGTAATTATCGCGTTACTCTTATTGCTACCTTTCTAACAAGAATGAAATGAACCATGATAAGGTTTGTAGATGAAGGAAGGAAATAGTTAGAACCCTGAAAAGACGAGTAATGGAAAAGCATGTTCTATTGTGGAGGATAGCTAGGCAGTATTACTAGCGTGGGAATAAGGTGGTTTTTACCTTAAGGAAAAGGAAGGAGGCCAAGCTGTGTGTAGCATGTTAATTTGTTGTGATTAAAGTACTGAATGGCAGTCTTAAAATTCTAATTTCTGGAAGATAATCTCTAAGTCTGAGATTTGAATAAGAGAAAAAAAAGAGCGCCAGCTTATGCTGGCGCTCTTCCTAATAAAGCCCTTTACTTATTAGATGGTATCTGTTACAACTAAGAGTGCATGTATTACACCTGGAACGAAGAACAGCAGGGTGAGCAGGATATTAATCCAGAAAGATGAGCCTAGGCCATCGTGCAGGAACACAGCCAGTGGTGGCAAAAAGATGGCAATAATTACTTTTACAACAGTAGAAACACCACTGCCGCCGTTCTGACGCATTGTTTCGCGGAACTCTTTTTTCAGCTCTTTCTTTTCAGCTTTAGTCATGGAGGCAATTCGCTCTTTTGCCATGGCCATTGCTTCCGCTTCAGTTA
This sequence comes from Pontibacter sp. 13R65, assembly GCF_047525655.1. NCBI lineage: Bacteria > Pseudomonadati > Bacteroidota > Cytophagia > Cytophagales > Hymenobacteraceae > Pontibacter > Pontibacter sp. 13R65. The sequence goes on from NZ_JBLIQL010000025.1 coordinate 62,632, forward strand.
ATGTGTTTTCAGCGGTTACCTCCTCTGTTACAGCTGGAGCAATGGTGATAGGAGCCACTTTTTTAGTTGGTGCTACCGGAGCAACGGCTGCACTAGCTTCCAGCACAGGTTCAGTAACTGCTAACGCATCGGCAGAAGCTTTCTCCTCAGCAGCAGCCAGTGCAACTTCAGACAGCGAAACCATTTCTTCGGTGGCCGGAGCTACTTTTTGCTTAGCTGGTTGCATATAAGGAGCTTGTTTATGCCCAGCAAATTCATAATACTTAACAGAGTTACAAGCAAAGAGTAACTGCCCTACTACCATTACCATTACGAGGTGTAGTACACTTTTAATTTTCATAGTTACAAGATTAAGTGGTGAAAAATAAGAAAAAAATTAAATTAGTTAAGCATCCCGATGCCATTCATCAGAATCAATATAGCAATACTTTAATTTCCTATATTTTGTTTTAGTTTCCTGCCTTAGAAGCCGCTTTTTCACGAATGGATATCCAGATCTGCGTCAGTCATAATGGGTTTGGTAGCCTCTATTAGTGTATTTTTTAAAATTGATTTCAGTTTTTCCCAGGTGCCTTTGTTACCCAGGGGGAACTTTTGGTTTACTTCCAGTTCTATTCCTGCGTACTGTTCGTCTGTGAATTTGCGGCGAAGATACGATGTAAAGCCGTCTGAAATGCCCAAGTATGGATAATTGTACCGCACAGTGAGCGGTGGCGACACTTGCTTGAGAGAGGCTTTCCAGGATTTGCAAATTTCCTGCTCCGTCCTGCGCTTAGGATCGTAGAGCAGCCCGATATCTGTTTTCCTTATTTTCCCATGAAGCTCCGGCGTAAAAGTATGCACCGACACATGAATCACCTTTCGGCCGGCGTGTATCAAGTCCTGCACCATTTGCTCCACCTTTTCGCGGTACGGGTAATAAACCGTTTTAAGCAAATAGTTTTTTTCTTCCTCGCTCAAAGACTGTGTAATGTGGGAGAAAAGCTTCGGGTGGTGCCTGGACCGGTTAAGTTCCACCAGCAGGCGGCTGTCTTTGGCATAAAAGCTTACATCTGCTGCTAGTTGCATAGTCTCGAATAATTCGAGCGCTCCTATGTCATATCCTTCATGCGATACTAGCAGGTTCTCCTTTCCTTTAAAGTAACATTGAAATGCTGGCAGTATGTAATTACCACCGTGCTCACAAGTGAGTAAAATTTTTGGCATAAGCATTCAGGTTATATAGTTGTCCAAGGTTAAGACAGGTGGCCAGTTTCTGGTAAACGTGTTGTATTGCTTCCTGCGTGGGCGCTTCACCCAAACTATCTGCAATGCGTTTTGCCAGATTTCCCTGAGTCAGGATTATTTGTAGGGCAGCAAGCAACTCAGGCTGCTTATCTAAAGCACCTGTTTCGGCCACTACATATTTCCAGAGTTCGCCTGCTGTGCAGGGCTTGGCAGTTTCAAGACCAAAGCAGGCTAATAACTGCTGATCCTGAATCAGGGTCTCCTGTCCTGTATGAATGATCTGCAACAGCAAATCAGCCAACAGTTGTGTATCATAATCTTTTATCAATTCTACGGGTTGCCATCTTGATGCAACTAATGCCTGCAGTACGCCTGTGATGGCTTGCGCTATGGCAAGATCTGCCAGAGGACATTCCTGAATATCTATCAAGCGTATTTCAATGGCGTTCCGGGTAAAACGGGCAATGGCGCCGCGGGAGTTTACAAACTCTTCCCGCAATACCCCCTCCTCATCGTATGGGGCAACATCGGCATAAATTGGATTTAATATTAGCTCTTCGTACTGCTGCCGCGAGTAAACAGGCTCAGGAATGATCTTGCCAGCAATTGAGGGAATCTTTTGCTGATTATGCCGGTACACTTCAATACGAGTGTCCTGCAAGCCTGTTAATTTTCCTTCCATTATCGGAGAGGAAGCACTTAGCGCTGGAATGAGCGGCAACAAGAGCCGAATAGCTGCATGCAGTTTTGCAAATTCCTCATCGTTAGCAAAAGGCAAATTAATATGGGTGCTCTGGAGGTTCGACCAGCCATGGCCCCTGCAGTCGAATATCCGGTTGTAAGCTTCGTATACTGAACTGTATTCATGCTGCCAAAGCACTGTTTCAGTAAAAGGGTTCATTAAAGGATGCGCGCCAGTTGGTAGCAGCATGGCATTATACTTAGCAAGCATGTGGTTGATCTTCTGCACATGCTCCTGAAACTGCTCACAAAGTCCAACCAGCGAATTAGCAGGAAACTGTGTTTTAAGTTCTATGACATGCTGCACCAGCTCATTAGACCAGGCAATGGACCCAAATTCAACATCTGAAACATAGGCCCCTACTTCGTCATAAATGAGTTTGTCGGCAATAGGGAGCACGCGCAGTGAACTCTTATCCACGATCATGTACTCCAACTCAATGCCAAACCCTTCAAACAAGTGCAGCACCTTTTTCCTGCTATGCATCTGCCCTAAAATTTTTATGGTTATCGATACGCTTTTTGATGGACTTTAATATGGAGAGATATAAATCTTTTTTCAGTATCTGATCCTCATAGCCCGAATCTATGCTGGGGTTATCATTCACCTCAATGATGTAGGCTTTTCCATTTATTTCTTTTACATCTACACCATATAATCCATCACCTATCAGGTTAGCAGCTTTCAAAGCTGTGTGCATGACCACAAAGGGAACTTGTTCAAACGGTACTGTCTCTACAGCTCCTGCTGTATCCTGTCGCTTTTTACCTTGCCAGTTGTAGATCTGCCAATGGCCTTTGGCCATATAATATTTACAGGCATACAAGGGTTGTTTATCGAGAATACCTATACGCCAATCATAATCAGTGGGTATATATTCCTGCCCTATAATCAGCTCCGAATCTGCCAACATGTTACTTAGCTCCTCCGCCAGGCTATCTGCGTCTTTGGCTTTAACTACACCCTGCGAAAAAGAGCTGTCGGGCGTTTTAAGAACACAAGGCAGCCCCAGTTCCTTCACCACCTGATCGCGGTTCTCTTTGTGAATGATAATGGTTTTTGGAGTAGGCACTTTTGCTTTTGCCAGTAATTCAGCCAGATACACTTTGTTGGTGCACCGCAAAATAGATACCGGATCGTCTATCACCACCAATCCATCGGCGTAGGCTTTCCGTGCAAATTTGTAGGTATGATGGTTTACGGAAGTGGTCTCTCTTATAAACAAGGCATCGAACTCAGCCAGCCTCCTGTAATCATCTTTAGTGATGAGTTCTGCATAAAACCCCAGGCTTTCGGCAGCGTCCATGAAGTGCTGGATGGCTTTTTTATCTGATGGCGGCTCTTTCTCGTCAGGGTCTACTAAAATTGCCAGATCATACACCTTACGGTTAAGCCGCGCACCAGAAAAGCGGTGGCGGGCAAAATACGATTTAGCAAAATCCTCCAAGTACTTCCAATGGTGATCCGGCACCTCATTTATGGGGATAGACGATACACTCTGCAGCACCCACACATCTTTTTTTACAAATTGAGCTCTGAGCAAGGGGGCCTGAAAAAGGTCGTGCAGCTGCTTGCAAAGCTTTTCGTATTTGTTGGCCACATTCTGTCCGAAATAAATACTAAGGGTAAAGGTCTGAGACCGGAGCGAACCCAGGCTTTTCTTTATCAGATCCTCTATCTCCACCGTAATGGCCCTCACTATAGTCTGGGTCTTCAGGTCTTGCATGGTGGTCACACTCGGGATGGGCTTATGACCACGTGCCTCTGCCAATAACGATACATAATAACCTGCCGATTGATAGCGGTAAGTGCGGCAGAGGTTAAATATGCGCGCGTTTTTTATTTCGGTGTAGGTTGTGTCGGTTAGGTATTTCTGTACATCCACCACCTCTACATCTTCTATCGTGACACCCCAATCCTTGGGGTAATCTACCACAACTATCTTTCGCATGGTTTAGTCCTGAGGAGAATCTGATAAAGCTGGCTGAATAGCCAATAGATTGGCATCGTAGGTAGCCATGCCGAGCATAATTGAATTCAGGAGCCGCGACACATTCACCTCGTAATAGTTATTTTTAAAAAAGGGATTTTCTTTGTACGGATCGGCTACCACAATGTGTTTTTGGTCTTCGGCAAACCCGCAGAGCACTACAAAATGGCCCATCGGGAATCCTTGTACATCGTCGTAGACAGAATCGCCAAGCTTGTCGGTAAATTCTCTGGCGCTCTGGTACAGGTAAGTAGCGCTAAGGCCAGTGAGCAGCGGCACACCCTGTTCAAAATATTTCCGCAGCAAGCCCTTAGTGAGGTCGGTACATCGTAGTTCCCCTCCCAACTCCAGAAACTCTATGTAGGCATTGGTAGCCCGCTTAAACTTATTGCTGTGCTTTTTTAACAAAAGCTGCTCCTCCAGTTTCTGAATAATTTCTTCGTTCTCCAGCTTAAACCAGGTTGGGTCAAATACGTGTAGGTTGTAGGTGTAGATGCGGGCGCGGTAGCCCCGTTTCAGGGCATGGCTGGCCAGCAAAACTTCCAGCGTTCCGCCTTCGTCTAGATAAGGAACTTCTCTGATAACCTCGTTGAGTGGAATCGGATCGTTGAAATAACGATAAACCGCATGCAGGCTGGTGGGGCCGCAGGTGGAGTCGTCTGGTTGCGTATGTATTTTAATCGGGATCACAGCGACTTGTTAGCTTTTAAACTAGAACAATGTGCCCTTTATACGCGGACTGCAGGAGAAGTTTTCTTAAATCAAATTACTTTTAAAAATAAAGACATGACTCATCCCGAATTTTTTAAGCGGGAGTAGGCGATAAACTCATTGAGGAGATTTGCCAGTGCCAATCGGATCCGGTAAAGCGGTGTAGAGGCTTCTCTATACCGCTTTCCTGTTC